>JAFOPS010000121.1 GCA_017394205.1 Clostridia bacterium | reverse complement strand
TTCTCCGATTTGCGCGCCAAGCTGCGTTCCTGAATCATTGCATATTTACCCGCGCTCCGTTCAAGGAGCGCGGGTTTTGCTTTCTTGCACACGCTTTCGAATAGGAACGTCATGGTGCCGCGCCGGCTCATATTAATTATGTGTTCATTCAAGGGAAAAGCGAGCAAGAAATAATACGAAGGAACAACTGGTCCAGTACGCGTCAGCGGGTTTTTGCCGCCGCAGCGCAAGTTTTTCTTGACAAATGCGGCGAACATCCGATATACTTTTTACCGGAAAAGGGAGTAGTTTGCGCGCTTTGCGCGCGGCGCAATTCGTCATCACGTGCTTTGCACCGGATTGCCGCCTGAAACAAAACGAGACTTTACCGCATTTTTGTGATGCCGGTAAAAGTCTTTTTTTTATTGGCAGGAAAGGAAAGCATATGCAGACGTTAGCCTTGATCCTCTTTTTGATCACCTATGTTCTGATGATCGCCCTCAGTGACAAGCGACCCTATGTGGCGCTTGCCTCCGCCGTGATCTCCGTCGTGGCGGGCATCATGCCCGCGGCAAAGGTTTTTTCGGCGGTGGATTGGAACGTGCTGATGATGCTGGCGGGCACCATGGGCACCGTATCGCTGTTTATCGCCTCGAAAATGCCCAATCGGCTGGCGGATCTGATCCTTCAAAAGACGCCGAACGTCATGTGGGTGGCGGTGGCTATGTCGATCTTTGCGGGCGTGGTATCCGCCTTTGTGGACAATGTGGCCACAGTGCTGATGATCGCCCCGGTCGGCTTTGCCATCTGCCGCAGGCTGAATATTTCCCCGGTGATGATGCTGATCTGTATCTCGGTCTCCTCAAATTTGCAGGGCGCGGCCACGCTGGTGGGCGATACCACATCCATCATGCTGGGCGGCTATGCCAACATGGATTTTCTGGACTTCCTCTTCATGCAGGGCAAGCCCAGCATCTTCTGGGCAGTGGAGCTGGGCGCGCTGGCAACGGTGCCGGTGATCATGCTGCTGTTCCGCCGGGAGAAGGGCAAGGTGACCATGAGCAAGCTCACCGAGGTGGAGGATTATTTTCCCAGCGTTCTCTTGGTGGCCACGGTGATCCTGCTGATCGCGGCGTCCTTTATTCCGAACAAGCCGCCCGTCACAAACGGCCTGATCTGCCTTTCGATCTTTGCAGTCGGCCTGATCAGAAGCATCGTAAAGGAAAAAGGCTTTACGGCTGCAAAAGCGGCGCTGAAGGACATTGACTTTATGACGCTGGTGCTTTTGGGCAGTCTGTTCATTGTGATCGCCGGACTCACCGAGGTGGGCGTGATCGACAGGATCAGTCAGTTGTTCGTCCGGGTGGGCGGCAAGAACCTGTTCGTCATGTACAGCCTGATCGTCTGGGGCTCGGTGCTGATGTCTGCCTTTATTGATAACATTCCTTATGTCGCCACCATGCTGCCCGTGGTCACGGGGATCGCGACCATGATGGGCTGCAGCCCGTATGTGTTGTATTTCGGCCTGCTCACCGGCGCTACGCTGGGAGGCAATCTTACCCCTATCGGAGCCTCGGCCAACATCGCGACCATCGGCATTCTGCAGAAAGAGGGCTATAAGGTCCGCACCCAGGATTTCCTGAAGGTGGGCGTGCCCTTTACCCTTACGGCGGTGATGGTGGGATATCTGTTCTGCTGGTTTGTCTGGGCCTGAAACATGTGCTGAAGCCGGGCGGCGCTGCCGCCCGGCTTTTTTCTTCTTTCGTTGACAAGCTTCGCCGATGGCCCTATAATGAAATCAGCTTTTCAGAAGGGAGGCTTCGGGATGGAACAGGCCGCTTTACAGCATCCGTATCCTATGATCCGTCACTCAAACGGCCGTCTGGCCTACGGTGGTGATCAGAGTGCCGCGCAGAATAAAACCATGCGCCGGTGCGGCTGCGGCGTGGTTGGCGGTGCCGACCTTTTGCTGTATTTGCATCGCTGGCGTGCGGGCTGCCGCACCGAAGTGTTTTCCGACACGGATGGACCGGCGATCCCGCAGGAGCAGTACGACCCGCTGATCGAAGAGCTCCGGCGGCGGTATTTTCCCATTCTGTATCCCTTTGGAAAAGACGGCGTCACCCTTGCTATGGGGATGAACCGCTATTTCCGCAAATACGGGATCCGTCTCCGGGCGCGCTGGAACGCCGGAAAACGTTCGCTTTGGACGAATATGGAGCGAATGCTGCGTGAGGACATCCCGGTGATCCTGTCCATCGGCCCCAATTTCCCGCTGTTTTGGCAGAAACACAGGCTGACCATGTACCGACACACCACCGACGGTTATCGCCCGGCCAACGCCACCAATTCTCATTTTTTGATGGTGACCGGGATGGAGGGGAAGTGGCTCCGGGTGTCGTCCTGGGGGCAGGAATACTATATCGACCGTGACGAATACTGCGAATATGTCCGAAAGCACAGCTGCTGGCTGTTCAGCAACATTCTTTCGGTGAAAAGCATATGACGGATCTTGAACGCTTCGTCGTCTTTGACGTAGAGACCCCGAACCGGGCGAATGACCGCATGAGCGCCATCGGCGTTGCGGTCGTGGAGGAAGGGAAGATCGTTCAGTCTTTTCATACGCTGATCGATCCTGAGACCTGGTTCGACCCCTTCAATGTTTATTTGACCGGCATCACGCCTCAGGCGGCCGCGCAGGCGCCGACCTTTCCTCAGGTATGGTCCATGATCGAGGGAATTTTCTCCCGCGGCGTTCTGGCGGCGCACAACGCGCCCTTCGATATGGGCGTGCTGGCTCGCTGTCTGAAGGCCTACGGACTGGAATGGAAGTCTTCCGCCGAGTATCTTTGCACGTACCGCATGGCGCGGAAATTGCTTCCGTCGCTGGAGAATCATCGGCTGGACACGCTGTGTCGGCACTTTTCCATCCCGCTGGAGCATCACCGTGCCGAGAGCGACAGCCTTGCCTGCGCAAAGCTGCTTCTGGAGCTCAGAGCGATGGGGGCAGATCCGGCGGCGTTCCGCCGGAGATACGATCTTTTCCGTTTTTGCACGCTTCCGCGCTGAGGCGGCGGGAGTGTCTGTAAAATAATTTAAGGAGGTCCGATCATGGATTTTCTGCGCTTGCTGGAGGGGCTTCGCTCGCCGCTGCTGACCCGCTTTTTCTCCGCGATCACCTATGCCGGTGATGAGATCTGCTTTATGGTGCTGGCCCTGCTGCTGTTTTGGTGCGTCAGCAAACGGCATGGCTATTATCTTTTTACCGTGGGCTTTCTTGGGATCGCGGCGAGTCAGAGTCTCAAGCTTTTGTTCCGCATTCCGCGGCCATGGGTGCTGGATCCGTCATTCACCATTGTGGAATCCGCGCGCGCCGGTGCGGGAGGCTATTCGTTCCCGTCCGGCCACACGCAGAACATCGTGGGAACGCTTGGCGTCACCTGGTTTGCCTGCAAAAAGGTCTGGCAAAAGATCCTGTGCGCCGCGCTGATCCTTCTGGTGCCGTTTTCCAGAATGTATCTGGGGGTCCATACCCCGCTGGATGTGGGGATCGCCTTCATCACGGCGATTTTGCTGGTCGCGGTGCTCTATCCCTGCTTCCGCACGGACGAAGCCTTCCGCCGCTGCATGCCGTGGTTGTTTGCGCTGCTGGCTGTCGTATCTGTCGGTTATTTGCTTTTTGTCCTGTGCTATGCGTTTCCTGCCGATGTCGACTCGGAGAACCTGTTTGAAGGGACCAAAAACGCATACACCATCCTGGGCTGCATGCTGGGACTGACGGTTTCTTATATTTACGACAGGAAACGGCTTCATTTCGATACAAAAGCCCCCTTCTGGGGACAGGTGCTCAAGCTGGTGCTGGGGCTCGCGCTGCTGATGGCGATCCGCATCGGGGCGAAGCCCGTTTTGAATCTGCTGCTCAACGGTCACGCCGCCGCAGGAGCCATCCGGTATTTTCTGATGGTGATTTTCGCGGGCTGTATCTGGCCTCATACCTTCCCGGCATTTGCAAAGATCGGACGCAAAAAGGAACAGGGTGAGAAGGCATGACCGAGGTCGTTGCCGCGCTGATCCGCCGGGAGGGGCGCTTCCTGATCTGCCGCCGGCCGGCGTACAAGGCGCGAGGCCTTTTGTGGGAGTTCGTCGGCGGAAAGGTCGAATCCGGCGAGACCGGACGTCAGGCACTTGTGCGTGAGTGCAGGGAAGAGCTGGACATCACCGTGCTTCCGGGAGAGGTTTTCACGGAAGTGACACATACCTATCCCGATTTGACTGTGCACCTTACGCTGTTTGAAGCAGAGATCGTTTCCGGGACGCTGCGGCTTTTGGAGCACAGCGACGCGCGCTGGATCACGCCCGCCGAGATCGGAAACTTTGATTTTTGCCCTGCGGACGAGATGATCCTGCAGGAGATCCGACGGCGGTTTTGAACGCCGAACGTGCGAATGCAGACCGCCCGTTTGAAATGTACATGATAATTCTGAAATAATCCCGCCCGTTGGGCGGGATTATTTGTTGCCTTCAACCCGCATCAACGCGCCGCATCACCGATCTGCCCGATTTCTTTGACCGGATGTGCAGGATGGCTTTGACAACTGACTCCCGGTAGGATATACTGTAATTCAGAGTATACGCTTTTTGGCAAGGGGAAGAGCGAGCATGAAGAAACGGGAACAATGGGAGTCTTGGCGGGCACGTCTTGCAAAGATCGTAGAGGTCGGCGCATCCGATGATTTTGCCAGCCGCGGTTACGATTTTTTCATCACGGCGATCATTGTGATCAATCTGGCTGTGGCGCTGGCGGGTACATTCTCCGGCTTTTATCAGCGCCATATGGTGCTGCTGGAGGCAATCGAGCACGTTACCGCCGCGCTGTTTGCGGTAGATTATATTCTTCGGATCCTGTCTGCAAAGTATATTTTTCCCCGGCCGACGGAAATGCGGTCGGTGCTTCGCTACGTCTGTTCGTTTGCCGGTGTGATCGATCTTCTCAGCTTTCTTCCCACCTTTTTGCCGGTGTTTTTTCCGGTCGGTGCAGTGGCCTTCCGGATCTTCCGGATCATCCGCATCTTCCGTCTGTTCCGCATCAATACGTATTATGATTCTCTGAACGCCATCACCGAGGTCTTGTCCAAGAAGCGGCAGCAGCTGGCCTCGTCGGTGTTCATCATTCTGGTGCTGATGCTGGCCTCCAGTCTGTGCATGTACAGCGTTGAGCATGAGGCCCAGCCCGAGGTGTTTCGAAACGCTTTTTCCGGTCTGTGGTGGTCGGTATCGACGCTTCTTACCGTGGGCTACGGCGATATTTATCCCATTACCACGCTGGGAAAGATCCTGGGCATCGTCATCACCTTTCTCGGCGTGGGCATGGTCGCCATTCCCACCGGTATTATTTCCGCCGGCTTTGTGGAACAGTATTCCCGCATGCAGAACAGCGAACGGCTTGCACGGGAAAAGGATATCCAGTTCATCAAGATCCGCCTTCAGCAAAAGGATCCCTGGGTCGGGCGGCCTGTCTCACAATTGGAGCTGCCTTATGGCCTGATCCTGACGGCGATCCATCGGGGGCATGATGTCCTTGTACCCAAGGGGGATCTGACGCTGGAGCAGAACGACACCGTGATCCTGGCCGCCGAGCCGCTGCCAGGCGATCTGCACGTGGAGCTGAAGCAGGTAACGCTGCTCAGTGAAAACCCCTGGAACGATCAGTACGTCCGGGATCTGGATATTTCCCGGCAGTCTGTGATCGTGATGATCAAGCGCGGCAAGCGGGTCATCATCCCCAACGGCGGGACTCGGCTGAAGGAAGGAGATACGCTTTTGCTCCATTCAAAGGTGAGTATCCCGGGCGGCACGGTGCTTCAGATCTGATGGAGGATAGGAATAGCATGGCGGAGATCTGCACGCTCTGTCCGCGGCAGTGCGGCGTTGACCGGGCAAGCCGGCGAGGATATTGTGGAGAAGGGACGGAGATCCGCGCGGCCCGTGCGGCGCTTCACTTTTGGGAAGAACCGTGTATCAGCGGGACCGAGGGCTCCGGAACGGTGTTTTTTACCGGATGCACGCTGGGCTGTGTGTTTTGCCAGAATCGCGGCATCAGCAAAGAGGGCGTGGGGAAGACGATCAGCCCGACACGCCTTGCCGAGATCTTTCGAGAGCTGGAAAGTCAGGGCGCGAACAACCTGAACCTTGTAACGCCAACGCACTTTACACCGCAGATCCTGCAGGCCTTGGCCCTTGCAAGGCCGAAGATCCCTGTCGTGATGAACACCGGCGGATACGAGCGTGTCGAAACGCTTCGTCTGTGGGAAAACCGCGTCGATATCTATCTGCCGGACTTGAAATACTTCGATCCGGATTTGTCAGCCCGGTATTCCGCAGCGAAGGATTATTTTGCGGTGGCTTCTGCAGCGATTCTGGAAATGCACCGTCAGCAGCCGCACCTTGTTTGGAACGGGAACCTTTTGAAAAAAGGGCTGATCATTCGCCATCTGGTGCTGCCGGGGTGCAGAAAGGATTCCCTTCGGCTGCTGGACTTTCTTGATCATGCGTTACCGAAAGACAGCTTTTTGCTCAGCCTGATGAGCCAGTATACGCCCACACCCGCCTGTGCGCCGTTCCCGGAGATCGACCGCAGGCTTACCACTTATGAATACCAAACTGTGGCGGATCGGGCGGCGGAGCTGGGATTTCGGGGCTTTTTGCAGGATCGGCGCTCTGCCCGGGAAGAATATACGCCGCCCTTTGATTTGAGTGGAATTTGATCATATAAAATAGAAACAGGAGGAACCGACGATGTACCGTGAACAGATCGAAGCCTATTTTGCGGACAAGCAGGATCAGATCATCGCAGATATCTGCCGTCTGATCCGGATCAAGAGTGAAAGAGAGGATCCCAAACCCGGCATGCCCTTCGGTGAAGGCCCCTGCGCCGCGCTGCAGGAGGGCCGCAGAATGCTGGATGAGATGGGCTTCCGCACCAAAAACTTTGACAACTATGTGATCACTGCCGAGCTCAACGACAAGCCCGCCTATCTGGGCATTTTGGCGCACCTCGACGTGGTCAGCGAGGGCAGCGGCTGGACTGTTCCGCCTTATGAGGGCACGGTGAAGGACGGCCTTCTTTACGGGCGCGGCTCCGCCGATGACAAGGGCCCGGCCGTGGTGTCCATGTGGGCGATGAAGGCTGCCCGCGAGATCAATCCCGATCTGTCCAAGGGTGTCCGTCTGATCCTGGGCAGCGCGGAAGAGACCGGCAGCGAAGATCTGGAATATTACCTGCCAAAGGAGCCGGCGCCTCCCGTGAGCTTTTCTCCCGACGCAGAGTATCCCGTGATCAATATTGAGAAGGGGATGCACCGCCCCGTGTTCGGTGCGGAATGGGCGGAGGATCCCGCGCTTCCGCGGGTGACAGCCATCCACGGCGGCACCACGACGAATATCGTGACCCGGGAATGCACCGCGCAGGTCGAGGGCATGTCCTCCTCTGAAGTGCGCATTGCCTGCGACGCTGTCGAACAAGCGACCGGCGTTCAATTCACGGTCACGGAGGAAGACGGCAAAGTCTGTGTCCACGCTCTGGGCGTGAGCGCTCACGCCGCTTCGCCCGAAACCGGCAAAAACGCGCAGATCGCCATGGTAGCGATGCTGGCTTCGCTGCCGCTGGCCGATACAGCCTCTGCCCGCGCCATTCGGAATCTGGCAAAACTGTTCCCCTTCGGCGATAATCACGGCACGGCGCTGGGCGTCGATCAGCAGGACGAGATCTCCGGCCGATTGACGCTGGTGTTCAGCGTTCTGGAGCTTGGTCTCACCGGATTCCACGGTCAGTATGACAGCCGATGCCCGCTTTGCGCCAATGACGAGAACATGCGCTGCGTGGCGGAAAAGGCATTTGCCGATTGTGGCTTCCGCGTGCTGGAAAACGGCGATATGCGGCCCCCGCACCACACGCCCGCCGATTCCGAGCTGTGCAAGACGCTGCTCAAGACCTATGAAGACTACACCGGGCTCAAGGGCGAATGCATCGCCATCGGTGGCGGCACCTATGTTCACGAGATCGAGGGCGGCGTTGCCTTCGGCTGCGCACTGCCCGGCACCGACAACCGGATGCACGGCGCCGATGAATTTGCTGTGATCGAAGAGCTGATGCTCAGCGCAAAGATCTTCACGCAGGTCATTTTGGATCTTTGCAAATAAATCAAGAATAAGGGGACGAGCCTTATGAAAGATGGATTCATCAAGGTTGCCGCCGCGGCGCCTGAGATGCATCTCGCCGATTGTGCGTTCAACGCGGCGTCTATCATTGCATCTGCTCACAACGCTGCGGAACGGGGAGCCGACCTTTTCGTGACGCCGGAGCTTTCGATCACCGGCTACACCTGCGGCGACCTGTTTTTCCAGCGTACACTGCAGGATGCGGCGGAAAAGGGCGTCGAAGCGGTCCTTTGCGGCACGGCGGAGCTTCCTATGCTGGTCGCGGTTGGGGCGCCCGTGCGGCATCTGGGCAAGCTGTATAATTGCGCCGTCTTGCTGTATCATGGACAAATTTTGGGCGTAGTGCCCAAAAGCAATCTGCCAAATTACGATGAGTTCCAGGAAATGCGGCTGTTTTCTCCTGCGCCTGTCGGCGAGAGCACGGTGATCCTTTGCGGCAGGGAAGCGCGTTTCGGCGCAGGTCTTCGGTTTGCCTGCGCGGAGCTGCCTGCGTTCGCCCTTGGCCTCGAGATCTGCGAAGATCTTTGGGTGCCCGTCTCGCCCTCCGTCGCCATGTGCCGCGACGGCGCCACCGTGATCGCCAATCTTTGCGCCAGCCACGACGGATCGGGCAAGGCGGCGGAGCATCGCGCTTTGGTCGCCTCTCACAGCAGGAGCTGTCATTGCGCCTATATCCTTTCCAACGCCGGCATCGGCGAAAGCACGGGTGATCTGGTGTTTTCCGGGCGGCAGCTGATTGCGGAAAACGGCGCTTTGCTTGCGGAAACCAAGGCTTTTTCCGACGATATGGCAATCACGGAGATCGATGTGGAGCGGCTGACGGCCGAACGGTGCCGGACCAACACCTATCCGGCCCCCGCTCGGAACGCCGCCGAAGCTGTCCGCTTCTCCATGCCACTGCGGGAAACCAAGCTGACGCGGCCTGCAGCGACAGATCCCTATCTTCCGTCCGATCCGCAGGCCTGCGCGGAAGAATGTGCCTGCATTTTTTCCTTGCAGACTCACGCGCTTGCCCGCCGGATGAAGCACATCGGCGCGTCCAGCGCCGTCATCGGCGTTTCCGGAGGATTGGATTCCACGCTGGCTCTGCTGGCAGCCCACGGAGCGATGAAGCTGTTGGGGAAAGACGCCTCCGGCGTCACAGCCGTCACCATGCCCTGCTTCGGCACCAGTGTCCGCACCCGGGACAATGCGGGCTTTCTCTGTAAGGAATTGGGGATTACTCTGCGCGAGATCCCCATTGCCGACGCGGTCAGCGGCCACTTTGCCGATATTGGGCACGACCCAGAAAATCACAACGTGACCTTTGAAAATGCCCAGGCTCGGGAGCGCACGCAGATCCTGATGGATCTGGCCAACGAGAACAACGGCCTTGTGGTGGGGACGGGCGATCTGAGCGAGCTTGCGCTTGGATGGGCCACCTATAACGGCGACCATATGAGCATGTACGGCGTGAATGCCGGCATTCCCAAGACCCAGATCCGCAAGATCGTCCGCTGGTACGCGGAAACCTGCGGCAGGGAAGTGCTGCGGGATGTGCTGCTGGACATTCTGGATACGCCGGTTTCGCCTGAACTGCTCCCGCCGAAGGAAGGGCAGATTGCTCAGAAGACCGAGGATCTGGTGGGCCCCTATGAGCTGCACGATTTCTTCCTTTACTATATCCTGCGCTGGGGTTTTGCGCCACGCAAGATCCTGCGGCTTGCCTGTTATGCCTTTGCAAAGGAATATGACAGAGCGACGATTCTGCATTGGATGAAGAATTGTTATCGCCGTTTTCTGACGCAGCAGTATAAACGCTCCTGCATGCCCGACGGGCCTATGGTGGGGCCGCTGAGCCTTTCGCCCCGCGGGGCGTGGAGGATGCCGTCTGATGCCTTCAAAACCGCATGGATGGCTGAATTGGAAGAACTGTAAAGGGTTATAGCATTACAAAAGCCGCCGGCATTGCCGGCGGCTTTTTCTGTCTGCACACCGTCGCCTGTTCCGGCATAGATTGGGACAGAGACCCGGAAGAAAGGAGTTTTCTGTTTGAACAGACCTATGACGAATATGCGGATGCGGCGTCCGATGAACATGCCGGCGCGGCCACGTCCCGCCGTGTTGGCTGAGGGTCCGGCTTCACCGTCAGCCGCAGCGCCGCTGCAGGAATACAATCGGGAGCTGCGCCAGCTTCCTCTTGCCATGGCGTATGTGCCCGTACAGGAATGGGGAGAAACCTACGGCGCCTGCCGCGCTTTGTGCCGCGGGACGCTGTTTCCCGTGCTGGATCTTCCTTTTGAGGGGGTGCGGCGCTGATGAACGGAAGATGGGAAGCACTGCGGGCGGTATGGGAAACAGCATTTGTCCTGCAGGAGCTGATCGAATACCTGGATACACACCCTGCAGATACGCAGGCATTGAGCGCTTATCGACAGGCGCGAGACGCCCATGAAGCCGCAAAAGACGATTATGTGGAGCATTACGGGCCCTTGTGTGCCGAAAATGTGCCTGACGGCGCTGTTTGGGGCTGGGTCGCACAGCCCTGGCCCTGGGAAATGGAGGCTTGACGATGTGGACGTATGAACGCAGACTGCAATTTCCCGTGAAGATCAGAAACACCGATGCCAGAGCCGCCAAGATCATCATTTCACAGCTCGGCGGACCGGACGGTGAGTTAGCGGCTTCCATGCGCTATTTGAATCAGCGCTATGCGATGCCGTATCGAAATGTTTCCGGTGTTTTGACAGATATCGGGACGGAAGAACTTGCGCACCTTGAGATGGTGTCGGCGATCATTTACCAGCTCACCCGCGATCTTTCCATGGATGAGATCAGGGAGCAGGGCTTTGCCGACTATTTTGTGGATCACACTCTGGGAATCTATCCCGTTTCGGCCTCCGGCGTGCCTTTTTCGGCCACCTATTTCCAATCCAAGGGCGATCCCATTACCGACCTTGCGGAGGATATGGCCGCCGAGCAAAAGGCCCGTACCACCTATGATAATATCCTGCGCCTGGTGGACGATCCCGACATTCTGGAGCCTATCCGCTTTTTACGGGAACGGGAGATCGTCCATTTCCAGCGGTTCGGCGAGGCGCTTCGCACCGTGCAGGAAAACCTGGACAGCCGTAATTTTTACGCCTTTAACCCCGCGTTTGACACCGACCGGCTGGAAAACTGAACGCTTGCAAAAAGCACGGAGACGGCAGTCTCCGTGCTTTTCTTTTTTTTTTGAAGCGGCGCGACTATCTGTGTGCTTTCTTTTCCGCGCTTGCTCTGTGCGCAGCGTCAGCGCACAGGTGCTTCAGCGGGCAGACGCCGCATTGCGGATTGCGGGCTGTGCAGATATCCCGGCCGAAGTGAACGAAGCGGTGGCAGAGGCTGGCCTGTTCTTTCGGCTCCACGACCTTTTTCAGCGCCATTTCCACCTTGTAGGGGTCTTTTCCGCAGTCCTTTGTGGTGAGCCCAAGCTTGTTGCTGATGCGGATGCAATGCGTATCGGCCACGATGGCGGGCTGTCCGTAAATGTCCGAGAGGATCAGATTGGCTGTTTTGCGCCCGATCCCGGGCAGCAAGAGCAGCTCGTCCATGGTGTCGGGGACTCTGCCGTCAAAGCGCTCCAGCAGCATGATCGCGGCGTTTTTGATGTCATTTGCTTTTGTACGAAAGAGGCCGCAGGGCTTGATGATCCGGCAAAGCTCTTCCAGATCGGCCTCCGCAAGTGCCTCCAGCGTGGGAAAGCGGGAATAGAGCTCCTGCGTGACAAGGTTGACCCGCGCGTCGGTGCATTGGGCCGACAGCCGCGTGGCAAACAGCAATTCATAGTCCTTTTGCGCTACAAGAGAGCAGTTGTCCGGATAATGCTCCTTTAAGATACGGACGACTTCCGCCGCCTTTTCTTTTTTTGTCATATGACACCGCCAAATCGTTTTTTAATATTTTAAATATTATACAGCAAGATTGCAAACGGCGCAAGGATCGATTATAATAGCAGGGAGGAAATCGATCAGGGGATGCTTATGCAAAAGAAATCTTTGAAACCTTTATTGACGGTGGCCTTTGCCACGATGCTGCTTCTGCTGTCCCAGACCGTGGCCGGCGTCATAGTGATTCTGCTCCACAGCGGCGGCCTTATTCAGCCGGACGTGAGCTTTGAAGAATTGGACCGGCTGATGCTGGAGGAACTGACGGCGCGTCAGACGGAGGTGCTGCTGATCTCCTATGGTATCGTGGTTCTGGTCCTGCTTGCCGTAGCCGCAAGAAAAAAACGCCGTTTTTTGGAGTATACCGGGCTGAGTCGGCCTGCCGGGATATCTTTGATTGTGCCGGCAGCGGTGGCCGGGCTGGCGGCGTCGCTCTGGTCCGGTATCGCCATCGGGCTTTTTCCCTGGCCCCAAAGCTGGATCGACAGCTACGCGGAGGCCGCGTCGGCGCTGGAATCGGCTTCCCCCGTGCTCGATGCTCTCGCCGTATGCCTATGCGGGCCGATCATCGAAGAGATCCTGTTCCGCGGCCTGATCTACGACGCTTTTTGCGCGATGATCCCGGCGGGACTGGCGGTGATTTTCCAGGGGGTTCTGTTCGGCAGCGTCCACGGGTCCAATCTTTGGATGGTTTACGCCGGACTGATGGGCTGTCTGCTGGGATATGTCCGCAAACGTACCGGCAGTCTGTGGCCGACCATTGCGCTGCACATCGTGTACAACAGCGCCTCGTATCTCTGGGATCCGCTGTTTGAATGGACGGGGGAGAGCGATGCGGTGGTTGCGGCCTTCTTTGTAGGCGGCGCAGTGATCCTGCTGGCGGCCGTTTCTGTCATTCAACGGCGCACCGTTCCGCCGCAGCCTCCAAAACCTGAAGAATAAGCCGCGAAAGGCGGCTTTTTCTTTGTAAAAGGCTTGAGAAAATGCGGAATATCTGATAAAATGATTTAATAATGCTTGCACAACGGAAGGGAAGAGAATTTGGTGAAACAGCAGATCATGACGATCCGATTTGACGACGTGACCATGGACGAGGCTGTGGCCGCGGCAATGGAATCGGTCCGCGAAAAAAAGCGCTGCCGTGTGGTAACGCCCAATGCGGAATTCGCGCTGGAAGCCAAGAAGAATCCGAGGTTTTTGAATATTCTGAACGGCTCTCAGCTGGTGTTGGCCGACGGGATCAGCGTGATCTACGCTTCACGCATTGTCGGCAGGCCGCTGCGGGGGCGTGTGACCGGCGTGGGCTTTGCCCAATCGCTGGCCGCGGCGCTGGCAAAAGAGGGGAAAAGTCTGTATCTGCTGGGCGCAAAGCCCGGCGTTGCGGAGGCGGCGGCCCGCCGCCTTGCTAAAAACAATCCCGGGCTTGTGATCGCCGGGACGCACGACGGTTATTTCCGCGAAGAAGCACCGGTGGTCGAGGCCATCAATGCGGCGCGGCCCGATGCGCTTTTCGTCTGTCTTGGCGCGCCGAAGCAGGAGTATTTTATGGAGGAACACGGCGATGAGCTGACCGTTCCCGTGATGGCCGGCCTGGGTGGAAGCATGGATGTCCTGGCCGGCAACGTCAAACGGGCGCCCGCCTTTTTCCAAAAGGCCGGGATCGAATGGCTGTATCGGCTGTGCAAGGAGCCAAAGCGTTGGCGGCGCATGGCAAAGCTGCCGCTGTATCTTTGGGACGCTTTGATTTGGAGAGTGAAAGGAGCGAATTGACATGCTGCACGTCACGTTGGTGGAGCATACCCCGGATCCCGAGCGGCTCATCGCCGCCTCGGCGAAAATGTGCTATTCCGCAGCGGATGCGGATACGATCCTGGAGGGCCTCACGCCGGAAAAAACAGAGAGCTTCCTTCAGATGCTCACAGAGATGGGCCATGAGAGCCCTATCGAACACGCAACCTTCACCTTTGCCATCGAGGGCGTGTCCCGCAGTCTGCTGGCACAGATCACCCGCCACCGCATCGCCTCGTTCAGCGTTCAGTCGCAGCGATATGTCAAAATCAAGGAAGGCGCTTTTTCTTTTGTGACGCCTCCCGAGATCGCCAAGGATCCCGCTGCCGAAGCAAAATATCAGCAGTTCATGCAGGACTGTTATCAGACTTATCTTTCTCTTGCCGATTCTCTTCAGGAGCGGCATTTCAGGAATCTTACCGCTCAGGGTGTCCCCGAAAAAGCAGCTCGCCGCCAGGCGGAGAAAACGGCCATTGAAGACGCGCGCTATGTGCTGCCCAACGCCTGTGAAACCAAAATGATGGTGACCATGAACGCCCGAAGTCTGTATAATTTCTTCCGCCTGCGCTGCTGCAACCGGGCGCAATGGGAGATCCGCGAGCTGGCGTGGCAGATGCTCAAGCTGTGCCGGGAGGCGGCGCCTACGCTGTTTGCCAAAGCCGGCCCGGCGTGCCTCAACGGCCCCTGCAGCGAAGGAAAGATGACCTGCGGCCGGGCAGAGGAAGTACGGGAGCGTGGGAAAACCCTATGAGCGAAAAGCATTTGATCGTTTTGGAGGGGACCGACGGCAGCGGAAAATCTACCCAGGCGGAGATGGCCTGCCGCGCACTTGCGGAGGCCGGCGTAGATTACAAGCGGCTGACCTTTCCCCGTTATCAGGAGGACAGCTCCATGCTCCTGCGTATGTATCTGCGGGGGGATTTCGGCTCGCATCCCGGCGATGTGAACGCCTATGCGGCCTCCACGTTTTTCGCCGTGGACCGCTATGCGTCATACAAAACCGATTGGCAGGCCGATTTTGAGGCGGGCCGCACCATCTTCTGCGACCGTTATACCACCTCCAACGCGGTACATCAGTCCTCCAAGCTGGAAGAATCCGAACTGCTCGCCTTTGCGAAATGGCTCTTTCATTACGAATACGAGCTTCTGGGACTTCCGGCGCCCACCTGTGTCATTTATTTGGATATGCCGCCGGAGATCTCCTTTCAAATGCTGCAGAAGCGGCAGGGAGAGAGCGGCGATATCCATGAGCTGGATCATGATTATCTTCGCCGCTGCCACCAACGGGCGGCGTCGCTTTGCGAAGCTTATGGATGGCATCGGATCTCCTGCGCGGAGCATGGAGAGATCCGCCCGGCAGAGGCGATCCATGCCGACGTGATGGCGGCGTTGTTTCGGGAGCTTGACAAATGATCCCTGCTATCGGCTTTGCGTCGGAGAGCGACGCAGCCGCGCTGAAGGAGCTTTACCAGGTCTGCTTTCCGGAGGATGAGCCGGCGTTTTGGGAATGGATCTTTGCAAACCCGTATCGCGCGGATCATACGTTGGTGCTCCGGAATAAAGGACGGGTCATATCCTCCCTGCAAATGATCCCCTGCGATATGCGGCTGGATGAACGGCGCTTCGCCGCGCATTATATCTATGCGGCGGCAACGCTGCCCGCGTATCGCGGAGCGGGGCTGATGGCTGCGCTGCTTTCCGAGGCTGCTGCCATCGGCCGGGCGAGGGGCCAGGAATTCAGCGTTTTGATCACGCAGGAGGACAGCCTCCTAGAGTTTTACGGCCGCTTCGGCTATTTGCCTGCTCTTTGCTGTGACAGAAAACGAGCCGCCGACGGCGACCTTTTGCCGGGCGAGACCGTGCGCCGGGTGGAAGAGCGGGACATCCCCGCCTTGAACAGTCTGTATGAGGAAGCCTGCAAAGACCTGCTGCACGGTGTACGGACCCCGGCGCATTGGCGCCAGCAGCGGGAGCTTTTTCCCCGTGGAGCCTGCCTTCTGGAGCATGGGGGAAGGATCGCGGCCTACTGCTTTTTTGACGAACGAGGCTGCATCGAGGCGGCCGGTGAGGGCGCCGAGCGCCTTGTCGGACGCTTGCTCGGTCCCCAAGCTGCGGTACAGACGCCGCCCTGCGGCAGCGCCTTCCCGATGGGATGTATCCGCCCGCTCGGCCCAGTAGGGACGGCTGTCTTGCAGGACAGACAGGGCTATTTGAATCTGATGTACAATTGATTTGCTTGCGGCGCGGACTTCCGCGCAACGGAGATCTCATGAAACAAGACCGATTCGTTCTGACAGCCGGATTTATGCCGGCGGTGGTGATGGCACTTTTGCTCCTTGCAGAGAATCTTTTGGGGCAGGGTGCGCTTCCTGCTCATATCTGGGTGCTGGCGGCGGCAGAGCTCGGCGCCTATCTTGCGCCGCTTTTGCTGCTGCGTCTTCTGAAGGACAGTGAGGGGAAAACGGCGGTTTTCCGTTGCCGTCCCTTCAAGCGTCGCGCCGTATGGTTCGTCCTTTGGATGTCGATTGCCGCGGCGCTTTTGGCCGCGTTGCTCAACGGTGCCGTGTCGCTTTTGCTGAAGGAAAACGTATATACCGATACGCTTTCTCTGTTGGAGCGTTACGGCGTTACGGCCTGGTGGCAGGTCGCGCTGGTGGTGGTGATCCTTCCCGCTGTTACGGAAGAACTGTTTTTCCGGGGCGTGATGTTCAGCGCTTTGGAGCGCGAGGGGACGCTTCCGGCTCTGCTTTTGACGTCGGCAGCCTTTGCCATGATCCACGGCGATCTGGGAAACCTGGCCGGCCCCTTTGCCGCGGGGATGATTTACGGATACATGGTATATGTTTTGGACTCGGTGTGGCCCGCCGTGTTTGCCCATCTTGTAAACAACGGGCTGCATTTGTTTTTAGCGCACGCGGCGCGGAGTTATTCCGTGCTGGGCATCTGGTCCTACATCGTGCTCATTGCGTTGTTTTTGTTCTGTCTGTTTTTGGCGCTGGCCATGCGGTCCCTTGAGGGACTGATCGAGAAGGGCAGGATCCGCCGACTGCAAAACGGCGGATTTGCCGCCACGCTCAGCGGGATTTTTGTTTCGCCGGGGATGTGGCTGCTGCTGATTCTGTTTCTTGTTCGTATTCTGTATTGGTAGTTGGTAGGAGGATCGTGATATGGCATCCAGAGAAAACACTGAGAAAACCGGCAGCGCAAAACGTCTGTTCAGCGGACTTTTTGCGGGTGTGATCCATACGGTCGGGTATGTTCTGCTGGTGGTGGGAATTTCGCTGCTGCTGGCGACCATCGGCCTGCTTCTGGCAAATGATTTTCTGGCGCTTCTGAAGGAAGACAAACCTGTCACCATCGAACTGCAGGAGGATACCGCAGCCGAAGACGTGGCCAAAATGCTGAAGGAGGAGGACGTGATCAAATATCCATTCCTCTTCAAGCTGATCACCAGGCTGAAAAAGGTCGATACCTTCCGCAGCGGCACGTATGAGATCAACGGAAATATGGACTACGGACAGCTTTTGAATACCCTGCGGGGCGGAGGCAAGATCACGCGGGACATCGTGACGGTCACCATACCGGAGGGATATAATCTGAAAGAAATCTGCGCTCTGCTGGTGGAAAAGGACGTGGTGAAGGAAGACGTCTTCTGGGATGTTGCCAACAATTACGATTTTGCTCATTTTATGCTGAAGGATGTCCCGCTGGGAGAAAACCGGCTGGAGGGCTATCTGTTCCCGGACACCTATGAGTTTTACACCAACAGCGACAATATCAACGATCGCGGCCACACCATCGACGTGATCAACAAAATGCTCAACAACTTTGTCAAAAAGTATACGCAGGCCATGCGCAACCTGACCGAGGCGAACGGAAAAACCATCGCCGAGGTGGTAAATGTAGCATCTCTGGTGGAGAAGGAAGCAAAAAAGGAAGATGAACGCACCATCATCGCAGGCGTGATTTATAACCGCCTTAACAGCGACAGCTTCCCGTATTTGCAGGTAGACCCCACGATCCTTTACGTCATCGGCCACAAGGAGGCTCTCACGGTGGAGGATCTTCAGATCGACAGCCCTTACAATACTTATACCCACGAGGGGCTTCCGCCCACAGCCATCTGCAATCCCGGCGTCGCCTGCCTGATGGCGGCGATCCAGCCCGAGCATCATAATTATTATTACTATGTGGCCAAGCCCGACGGAAGCCATATCTTCAGCCGCACCCTCGACGAGCACAATCGTGCTGTGGCCGACGTGGCGGCAGGGAAATACGATTGATGAAAAAGCCTGAGATCCTTTCGCCTGCGGGAGATATGGAGAAGCTGCGGTTTGCCGTGGCTTACGGCGCCGACGCCGTTTATCTTGCCGGAAAAGCCTACGGGATGCGCGCGGCCTCCGATAACTTCACCCTGGATGAGCTTGCAGAAGCTGTCGGTTACTGCCGCGAACGGGACGTAAAGGTCTATGTTGCGGTAAACACGCTGCCGCGCGACGATGAGATGGAAAAGCTGCCGGAGTATCTTTCGGCGCTGAACGACATCGGGGCAGACGCGCTCATTCTGGCTGATTTTGGCGTCTTGCAGGCGGCCAGACGCTTTGCGCCCCGCTGCAAGATCCATATTTCCACCCAGACGAGCATCGTCAATTCGGCAGCGGCGACCGCTTATTATGAATTGGGCGCTTCCCGCGTGGTGCTTGCAAGGGAGCTCTCCCTGGAAGAGATCGCCCGCATCCGGGCGCAGACGCCCGCCGCGCTGGAGCTGGAGGCATTTGTTCACGGAGCCATGTGTATGGCGTATTCCGGGCGGTGTATGCTTTCAAATTATCTGGCCTCCCGCGACGCCAACCGGGGCAACTGCGCCCAGCCGTGCCGCTGGAAATATCGTGTGGCGGAAGAATACCGCCCAGGGGAATATATGCCGGTGGAGGAAGATGAAAAGGGCACATACATTTTCAATTCCAAGGATATGAATATGCTGCCCTATGTGGATCGCCTTGCGGAGGCGGGGATCGACAGCTTCAAGATCGAGGGGAGGGCCAAATCTTCCTATTACGCCGCAGTAGTCACTGGCGCTTATCGCCGCGCTGCGGATCTGTACGCCACCGATCCTGTTCACTTTTCGCTGCCCCGGGAGCTTTTGGACGAGGTGCAGAAGGTGAGTCACCGGGAGTATTTCACCGGGTTCTATTTCGGCGATCCCAAGACCCAACACATCGATGACAGCAACTATATCCGGGAATGGGACGTTTGTGCTGTCGTAGAGACGTGTGACGAAGCGGGAAACGCCTGTCTGCGGCACAAGAATAAATTTGCGGAAACCGACGAGCTGGAGCTTTTGATGCCGGGCTGTCCGGCCGAGCCTGTCCGGCTACGGGCGATGCGCGACGGAGAGGGCGAGCCCCTTTCGCTGGCGAACATTCCGCATATGACGGTGTTTGCAAAGCTGCCGCACAGGGCGCCGCCCATGTCGATCTTGCGAAAGAAAAAAACATTTTAACCATAAAAGAGGATGAACACATGGAAAAAAGAGGACTGAACGAGCTGCGGGAGATGTTCCTCAGCTATTTTGAGAGCAAAGGCCATCTTCGCCTGCCCAGTTTTTCGCTGGTGCCCCAAAACGACGCGTCGATCCTGCTGATCAATGCGGGCATGACGCCGATGAAGCCCTGGTTCAAGGGCGAAGAAGTCCCGCCCCGCCGCAGGGTCTGCACCTGTCAAAAATGCATCCGCACCGGCGACATTGAAAACGTGGGCAAGACCGACCGCCACGGCACCTATTTTGAGATGCTGGGCAATTTCTCTTTCGGCGATTATTTCAAGAGCGAGGCCATCGCATACAGCTGGGAGTTTTTGACCAAAGTTGTCGGGATCGACGAAAACCGTCTGTATCCCTCTGTTTATCAGGACGATGACGAAGCGTTCCGCATCTGGAATGAAGAGATCGGCATCCCTGCCGACCGCATCTATCGCTTCGGAAAGGAAGACAACTTCTGGGAGCACGGCTCCGGACCCTGCGGCCCCTGCTCCGAGATTTATTATGACCGCGGCCCCGAATACGGCTGCGGCAAGCCCACCTGCACCGTTGGCTGTGACTGCGACCGGTATATGGAGATCTGGAACAACGTGTTCAGCCAGTTTGATAACGACGGCAAGGGCAACTACAGCGAGCTCAAGCAGAAAAATATCGACACCGGCATGGGTCTGGAGCGCCTGGCCTGCGTGGTGCAGGGTGTGGGAAGCCTGTTTGACGTGGATACTGTGCGGAACATCACGGCGAAGGTTTCCGCCATCACCGGCGCGCACTACGGCGAGAGCCATGAAAAGGACGTTTCGCTCCGTGTGATCACCGACCATATCCGCTCTGCGACCTTTATGATCTGCGACGGTATCCTGCCCTCCAATGAAGGACGGGGCTATGTGCTGCGCCGCCTGCTGCGCCGTGCCGCCCGCCACGGAAAGCTCCTTGGTGTCAGCGATCCCTTCCTGTTTGACGTGGTAGATACCGTCATTGGAGAGAATGAGATCCACTATCCCGAGCTGCGGGAGCGGCAGAAGTACATCACCCGCGTGATCCGTGTGGAGGAGGAAAATTTCGCCCGCACCATCGACGGCGGTCTTAAGATTTTCCAGGAGATGCTTTCCGCGCATCAGGAAAAGCAGGAAAAGGTTTTTTCCGGCGCAGATGCGTTCAAGCTTTACGATACCTATGGATTCCCCATCGATCTGACGGCGGAAATGGCGGAAGAAGCCGGAATGACCGTTGACCAGAAGGATTTTGACCGTCTGATGCAGGAGCAGAAGGCGCGCGCCCGCGAGGCCCGGAAGGCGTTGGGCGATCTGGGCTGGGCCGACGTCGAGCTGGGCCAGGATATGCCCGCCACCGCCTTTTTGGGGTATGACCGGGACGTCTGCGAAGCAAAGGTGCTGGCGATCGTTGCCGACGGCGAGCTTCGGGAAGAACTGGTCCCCGGGACGCCTGCCATGGTGGTGCTGGACCAAACGACCTTCTATGCGGAAATGGGCGGCCAGGTAGCCGACCGGGGCGATATCATCGTTCAGGGCAAGGGCGAGGCGTCTGTTTTTGAGGTGACCGACGTGCAGAAAAACAAGGGCGGCAAATACCTTCATGAGGGCAAGCTGAAAAACGGGACTATTTCTGTTGGCGACACGGTTCTCGCCAAAATCGATACCGAGCGCCGCGCCGCGATCCGCCGCGCACATTCCGCCACCCATCTGCTTCAGGCCGAGCTGAGGACCGTGCTTGGTGATCATGTTCATCAGGCGGGCTCGCTTGTTGAGCCGGATCGCCTTCGCTTTGACTTCACACATTTTTCCGCGTTGACGTTGGAAGAGAAGCAGAAGCTGGAAGAACTGGTCAATACCGATATTCTCCGCGGCTTTGCCGTCAGCACCGAGGAGCTGCCTATTGAAGAAGCCAAAAAGCGCGGCGCAACCGCGCTGTTCGGTGAAAAATACGGCAGCACCGTCCGCGTCGTCAGCGTGGGCGAGCAGGGCGGTGTGTCCATGGAGCTTTGCGGCGGCACCCACGTGGACAATTCCGCTATGGTGGGCTCCTTCCACATCGTTTCCGAGGCCTCCGTGGCGTCCGGCGTGCGCCGGATCGAGGCCATCACCGGCAGGGAAGTGCTGCGGCAGGCACACGAGCTGGAAAAAGTCCTGATCGAGGTCGCCGACACGCTGAAGACCAATCCCGCCGACCTGCTTGCCAAGGCTGAGAGCAGTGTGAATGAGCTTCGCACCGCCCATCAGGAGATGGAGAAGCTGAAGGATCGGATCCTTTCCGGCGACGTGGATCGGGTGCTCTTCGCTTCGAAAAATCTGGGCGGACTGCGTGTAGTCACCGCGACCCGCTCCGATCTGGAGGTCGGAGACCTCCGCAAGTTCGGCGACTTTATCCGGGACAAGGATCCCAGCGTGGTGGCCGTGCTTGCCACCGTACATGAGGACAAGATCACGTTCCTTGCCGTTTGCGGCAAAACCGCTGTGGAACGCGGTGTGAAAGCCGGAGATATCATCAAGGCTATCGCACCCATCGCCGGCGGAAAGGGCGGCGGAAAGCCTGACAGTGCCATGGGCGGCGGCAGCGATCTGATGAAGCTGGACGACGCGCTGGCTGCTGTGGACGACGTTGTTGCACAAAAGCTGAGTCTGTAAGGAGGAGAACGATGGACAACTGCATTTTCTGCAAGATCGCGGCAGGGGAGATCCCCTCGAAAAAGATCTATGAGGACGAGCGCGTCATGGCTTTTTATGATATCGCTCCTGCAGCGCCGGTGCACGTTTTGATCATCCCCAAGGAGCATGTTTTGGAAAGCGCCCGGGAGATCACCGATGAGCACGCCGCCCTGATCGCGCATATCTATCAGGTCATCGCCCGCCTTGCCGATGAGCTCAAGCTGGACGGCGGGTATCGTGTGGTCACCAACGCCGGACCCGACGCGGGCCAGACGGTGATGCACCTGCATTTTCACCTGCTGGGCGGCAAGCTCGGCCCAATGGCTTGATCTGAATGAAGATTCTTTGGCGGCAGAAAGGCAGGCAGTCCCGAAAGCTGCTCTGGTTTTCTGTCGCCTTTTTTCTTGTAGCGGCCGGGTTTTCTCTGCTGGCCGGCGTGCTGGATGATGTCAGCGACGCCCTTTGGCTGACCCTCGCGATCTTTTTTGGACTGAGCGCGGCGCTGACCTATCTGCTGCGAGAGGATGTTTTCTCCCAGGCTGCGATCCTGCTTGGCGCGGTGCTTGGCTGCATCTGGTGCTTCGGATATACCGCGACGGTTTATCAACCCGCTGTTTTTCTTGCGGGCGAGGCGGACATGCTGCGGGTGGAACTGACGGAATACGCAGAATCCCGCACCTCTTACGGTCTTGCCTACGGCGTTTTGACCGAAGTTGACGGAAGCGTCTGTCATCACAAGGTCCGCATTTATCTCAAGGATGGTTCTCCGGATTATGCGCCGGGAGACGTGCTGACGTTTTCGGGATCGATCCGGCGGGCAGATCCGGATTATCGCGCCGCCTTGCTGCAAAGAGGCTGTTTTCTGATCGTTCGACAAGAGGAAGAAGAGATATGCGAACGGTCGGGAGCCATGACGCTGCTTCGACGCGCACGGATCCTTTCGCATGATTTGGGAGAACGGTCACGGAAGCTGCTTCCGGATGATGAGGGCGCGCTTCTTGCGGCGATGCTGTGCGGTGACAAGCACGGAATGTCCCGCGATCTGGAGCGCGCGCTGACTGTCAGCGGTATTCGGCATATCACAGCGGTCTCCGGCCTGCACGTTTCGATCCTGGCGGGGATGCTGATCCGCCTTTTGGGTAAGAAGCGCGGTCTGCTTGCAGCCGTGCCCGTCGCCGTGATTTATGCCGCCATCGTGGGCTTTCCGGCTTCGGTCGTCCGGGCAGTGGTATTTCTTGCCTTCTGGGCGGCTTCATTCTGGCTGAAAGAAGAACGCGATCCGCTGACGGCGCTGGGCGGCGCGCTGATCCTGCTGCTTTTGATCAATCCGTTTTCTGCGCTCAGCGCGAGTCTGCTCCTCTCGTTCTCCGCGACTCTTGGGCTGATCGTACTTGCACCGCCGATCTCTCAGGCGCTCCATGCGCCGCTCAAGCGGGTCAAGTGGAAGCCGCTTCACGGTGTGCTGCATTACGTTGTATCGACGATTGCCGCATCCGCAGCGGCCATCTTGTTCACGCTCCCCGTGAATATGCTGTTTTTTGATACAGTCCCCTTGATCGGTCTTTTGACCAATCTTGTCGTCCTTTGGACCGTGGCGATCGCTATGGAGCTTGGGATCGTTTTGCTGGCGCTTTCTTTTGTTTCCATGCCGGCAGCGGCCTTTTTCGGTGCGTATGCGGTTTCCTGGCCGCTGCGTTGGATCGTGCTGGCTGCAAAAACAGCGGCGTCGTGGCGCTTTGCCGCCACTGACGCAGGCAATCTGTATCTGGCGCTGTTTGGGCTTGTGACGGTATTAATCTTGCTCCTGTGGAAGAAACATCGGCTTGAGGGCAAAACGGCAGTGATCCTTGCGTTCACAATGCTGTTTGCAGCCGCTGCGCTGACGGCGGGCGAACGTCTGGTGCTGGGAGAGATGGAGGTTTTGTCCTCTGGCGGGCAGCCGGTGATCCTGATCCGCGGCGAGCGGATCTCCCTGATCAACACGGGCGCCCAGAGCGAGCCCGCGGCGATGGCCTTGGAAGAGGCAATGAGCCGTTGGAACGCCGCGGGAACAGGCACGGTGCTTTGTACCTCGTCTCAATACCGGACGCAGGGCGGACTGGCGGCTGTTTTGCGGAATCAGACACCCGAGCGGCTGCTGCTTCCTGCAAAGAGCCGGGAAATTTCCGAAAGCTTTTCCGATAAAAACCCGCTGATCTATAGAGAATCGGGAACTGTAAGGATAAATGACTTGTCAGTTGAGCTGCTTTGCGCGGACGAGGATCTGTACGCCTGCCGTGTGGTGGGGCCCCATGTTTCGCTGCTTGATCTGTGCGGCGTGAAGCCGGAGCAGGTCCGGGCTGTTCTTGAAGACCGGGTCTGTACTGCAGATTATCTTTTGCTGGATGACCGCTTGATGAATGACTCTGTTATTCTGCTGTATCTGGTTCAAACTATCCAGCCGGACCGGATCCTGGTGGCTGACAGCGGATTCCGAACTTACGGCAAGGAGTACAACGGCGTTCCCACTGTTGCGCTGGGTTACGACGGGGTGCGCATACGATATGTGAGGTGAATAGATGGCTTACGAGAAACGTTCGACGGACCGTTCCGCACTTCAAAAACTGAAGCAGGATCTTCGCCGCGGGACACCGGGGACCCTCTATGTTTTTTGGGGTGAAGAGAGCTATCTCAAGCGCTATTATCTCAGGCAGCTTCGTGAGCTGTGCGGCGGCGTGTTTCCCGAGTTCAACGTTGTGGTGCTGAACGGTGAGCAGGTATCGGTGCAAACACTGAGCGACGCGGTGGACAGTGTGCCTATGGGCAGCGAGCGAAAGCTGGTGGTCGTGCGGGATTACAAGCTGATGCAGCCGGTGGGGGATATGAAGGAATATCTTCCGCAGCTTTTGAGCAGCCTGCCGGAGTATATCTGCCTTGTGTTTTATTTTGAGGCGTTGGAGTTCAAGGCGGATAAACGGCTCAATCTCTGGAAACAGATCGAGGCAAACGGACAGGTGGTGGAATTTGCGCCGTCGGCAGCCGAAAGTCTGATCCCGTGGATCAAAAGTCATTTTGAGGCGCACGGAAAGACCATCGACAGCGCTGCGTGCGAATATTTGCTGTTTCTTTGCGGAACGTCTATGGACAATCTGCTCACGGAGATCGACAAGATCTCTGCAGGTACGCCCGGTACGGTGATCGAACAGAGCGATATCGATGCGCTGGGCTCCCGCGTGCTTGAGGCCACGGTGTTTGAACTGACCGACAGTCTTGCTGAGGGGCGGCCGGAGAAAGCGTTGGC
>JAFOPS010000120.1 GCA_017394205.1 Clostridia bacterium | reverse complement strand
TGGCAGCTGCTGCCGCTTGGTCCCACCAGCTACGGCGACAGTCCGTATCAAAGCTTCTCCTCCTTCGCCGGCAGCCCTTACTACATCGATCTGGACATGCTCGTGCGCGACGGACTGCTTGCACGCGGGGAACTGGAGGGCCTGGACTGGGGCGAAGACGCCCAGCGGGTCGACTACGGCAAGCTCTATGAAAACCGCTTCCCACTGCTGCGCACGGCCTTCGCGCGCGGGCGCGAGACGATGCGCAGCGAGATCGCGGCGTTCCGCGCAGAAAACGCGCGCTGGCTGGAGGATTACGCCCTGTTCATGGCGATGAAGGTGCGCTTCGGCATGGCCGGATGGACCGAATGGCCCGAGGAGGACATCCGCCTGCATCGCAGCGAGGCCGTGCAACGCTGCCGCGAGGAATACCGCGACGAGGTGGAGTTCTGGGTATTTATCCAGTTCCTGTTCTTCCGCCAGTGGAACGCCCTGCGCGCCTATGCACACGAAAAGGGCGTGCAGTTCATCGGAGACGTGCCGATCTACGTCGCGCTGGACTCCGCCGACGTGTGGAGCGACCCCGGCTTTTTCCAGCTGGATGAAAAGAACGTGCCCAAAGAGGTGGCAGGCGTACCGCCGGACGACTTCACGGCGGACGGCCAGCTCTGGGGCAACCCGCTCTACGACTGGGACGCCATGCGCGCCGACGGCTTCGGCTGGTGGATCCGCCGCATCGAGAGCGCACAGAGACTTTACGATGTGATCCGCATCGACCACTTCCGCGGCTTTGAAAGCTATTGGGCCGTGCCCTATGGGGATGACACTGCCCGCCGCGGCTGCTGGAAGCCCGGCCCGGGCATGGACCTGGTGGGCGTGCTGATCAACTGGTTCCCCAACCTGCGCTTCATTGCCGAGGACCTGGGCTACATCACGCCGGAGGTGGAGAAGCTGCTCTCCGATTCCAAACTGCCGGGCATGAAGGTGCTGGAGTTTGGCTTCGACCCGCAGGGCGAGTCCGGTTATGCCCCGCACAACTGCCAGCGCAACAGCGTTTGCTATATCGGCACACATGACAACGAGACCGTCAAGGGCTGGGTCAAGGCCGGACGAAACCGCGCCTTTATCCGATACGCCCGTGAGTATATGCACATTGACCCGAAGGAGGGCTGGTGCTGGGGCATGATCCGCACCGGCATGGCAACCGCGTCCGAGCTGTTCATCATGCAGATGCAGGATGTGCTGGAGCTGCCCGGCTGGAGCCGCATGAACGAGCCCGGCACCGCCGAGGGCAACTGGCAGTGGCGCATGCGCGCAGGTGTGCTTTCGCCCGCCTTGGCGCGCAAACTGCGCCATATCACCAGACTCTACCGTAGGATATGACGCACGGAATAAAAAAGAGAAGCGCGGAAAAGCATTGCTTTTCCGCGCCTTTTTGCAACCAAGTACCTGCCGAAAAGGGAGCTTCCAATGAGCTTTTTCCGTGCCTGATGAAACTCAGCAGCATCTGCAAGACCATCGACACCTCCGGAAATGACAGAAGCCGGAGTTGGCATTTTCCGCTTGCGCCTTGCTGTTACTTTCGAATAAATCTGTTGTCTGATTCCGGCAGATTGTCACTGATGTACCGTTCCGCCGTCATGTGCAGATCGTACTTTTCCCTAAGCGCAGCAACGGTCGCCATCATGGGCGAGGCGTGATGCGCATCGATTGCCGCCTGATCTGCCCAGGAGTCGATCAGGAGGATCGTCTCGGGATCCTCCAACGGCTGGTAATATGCATAGCGGAGATTGCCGGCCTCCGCTCTGATGGCTGCGGCGGTGCCGCTGGCGAGCATCTCCTCGGCAAACTTTCGGGCATTCCCGCCTTTGCCCGTATATCTCAGATTCACTGTGATTGCCATCTGTAAAACCCCTTTCTGGATTGTGCTGGTTTGTTATCCGCGGACTTCTGGTGCTTGCTGCTTAGCTTTGCCGGATTCCGGCAAGCTCGTGATACAGAAAAATCCTGATCCCTGTCATAGCAAGAACGATGAGATGCGGCTTTGCTCCGCCGGGTCTTCGCCTGCGCTTATGCGCTTTCGTTGAGAGCAGTTTCGATTTTGTTTAGTGTATCAAAGAATCGGTGTGTGGCTACGGCCGGGCCGAAGAGCAGGATCCCAAATACATTCCAGCCGAACATATGCCACCATGAGGTATACGGTCCTTTGATGCCAAGCTCGATTGCTTTGTCCTTCAATTCTTCAGCGATCCGTGCCATCCAGACCAGGGTGTAAAGAAACAGCGTCGGGATTCCCAGGAGATAGGCCTTCCAGTATGGCAGCACCTTGTGCCCCAATACCGACTCCAGTTCATCCTGCAGACCCCCAAATGGCATATAGAGCAGAAAGAACAGTCCTGCGGTGAAAAAATCAATAAAACCCAGCCAGAATCCCGGGCGATGCGTGTGCTTATATCTCATAACTTCAGTCCTTCGGCTCATAGATATTAGATCGTCGACCGCTCCTGCGGTCTTGCGGTAGACTACGGCAAACAGGGGAGTAGCTGTCTTAATCGTCGATACTGCAAGCGGTAAGCGATCCGCTTCTGCGGCTTTTATCTCCTTGTTTTCAGCGTTGGCGATTCAAATCAAACTGCTGGAGGCAGAGGCCGCTGCCGCAGCATCAGCGACTAAATCGGAGCGATTTTTCTTCAAAAGTCTCGAAAAGGCATCAAAAAGATTTGGGTAAAGAAAGAGCCCGGAAACGGCATATTTCCGGGCTTTTTCGATGATCTCTTGGTCTCGATCAGCGCTTGCTGAACTGCGACGCGCGACGAGCCGCTTTGAGGCCGTACTGCGCGAAAATCGCACTCGGAAACCCTTGATATTACTGGCTTTGCGAGCTTTTCGAAATTTGGTGCCCCACCACTTAACTACTGTCTTTTTTTCTACTTGCCCTTCTGCTTCTTACTCTTCATAGCT
>JAFOPS010000119.1 GCA_017394205.1 Clostridia bacterium | reverse complement strand
GGAGCTGAAGGTGCCCAGCTACGTCAAGAGCGAGTACATCAAGAAAAAGGGCATCCCCTATGTTCAGACCGAAGAGCTGATGGATGTGATCGGCGATCTGGACATCCTGTACATGACCCGGGTGCAGCGGGAGCGCTTCTTCAATGAGGAGGATTATCTCCGCTTGAAGGACAGCTACATTCTGGATCCCAAAAAGCTGGAAAAGGCAAAGCCCGATCTGTGCATCATGCATCCCCTGCCCCGCGTCAATGAGATCAGCATCGCCGTGGACGACGATCCCCGCGCCTGCTACTTCAAGCAGGTCCTCAACGGCAAATACATCCGCATGGCTCTGATTCTGAAACTTCTGAAGGAGGCTGGCACACTATGAATATCGACTCCATTTCCAACGGTATCGTCATCGACCACATCAAGGCCGACAACGGCATGAAGCTCTATGAGCTGCTTCATCTGGCAAATCTGAACTGCTCAGTCGCCATTATCAAAAACGTCAACAGCAAAAAGATGGGCAAAAAGGACATCATCAAGATCGATGCGGACATCCCCGTGGATCTGAACGTCATCGGATTCGTGGATCCCGACGCCACCGTCAACATCATCCGCGACGGCAAAGTGGTGGAGAAAAAGGATATCGGTATGCCCGAAAAACTGGTAAATGTGATCAAGTGCAAAAACCCCCGCTGCATCACCTCCACCGAGCAGGAGCTGGTCCATATTTTCAAACTGGCGGACAGAGAAAGCAAGACCTATCGCTGCATTTACTGCGAAACCAAGGCGAACATCTGATAAAACAGGCGGTTTTCTCTGAAAAGTATATTTACTTTACAACTATTGCGAAAGCAGAAAAAGCCGGCGGTGCAAGCTGCACTGCCGGCTTTTTTATCGTTCAATTCTTCAGGATGGACATCGGGTCGATCAGCAGACCGTTTTCCGTCATTTCCAGATGCACGTGACACGGGAGCGCACTTTCCGTGGCCATGGTGCTGCCGGCCCGGCCGATGGTCTGGCCGGCCGACACTGTCATGCCCTCTTTGATCCCCTCGGCTGCGGCAAGTCCGCAGGTGAGGGTCTTCAGCCCGGCGCCGTGATCGATGAGCACGCAGTTGCCCAGCATCGCGTCGGAATAGATCCTCTCGACCGAGCCGGCCAACACCGCAAGCACCTCGTCGCCCTCGTCGCAGAGGAAGTCCACGCCGTTATGCGTGCGCCAGTCGCCCATGGTTTCATCGGGGATCAGCTCGTCGCCCGAATAGCCCCGCAGGATCTCACTCTCCCGCACGGGGAGCGCATAGACGGGCTGTGTGACCGTCGCAGGCGCGCTTACCTGCACGGTAGAAGGCGCCGCCGGCTCTGTCGGGGCTTCCGCCGCTGCCGCAGCGGTCTGGGGATCCTGCGCAGGCGCCTGCGGGCGGGAGCTTTCCATCCGGTCCTCTCCCGTTTCTTCATGATCGTAAGGCGGCTTGTGCGAGGCTTCCGGCCGCTCTGCCGGGATCCCTTCCACGCCGCCGGAAACATTTGTATCCGTTTCTTCTCTCTGCTGTACCAAAACCGGCGCGGAAGGCGTTTTTTCGCCGCCGGTAAAGAACAGCACATATCCCGATACGCCGATGGCCACGACGCAGAGCCCCATCACGATGTAAAAGCCCTTGTCCTCCAGAAATGCCACCAGCCGCTGCTTCAACGTACCTTTCTGCATTTTATGCACCTCCGGCAATAGTATCGCCGGAGAAAAGGCAGTTTATACCCCGTCCGTTTTTTCCGTCAGCTCCGTGCCGGGGTAATAATGAGAAAGAATGGTTTTATAATCATCGCCGGAAAGCGCCATATAGCGGGCGCCGTATTGGCTGAGTCCCACTCCGTGACCGTAGCCCACTGTGGAAAAAACCAGCTCGTCGCCTTCGATGCGGACGGTGAAATTTGCGGAATTGAGCGCAAAACACTGTCGCAGCTCTGTACCCTTGATCTTCGCGCCGCCTATCGTCAGCGTGCGGATGCCGCCCGCGGGGGATCGGTCGGCATTTGTGATCCACTCCTCCGGGCGATCGGAAAAGACGGCGTCGGGATGACGCACCGCCACTGCGGTGCGAAAGTCATCAAGCGAGACCCTTGCTTCACCGAAATAATTCCCGCAGTCGGGCCCGCCGGAGCTCGGCACATTCACCAGATACGGGAGCTCCGTGCCCCAGACATCGTACGCGCTTTCTGTCTGATCCGCAGCGGCGGCGCAGAATACGGCGGCGATGGGCGCGCCATCATAGGTGAGGATCTGCCCGTCGGTTTCTTCCACGGCGCGGGCGATCCGCTCCCGATACATCTCTGCTCCGTCGCCCCACAGGGCCGAGGCCTGCACGGCAAGATCCAGAAACGCCTCACAATGGGAAGGATCGGTGCAAAGCTGGGCGCCGTGGTGCATATCGGCGCCGGCGTCGGCAGAGGCCGCGATTTTATAAAGGGCATAGGTCCGCGCCGCCACCGCCTGCGCTTTCAGGGCTTCTTCGGGAAAATCCGCCGGCATTTCCGCAGCCAGCACCCCTTCAAGATAGTCCCGGAGCGTCAGCGTTTCCGCTTCGCTTCCGGTCCAGAGCTCTACCGAAGCAGTTTCATCAAAGCCTTTTTCGATCGGTAAGACCGGAGAAGATTCCGCGGCCGTGCGGTCAGGCGGCGGTGCGGGCAGCGCAAGAGCGCCTGGGATTTCCGGCCTAAGGGAAAAGGCCGTCGCCAGCGCCGGCATCAGCAGCGCCGCAAGCGTAAGCAGCGCGGAAAAACGAAGCAATTTCTTCATAAACCCATTCCTTTTTTCATGACTCTGTGCTATACTGTTTAAAGATCGTTTTGAAAACCAAACGGCCCCTTTCTCTGATAGCATATGAGGCGGCGCCGAATAATATGATGGTGATTATATGAAAAATATTCCGCGACTCTCTTTTGGTTATGTGATCCTTACGGTTTTTTGTGGAGCAGTCGTTGCGCTGTTCCGGGTCAAAAACGGCACGGATCTCGGGCTGCTGATCGTTGCGGCCGCTGCCGTGCTGATCCTTGCGGCGGCGGCTGCCGCCGTCCGGCGCTTTTGCAAAAAGTACAACGTGCCCCAGCCTGAGCCCGGCAAGCTGTCCTTTGCCCTGATCGCCTGTGCGGGCTTCCTGTTCCTGGCGACGGCATTCCTGTTTTTCCTCAAGGGCAGCGGATCTTCCCTTCTCCGCGCGGTTTCCGCCGTTTTTGCCGCCGTGACAGGCGCCGCCGCGCTGATGCGGCTTTCCGAGCGTGACAAGACTGAGCGGGCGGCGGGGTATTCCCTGGTGCCGGTTTTTCTGGTCGGGTTTTATCTGCTCTTGCTGTATCGCGGTAACGGCGACAACCCGTATCTTTCGGAATTCGGCTGTGAGATCGCCGTTTTTCTGCTGGTGCTTATCGGGCTTTACGCTTCCGTCGCCGGATGGTTCTTGAAGCCCCGCCCCATCCTGCGGCCAGCCGCAATGAGCTGGGGGCTGGCGGCCTGTGTTCAGGAATGGCTGTATTTCCTGCTTCGCCACGACAAGGTTCTTGCCATTCGGGGCTTTTCCCTGGGCTCGATGGTGCTTCTTTCGGCCTGCGCGTTTTTGCTGGCCGCCGCACTTTTGGTCCCGCCCCGTCTTCTCCCGAAGCCTGCGCCGGAGCAGCCCGATGAGAAGGACGCTGTGAAAACTGAAGAAGAATGATCGCTTCAAAAAAGCGCTCCGCCAAGGGAGGCACTTCGCAAGGAAGTACTTCCCTTCCCTTTGAAAGTAGGGTAATTGACCACGCGGGTCAGCAATGTTACAATGATTAAAACAAATCGGGGTTTGTTTTTGAGGAGATATTGAGAATGAAAACTGATCCTCAATGATTTCGCCGTTGATCGAAACGAGGTTGCCGCTTGGGAAACACACCGCAAGGCAGGCTTTAAGGAATTGGGTGTGGAGGACGGTTTCCTCCAGATGATGATTACGAAAGAGGATTATCTGAGGGATAATCCGTGAAAGGTGACGCTCAATGCTAAAACTTGTTCGCTTTGATCTGCGCAATCCTGCTGAGTGGGATGAATTCTACAATCTGTTTTCTGCGTATTTGGAAGAAGTATGCGATGATGATGAATACCAGGAAGAAATCGCTGATTTACATGACGAAACACTGAATAGTCAAATGATCGAGCAAACACAGCAAGAACATAACCCATACTTTGTCATGCGTATTGTGCTGAATGAAGAATGTGTGGGTCTAATCAGCTATACCTATAACGAAAAGTGCTTTCTTGGGTTCATAAACAACTTCTATGTCTGCCCCGAACAGAGAAGCACAGGCATTGGCTCTGCTGTTTGCCGCATGGTAGAAACCCACCTGTCGGAGCTTGGTGCAAAGCAAGTTGACCTAAACCCTGAAGAGAAAGCAAAGCCATTCTATGTTCGCGATGGATTTGTTCAAATACGCATGACTATCGATGGTGAGCCAGTTTTCGAAAAGAAAATAAAGGAGTAGACCAGAGGTCTTCTGCATATTGCGGCGGCCAACGGCCGCTGATGCGGAGCTAAACAGTCGGTAATGCTACGCGAATTGCAATATGAGAAAAGCAGTATTCGGGGAGATCTGTTGACAAACGAAAAAGCAGTTTCGGATATTCTAAAGTTCATTGGTAAAACTTTTTAGGTACAATTAACAAATTCCTGTTTGCCGAATAGATCTTCTATTGTCCACAATCATAACGAGCATCGGATTTTGCCCCACAAAATCCGGAACAGAGCAACAAACAGGCGTGGCCGCAGCGGCCACGCCTGTTCCATTCCCTTTGAGATGGTTGCTACTTGGCTCTAAATATCATTTCTGTGCACTTCTTTCTCGCAAATCCGAGAAGGATAGCAATGCGGCTTTTTTAGACACCTCATCAGTCAGCCTTACGGCTGACAGCTTC
>JAFOPS010000118.1 GCA_017394205.1 Clostridia bacterium | reverse complement strand
GGGCGCCGCCTCTTCAAAAGGATGCGTCTATGCTCAGATCTCCATGTCCAAAAGGTAGGAAGAGAGGCTCTTTCCGTGCATATCCACGGACAGAGAGCGGGTGACGCCGCCGCCCAACGCGGCGTACATCACAAAGTTCAGCGCGCAGATGTTGGGCAGCTCGTAGCGGACGACCTCGCCCTTGACGATGCCCTTGAAATGCTCCTTCACCCGTTCGGGGGTGACGACCCGCTTGAGCATTTCAAAATCCTTCGGGTCATACGCGATCAGCGAAACGTTGGAGATGTTCCCCTTGTCGCCGGTGCGGCTATGTGCGATTTCCCACAGCTTCATGGTGATTTCTCCTTTCTCAGACGGTAAAGACCGTAACACGGGGCTTGACGTCGTCGCGGTCGATGAGGATCGAAGCCACGGAAACGATGTCGCGGGTGCGTTTGACAGCGCCGCAGCCGCCGGCAGGGCCGTTGGTGTAAAGGGCTTCCACTTCATTGGGGACCAGATCGGCGATGGCCTTGGTCTTGGCACGGCCGGCCACGCGCACACGGACCTCGGAGGGCTCGTTATACTGATAGTCGGGGTTCCAATAGAGGCTGTTGCAGCCGATCAGGTCAAACTTCATTTCGTCGAACTGGCCGGGCGCCACCAGCTCCAGACGTTCCTTCACGATCTCGAGGGCCAGCTTGGCACGCTCCAGACAGCCGGGGCCGCCGTAAGAGATCTCGCCGTCGCCGATGAAGCAATCTTTATAACCGATGGAGCATTTGAAGGTCTGGGTGCGGGGCTTGCCGGTGGCGCCGGTGACGACCACCTTGTCCTTGCCGTCCTGCACGAACTTGACGTTCTTGAAGTTGGCAACCACGTCGGGCGTGATGTAATTCTCGGGGTCGTGGATCTCATAGCAGATCTGCTCGGCGCAGGTGTCGGGCGTGACCATGCCGCCGGAGCCCTCGACCTTGGTGATGAAGAAGCTGCCGTCTTCGCTGACCTCCACCAGCGGGAAGCCCAGATGGCCCACGCCGGGGACGTCCTTTTTGCCGGGCTCGGCAAAATAACCGCCGGTGGCCTGACCGCCGCATTCCAGCAGGTGGCCCACCATGGTGCCCTTGCCCAGCAGATCCCAGTCGTCTTCCTTCCAGCCGAACTCATGGATCATGGGAGCCATGAAGATGGCGGGGTCGGAAACGCGGCCGGTGATCACCACGTCGGCGCCCTGCTCCAGCGCCTTGACGATGCCCTCAACGCCCATATAGGCGTTGGCGGAAACGACCTTGCCGGGCAGCTCCTTGAGGGGGCGGTGATTCTCCCAGACCTCGGTGTCGGCGTAGCGGTCGATGATGGGCAGGATGTCGTCGCCCTCAACACAGGCGATCTTCATGCCGTCCAGGCCGTGCCTGCGGGCGATCTCGATGCACTTCTGCGCCGCGGCGGCGGGGTTGGCAGAGCCCATATTGGTGATGATCTTGACCTTGTGCTTCCATGCAAGGGGAAGCGCCTTTTCCATGCGGTATTCCAGCAGGCCGTTATAGCCCTTGGTGGGATCCTTCAGCTTGGCTTCCTGACCGATGGCGATGGTGCGCTCGGCAAGGCACTCGTAGCTGATATAATCCAGATTGCCCTTTTCGATGAGCTCGAGAGAGGGCTCCAGACGGTCGCCGGCATAGCCGGCGCCGGAACCGATTCGAATGGTTTTCATAGCAGAAATCCTTTCTCCGTGATAACGGGTTCAAACAGATCGGGTCAAATGGCGATGGCGCCGATGGCGATGGAAACGATCAGCATGACAATGGTCACGGCAAACGCCCAAGGGATGGTGTGCTTCTGATGCTCGCCCAAGTCAACACCGGCAAGGCCCAGCAGCAGGAAGGTGGCGGGCGTCAGCGGAGACACGGGGAAGCCGGTGGTCATCTGGCCAAGGATCGCGGCGCGGCCGACATCCACGGCGTTGACGCCGAAGGTGGCAGCGGTCTCGCCCAAAACAGGCAGCACGCCGAAATAGAAGGAATCGGGGTCAAACAGCAGAGAGGCGGGCATGGAGATGACGCCGGTGATCAGCGGGAAGAACTTGCCCATGGAGGCGGGGATCAGATTGGTCAGCGCGGTGGCCATCTGCGTGATCATGCCGGTCTCCTTCATGATGCCGGTAAAGCAGCCGGCGGCAAACAGCACCGAGCACATCATCAGTGCGCTCTTGGCGTGCGCGTCCACGCGGGCCTTGGTGTCCTTCACCTTGGGATAGTTGATCAGCGTGGCCAGCACATAGAAGAACATGAAGACCACAGCGGGAGCAAAGCCGGAGAACAGCAGCGAAACGATGGCGAGGATGATCAGGCAGATATTGACCCAGAACAGCTTGGGACGAAGCAGGGACTTCTGCTCGTCGGTCAGCTCGGCCTCCACATATTTCGCGGCGGCTGCCTTCACGTCGCCGATGCGGCGCTTTTCGGCGCGGCCCAGCAGGAAGGCGATGACAAGAACGGAAACCAGACCCACCAGAACGGCAGGCAGGACCGGCCGGAACAGATCCATGACGTTTTCCATATTGAAGGCCTTGGCGGCGCGGATGGTGGGGCCGCCCCAGGGCAGGATGTTCATGGTGCCGGCGGCCAGGGCGACAGCCGTGGCCAGCGTGGTACGGCGCATGCCCAGCGCGTCATACAGCGGGACCAGGGGCGGAACGCAGATCAGGAAGGTAACGGCGCCGGAGCCGTCCAGATGGACGATCATGGCCAGGATGGCGGTGCCGATGACGATCTTGACGGGGTCGGTGCCCATCAGGTTGGTAACGCCCTTGATGATGGGCCGGAAGGTGCCGGCGTCGGTGAGGATGCCGAAGAACAGGATGGAGAAAATGAACATTACGCCGGTTGCGGCAACCGAGCCGATGCCCTTGGAGCCGGTGATATAGCCGCCGAGCTTTTTGATGTTGGCAAGCACGTTGACTACGCCGGGTGCATTTTCAGGATCGGTTACAAGGAAGAAGCTTGCGATCACGCCGGTGATGATGGGGATGATGATCAGCGCGACAGTGGGAGAAAGCTTTTTCGTCATGATCAGAACGACCATGGCCAGGACGGTTACGAAACCGAGGATCGCCAATGCGGTTGTCATAGAAGGGCCTCCTTTTGATCTTTTTCCGCGACTTTGTGATTTCTCTGTCGCTTTATTGTTTTCATTTTAACAATATTGGCTCACCCCGTCAATATTTCCCTGTTTTTGATTTTTGGAAGGGTCGGCCGGCCGGGCTGGAAAAAGCAAGCAATTGCAAAGGGTTTTTAATTCCAGAAAAATAGAACAGGTTTCCAAAAATTTGGAAACCTGTCTTTTCTGTAACGGGATCATGAATCTTCCTTTAATTTTCCGTAAAGTCCTGCCAGCGATATCCCCAGCTCGGCGGCCACGGCGCGCTTGCCCCGAAGATCGCTTCCGTGATGCTGCAGGGCCTTTTGGATCTCGGCCCGCTCGAACCGGCGCACCCGCTGATACAGCGGCGTGGTGTCGCGTTCGGCGGCGCTGCCGATGTTTTCGGGAAGGCTGTCCGCCGTGATCCTGCCGTCGGGCGAAAGATAGGCGGAAAACTCCAGCACGTTGCGCAGCTCACGGATATTCCCCGGCCAATTGTGGGTCATCAGACGCTCCAACGCCTTTTCGGTGATGGAAACGTCCTTTTTCAGCGTGGTGGAGATATCGCGGAGGATCTGATCGGTCAGCTCCCGGATGTCCTCCTTCCGCTCCCGCAGCGGCGGGATGTGGATGTGGAAGGTATTGAGCCGGTAATATAAGTCGCCGCGAAAACGCCCCTCGGTGATATACGCGCCAAGATCGGCATTGCTGGCGGCGATCAGGCGGACGTCCACCGGGATCTCCTCGATCCCGCCCACGGGCCGGATGGTATGCTCCTGCAGCGTCCGCAGCAGCTTGGATTGGGTGCGCAGATCCATCTCCGAGATCTCATCCAGAAAGAGCGTCCCGCCCCGGGCCGCCTCGAACAGGCCGATCTTGCCGCCCTTCTGCGCCCCGGGAAACGCCCCGTCCACATAGCCGAAGAGCTCGGATTCCAGGGTCTCCTTTTGAAAGGTTGCGCAGTTGATGGCGGTAAAGACCCGGCCGCTGCGGCTGCTGGCATTGTGAATGGCCTGCGCATAGACCTCTTTCCCGGCGCCGCTCTCGGAGGTGAGCAGCACAGGAGCCTCGCTCCCCGCCACGCGCTGGGCAAAGCGCTTGCATTCCGCGGATTTTTCACCGCAGGCAACGATACTGTCGAAGGTATAGCGGGAGCTGATGGACTTATTGACCCGCCGAAGCAGCTCTCTGTTCCGGTCTTCCATCTCGTTCATCATCTTGCGGAAGGCGCTGGCCTCCTCCATAAAGGTGACCACCGAAATGCCGCCCTCCAGCTTCCCGTTTTGATAAATGGGATACATGTTGACGAAGTAAATGGAATCGATCTCTTTCCGCAGCGCCTGAAGGATGGGCTTCCCCGTTTTCAGCACTCTGGGGAGCTGGGCGCCCGGGCGAAGATCCCGCAGATAATAGCCGGCGATCTCGCCGATATCGGCCCCCGCCTCCTGATTGAGGAAGCGGCGGTAGGCCGTGTTGCCGAAAACGATCCGCTCTTCGGTGTCGATGATCAAAATGCCCTCGCTCATGGCATTGAAAATATCTGCCGCTTCTTTGGAAACCAACATGACGCCGCCCCCTTTTCCCTCTTTCTGACAAAATTATATCCAATGCGCGGAAAGAACGCAAGGGATTTTTCCAGAAATCTGGAAATTTGCCGCGGCTCTTTTTCCCTGGAAGAAAAGCCGAAAAAGTGCCTTGAAAAGCCCGCCCGATTTTGTGAAAATTGTAACAATTGCCGTTGACAAAAAATCCCCGGTACTATATTATATTAGGTGGTGATCGAAAAAAGCCTGTGCGGGCGGCGCTGCCGCCTGCAAAACAACGTCAAAAGGAAGAAATCAGAACTATGCCGAAATTTATCTCCATGCAGGAGGCCGTGAAGCTCATCCCCTGCGGATCCACCGTCATGTTCGGCGGTTTTATGGGCTGCGGCTCTCCTCATCGTTTTATCGACGCGCTTTCCAAAACCGACGTCCGGGATCTGGTGATGATCTGCAACGACGGCGGCCGCACAGGCGGCCCGCTGGGCGAGGAGCTCTACGGCACCGCCAAGCTGATCCACAACCATCAGGTCCGGTATCTGATCGCCTCGCACGTGGGCATGAACCCCGAGGTGGCGACACAGTCCATGATCGACGGCTCCCTGAAGGTGACGCTGCTGCCCATGGGCTCCTTTGTTGAAATGATCCGCTGCGGCGGCGCAGGTCTGGGCGGTCTTGTAACGCCCACCGGCGTGGGCACCGTTGTGGAGGATAATCCCTTCTGTCTGGAAAAACGCTGGTTCAAGGGCAAGGCCTATCTGGTGATGGAGCCGCTGCACGCCGACATCGCCGTGATCGCCGGCACAAAGGTCGACCGGGCCGGCAACGTGTGGTATAAGGGCACCACCAGCAACTTCAATATCGCCATGGCCACCGCCGCCGATCTGGTGATCGTGGAGGCGGAAGAGGTCGTGGAAGAGGGCGCTATCCCGCCGGAGGACGTGCGCACGCCGGGGATCCTGGTGGATTATGTGGTAGAGGGAGGCAAATACTGATGGATAAAGCGGAAATCAGACGTTTCATTGCCCGCCGCGCCGCCAAGGAGCTCAAGGACGGCGACGTGGTCAATCTGGGGATCGGGCTGCCTACCCTGGTGCCGCTCTTTCTTCCGGAAGGGATCCATGTGACGCTCCAGGCGGAAAACGGCATCGTGCGGTCGGATATCGCCACCGAAGAAAACAGCGATCCTGTCCATATCATCGACGCGGGCGGCACGCCCGCCGTGGCCGCGCTGGGCGGCTGCTACTTTGATTCCGCCACCTCCTTCGGTCTGATCCGAGGCGGCCACGTGGACGCCACCATTCTGGGCGGGCTTGAGGTGGACGAGGAGGGCTCGCTGGCCAACTGGATCATCCCCGGCAAAAAGATGCCCGGCATGGGCGGCGCCATGGATCTGATGGTGGGCGCCAAGCACGTGATCCTGGCCATGGAGCATACAGTGAACGGCAAGCCGAAGATCCTGAAGAAATGCACCCTCCCCCTGACCGCCGTGAAATGCGTCCATGAGATCATCACCGAAATGTGCGTGTTCCAGGTGACGCCGGACGGTCTTCTGATGACGGAGATCAATCCCGAGCTCACCGTGGCCGACGTAAAAGCCGCCACCGAGGCCAATTTCCATGTGGCCCTCAATCTGAAGAGCATGCTGGCATAATGCGCAAAAAAACAGAAAGCTGAGCAGACGACCTGTCTGCTCAGCTTTTTTCGTTTGCAGGGCTCAATGCCGGTCGGCCAGCGCCTCCAGCGGGGCGCCCTCCATCCGCTGGATGGTCCATCCGGTCAGCGGGACGGCGCCGATGGAGCGATAGACCTTCAGCGCCTGCTCGTTCCAGTCGAGACAGATCCATTCAAATCGGCCGCAGTCCTCTTTTCGCGCCTTGTCGGCCAGCCAGGCCAGCATGGCGGAGCCATAGCCGCGTCCGCGGTATTCAGGCTTGACAAACAGGTCCTCAAGGTACAGGCCGTGCTTGCACTGGAAGGTGGAGAAATTGTAAAAATAGAGCGCAAAGGCAACGGGGACCTCTCCCTCTTCCCCGATGATCACATTGGCCTGCTTGTTTTCAAACAGGTTGCGGCGCAGCGTTTCCGCGTCGCCCTCCACCCGATCGCCCAGCTTCTCGTATTCGGCAAGGCCCCGGATCAGGGAAAGGATCAGTGCCGCGTCCTCTTCCCGCGCCTCGCGGATGCGGAACGCCGGCCGCCCGGTCTGCTCAGTCCTCATGATTCTTCCTCCGTGTCCGGCCGCGCGCGGCCGTTATTTGATTCCAATTATATACAGTCGCCGGGAAAATGGCAAGCGGCTTTGCAAAAAAACAAAAAACAACCCGCAGGAAAGCTCCTGCGGGTTGAAAACAGTTGTTTTGAAATCAGTCGCCGACTTCGATAACGACGCCGGAACCAACGGTACGGCCGCCCTCGCGGATAGCGAAGCGGAGGCCCTTCTCGATGGCGATGGGGGTGATCAGCTCGACCTTCATGTCGACGTTGTCGCCGGGCATGCACATCTCGGTGCCTTCGGGCAGGGTGATGACGCCGGTAACGTCGGTGGTACGGAAGTAGAACTGGGGACGATAGTTATTGAAGAAGGGGGTGTGACGGCCGCCCTCGTCCTTGGACAGAACGTAGACCTGGCCGACGAACTTGGTGTGGGGATGGATGGAGCCGGGCTTAGCCAGAACCTGGCCGCGCTCGACGTCGGTCTTGTTGATGCCGCGGAGCAGAGTGCCGATGTTGTCGCCGGCCTCAGCGTAATCCAGCAGCTTGCGGAACATCTCGATGCCGGTGACGACGGTCTTGCGAGGAGCGTCCATCAGGCCGACGATCTCGACTTCGTCGCTCATCTTCAGGATGCCGCGCTCCACACGACCGGTGGCAACGGTGCCGCGGCCGGTGATGGTGAAGACGTCTTCCACGGGCATCAGGAAGGGCATATCAGCCTTACGATCGGGGGTGGGGATCCAGGTGTCAACAGCGTCCATCAGTTCCTTGATGCAAGCGAACTCGGGAGCGTTGGGATCGGTGGACTCAGAGATCAGAGCGTTCAGAGCGGAACCGCGGATGATGGGGGTCTCATCGCCGGGGAAGCCATAGCTGTTCAGCAGCTCACGAACTTCCATCTCCACCAGCTCAAGCAGCTCTTCGTCGTCGACCTGATCGCACTTGTTCAGGAAGACCAGAACAGAGGGCACGTTCACCTGACGGGCAAGCAGCAGGTGCTCGCGGGTCTGAGCCATGGGGCCGTCGGAAGCAGCGATGACCAGGATCGCGCCGTCCATCTGAGCAGC
>JAFOPS010000117.1 GCA_017394205.1 Clostridia bacterium | reverse complement strand
GCGGGAGTGGATATAATCCAGCGCCTGTTCGTACGTCATGGCTTCTTATTGCAGGGCGTTCAGGCTTTGCTGAAGCTTGGCGGCCAGTTCCTTATACTTTTCCAGCTTTTCCTTCTCGGCGTTGACCACGGCCTCGGGAGCACGGGAGACAAAGCTCTCGTTCTGCAGCTTGCCCTCGGTGCGCTTGACCATATTCAGGGCGTTGTCCAGCTCCTTCTGCAGGCGCTCACGCTCCTTGTCAAAGTCCACCAGATCAGCCAGCGGCATATAGATCCGGGCGGTCTGGGTGACGCAGGACACCATCTTGTTGGCGTCGGCGGGAGCCTCCTCGCTCACCGTCACGCTGGACGCCCAGGCCAGCCGTTTGAGGAAGGGCTCGGCGTCGGCGAACAGGTCGGGCTTCTCCGTGGCGATGATAAGCGCCGCCTTTTTGGAGGGGGGCACGTTCATCTCGGAACGGCGGTTGCGCACCACGCGGATGGCGGCCATGATCTCCTCCATCTCGGCCTCCTCCTTGGGGAAGAACATGCGCTCGTCGGCCTGCGGCCACTTGGACACCATGATAGAGGGGCCCTCGTGGGGCAGCGCCTGCCAGATCTCCTCGGTGATGAAGGGCATGAAGGGATGGAGCAGCTGCATGGTGCCCGACAGAATGTGTCCCAGCACCTTTTGGGCGCGGACGGAGGCCTCCCGGTCGTCGCCCGTCAGACGGGTCTTGCACAGCTCGATATACCAGTCGCAGAAATTGTCCCAGATGAAGCTGTAAAGCTTATCGGCGGCGATGCCCAGTTCATAGCGGTCAAGATTCTCGGTGACCTCCCGCACCAGCGTATTGTACTTGGTGAGGATCCACTTGTCCTCCAGATCGAGGGTCTCGGGCAGAGTAAAGTCGTCGATGTCCAGATTCATCATCAGGAATCGGGAGGCGTTCCAGATCTTGTTGCAGAAATTGCGGTTGGCCTCGGCGCGCTCGTAATAGAAGCGGGTGTCGTTGCCGGGGGCGACGCCGGTGGCCAGCGTAAAGCGCAGAGCGTCGGCGCCGTATTTGTCGATGACCTCCAGCGGGTCGATGCCGTTGCCCAGCGACTTGGACATTTTCCGTCCCTTGTCGTCCCGGACAAGGCCGTGGATGAACACATCCTTGAAGGGGATCTGCTTCATCTGCTCCATACCGGAGAAGATCATGCGGGCCACCCAGAAGAAGATGATATCATAGCCGGTGACCATGACGGAGGTGGGGTAGAAATAGTCCAGCTCGGGGGTCTTTTCCGGCCAGCCCAGCGTGGAGAACGGCCACAGCGCCGAGCTGAACCAGGTGTCCAGCACGTCCTCGTCCTGATGGACGTGGACCGAGCCGCACTTGGGGCAGACGGTGACCTTGTCCTTGCTCACCGTCATCTCGCCGCAGTCGTCGCAATAGAAGGCCGGGATCTGATGTCCCCACCAGAGCTGGCGGGAGATGCACCAGTCGTGGACGTTTTCCATCCAGTTGGTATAGGTCTTTGCAAAACGCTCGGGGACAAAGCGGATCTCGCCGTCATACACCACGCGCAGCGCTTCCTTGGCCAGCGGCGCCATCTTGACGAACCACTGGGCAGAGATCAGGGGCTCCACGTCGTTGTGGCAGCGGTAGCAGGTGCCCACGTTGTGCTTGTAGTCCTCCACCTTCACCAGATAGCCCTGTTCCTCCAGATCGCGGACGATGGCCTTGCGGCACTCATACCGATCCATGCCGTTGTAGGGGCCGCCGTTTTCGTTGATGGTGCCGTCGTCGTTGATGACCCGGATGATGTCCAGATTGTGCCGCAGACCCACCTCAAAGTCGTTGGGGTCGTGGGCGGGGGTCATCTTCACCGCGCCGGTACCAAAGCCGATCTCGCAGTATTCGTCGCCCACGATGGGGATCTCCCGGTTCATGATGGGCAGGATGCAGGTCTTGCCGATGAGATGCTTGAACTTTTCGTCCTCGGGGTTGACGGCCACGCCGGTGTCGCCCATCATGGTCTCCGGACGGGTGGTGGCAACCACCAGATCGCCGCTGCCATCGGCCAGCGGATAGCGGATATACCACAGATTGCCGGGCTTTTCCACATATTCCACCTCGGCGTCGGACAGAGCGGTGGTGCAGTGGGGGCACCAGTTGATGATGCGGGAGCCCTTATAGATATAGCCCTTCTGGTACAGGTCGATAAAGACCTCCTTCACCGCCTTGGAACAGCCCTCGTCCATGGTAAAGCGGGAGCGCGACCAATCGCAGGAGTCGCCCATCTTTTTCTGCTGCTCCACGATGCGGTCGCCGTACTTTTCCTTCCACGCCCAAACGCGCTTGAGAAACTCCTCTCTGCCCAGATCGTAGCGGGTCAGGCCCTCCTTGCGGAGCTCCTCCTCCACCTTGATCTGGGTGGCGATGCCGGCGTGATCCACGCCGGGCAGCCACAGCGCTTCATAGCCCTGCATCCGCTTGAAGCGGGTGAGCGTGTCCTGCAGGGTGGAGTCCATGGCGTGACCCATATGGAGCTGGCCGGTGACGTTGGGGGGCGGCATCACGATGGAAAAGGGTTTTTTCTCTTTGTTGACCTCCGCGTGGAAAAAGCCGCCGTCCAGCCAGAATTGATAGATGCGGTCTTCCGACGCCTTGGGGTCGTATGCCTTGGGCAGTTCTTTTCGATTGCTCATGTTGGTTCCTCCGATTTATTCGAATCTTATTCTTGTTCCAGATAGGCGCGGGCAAAGGCCTCCACCGCGGCCGTTTGCTCCCCGGTCAGCCGGCCGCCCTTCCGCCCGACGATGGCGTTGCCCTGCAGCCCCAGCTTGAGGCAAAGGCCGCTTTCCGCGGGGATGCCCTTCTTTTCCATCGCCTCCAGGATCGCGGCGTTGGTGCGGTCCAGACTGCCGGTGGTGGAAAAGGCCACGACCCTTTCGGCTGCTCCGGGCTCCAGCCTCCGCATAAATGCGGAAAGCGCCCGGTCGGCGTGCCACGCGTATACGCCGCCGCCTAAAAACAGGATCTCCGCCGGCTCCTCCAGCGGAACGCTGACGGGCTTCGCCTCTACACCCAAAACAGCGGCGATGATCTCGGCAACGGCGCGGGTGTTTCCCCCGTGAGACTGATAACGAACGGCGAACTTCATTGGTTTCCTCCTTTTCCGAAAAAAGAAAAACCCGCAGCGACTCTGATCGCTACGGGACGAAGCCATGCTCCGCGGTACCACCCATATTCGCGCAAAACGCGCGCACTTTGCCTTTTCGGCTCTCCTTCACGCGGAAAACGGCGGGACTTACTGCTCGTTCAGCCCCGCGGCTCCGGGACGACCTTCCCCCGCCGCTCAGCAGGCGCTCGCACCGACCGCGCCCTCTCTTTGCTTTGCCTGCAGGGTACTCCTTCCCTTCTTTGCCGTTGGACTCATTATACTGTCGCCGCGGGCGTTTGTCAACAGATTTTCCCCTGCCGCGTGACTTTTCCTTGACAAATAAAATCTGCTCCGCTATAATATTTTAGCGTGGCGCGGGCAATGCGCTTCCGTTGCCGGAGCGTCTTTTCAAAACCGCACATTTCGCATTTTACCAGTTATCCGGGTGTAGCGCAGCTGGTAGCGCGCTTGGTTCGGGACCAAGAGGCCGTGGGTTCAAATCCCGCCACTCGGACCAGTTCGGGTGGATGTAACGGATTTCAGTTACATCCACCTGTTTTTTGCTTGTTTACTTGAAACAAATCGAAGCAGGCTCTATCATTCATCACGTCAACGCAGGAGGTTTCTTATGCAGGATCGATACGCCGGCGATATCGGTGATTACGGAAAGTTTGCATTGCTCCGCGCAATGGAAGCGCAGGGTTTGACGGTAGGTGTTAATTGGTATCTTGCGAAAACCTTGCCCTCGGAGATCCATGACGACGGTAAATACAGGATCCCCGCTCAATATGCAGAGTTGGATCCGGAGCTTTCTGCGGC
>JAFOPS010000116.1 GCA_017394205.1 Clostridia bacterium | reverse complement strand
GGGAGCAGACAAAGATCGCCATCGAGATTTTCCAGAACGAAGAGGAAGGCATGGCCGACGAACCCGGCAAGCGGACCCTGAAATCCTACTGCGGCAAATACGAGCATCCCGAGGGGGCCGATTTCTTCATCGACGAGGTGTATCTGGAGGACGGCGACCTGTACGCCAGGTTCCTGGACGAGGGCGAGGAGCTGATCTCCCAGCTCTATCCCATCGGAAAGAAGACCTTCGGCCGCAAGGGCGGCTTCGCGAAGATCACCTTCGGCAAGGACTGCGTGACCGTCAACGACGGAATCGCTTGCAAGAAGCTGTGAATCCCAATCATCCGACACATCAAAATGGAGTGAAATATAATGGAAAAGAAATCTATCATCGAAAACCTGGCCCACGCGGCCTATGAGCGCGGCAGCCTCAACGGCGCCTGGCTCTATGCCGAGGGCGGCGAGATTGTCTCCAAGGGCGCCCTGGGCTTCCGGGACCCGGAGAACACCCAGCCCATCACCGAGGACACCGTCTTCCAGCTGGCCTCCGTCACCAAGCAGTTCACCGCCGCGGCGGTGATGCTGGCGGTCCGGCAGGGGCTGTTTGGTCTCGACGACGAGATCACGGCCTACTTCCCCGAGATCCCATACCCCGGCGTGACTATCCGCCACCTGCTGTCCCATACCGGCGGCGTGCCCGACTACTTTGACGACGAGGATTGGTTCGTCAAGATCTGGAAGGAAGAGCATCGCGTCCCAGGCAACGACGAGATCCTGCGCTTCCTCCGCGAGACCAAGGCCAAGCCCTACGGCGCTCCCGGCGAGGTGTTCAGTTACTCCAACACCGGCTACAACCTGCTGGCCCTGCTGGTGGAGCGGCGCTCCGGCGTCCCCTTCGAGGACTTCCTGCAGAAGAAAATCTTTGAGCCCGCCGGTATGTCCAACACCCGCTGCTGCCATGTCCGCCGGGACGGCGTCCCCTTCGGGAAGTACGCCCGGGCGACGGTCCTCGAGGACGGCAAATTCGTCGCCGATATCGAATCCAAGGACTACGGCGACGTCACGGCCTTTGACGGCCTGAACGGCGACGACTACGTCTACTCCACCCTTTTCGACATGCTCAAATGGGACCGGGTCCTGCGGGAGGAGAAGGTGCTCACCCCCGAGGAGCAAAAGCTCATGTACACCGCCGCAAAACTGAACAACGGCAAGATCGCGGGCTTTGATGAGGACAGCGGCTACGGCTTCGGCTGGTGCGTCGAACATGACGAAAAGCTCGGGCTCGTCGTCAGCCATTCCGGCGGTATGCCCGGCGTCGCCACCTGGTTCGGGCGCTGGATCGACGCGGACCGGGTCCTGATCATCCTGGACAGCCGCGATCCCATGGATTACAGAGCCTTCGAGGGCTATTGGGACGGCCTGCAGGCTGTGGCCGCGGACAGGGAGCCCGAGCCCGTCCGCACCATCGAGGAGATTGCCGTGCAGAACCCAGACAAATCCAAGTGGGAGAGCTGGTGCGGAAAGTACGAGCATCCCGAGGACGCAGATTACATCATCGACGAGGTCTGGATGCAGGGCGGCGAGCTCTGGGCGAAGGCCATCGACGACGACGGCGACGAGCTGACCTATCAGCTGTATCCCATCGGCGAAAACGAGTTCGGCCGGAAGCTCGGCATGGTCAAAATCGCCTTCAGCGAAGACGGCGTGACCGTCAACGGCGGACAGCCCTGCAAGAAGCTGTAAAACCGTAGGGGCCGGCGTCCCCGACGGCCCGCACGAATCAGAGATCGCCGCGTTCGGGGCGGCGGGGACGCCGCCCCCTACGACCAAGATGAAGGAGATTAAATGTTATAATGGATAAACAACAACTGATGGAAAGCCTGGCCCGGGCGGCCCACGAAAAGGGCGGATTCACGGGCGTATGGCTCTACGCCGAAAAAGGCGAGATCATATCGAAAGGCGCAATCGGCATGACCGGTCAGACGGGGAATGAACCCGTCCGGGAGGATATGGTATTTGACCTTGCTTCGGTCAGCAAACAGTTCACTGCGACGGCGATCATGCTTCTCAGGAGAAAAGGACTGCTCAGCCTTGAGGACGAAATCACGAAATTCTTCCCCGAACTTCCCTATAAGGGCGTCACGGTACGCCATCTGCTCAATCACACCGGCGGCCTGCCCGACTATATGGACTGGGTCGAAGAGACCGCGATCCGGGAAAACACGATCCCGGGCAACGATATTATGATCCGCTTCCTTTGCGAATGCGGAAAAGGGGCGGAGTTCGCTCCCGGCGAAAAGTATGATTACTCCAACACCGGCTACTGCGTACTGGCCGAGATCGTGGAAAAGGTATCGGGCGTACGGTTTGAAGATTTCCTTCGGGACAACATCTTTGAACCCGCCGGTATGCATGCTACCCGCGTCTACCACCGCAGGAAGGACAAACTGACCATCCCGAACCTTGCATACGGGCTTGTGCCGACGGATAACGGCTACATTCTTCCTGACGACGCTGCGGATGACGATCACTGTGTGGTTCCGCTTGACGGCGCGAACGGCGACGGACTTGTGCATTCCACCGTCTTTGATCTGCTTGCCTGGGACAGAGCGCTCAGGGAAGAAAAAGTGCTCAGCCGTGAAGAGCAAATGCTCATGTACACCCCGGGTCGGCTCAACAACGGGGAGGTCTCAGGCGCGGAAGACGGAGAAGACGGTTACGGCTTCGGCTGGGGGATTATCAACGATAAAGATTTTGGACTTGTTGTCGTACACGATGGAAGCTGGCCCGGCTATTACACCCGGTACGAGCGTTTTGTTGACGCTGACAGGGTCCTGATCCATATCTGCTGCCGCAGGTGGGAGGACGGCAGAGCCTTTTTCGGCTTTTGGGATGGCATGGAAGCCATCGCAAG
>JAFOPS010000020.1 GCA_017394205.1 Clostridia bacterium | reverse complement strand
GCAGCGGGGTTTTGACAACGGCGCTTCTGCGCCGCGCGCCGAGTGGCGCGGCCGCGCAGGAAGGGGCTGTGTGCCCCGCCCGGAGCGTATGAAATGAAAAGGGGCCCCCGCAAAAACGCCGTTTTTGTGGGAAACAAAGAGATGGTTTTGCAGGAAGCGCACCATTATCAGCAGTAAAAAGAAGCCCTCCGCATCAGCGGAGGGCTTCTTTTTTCACAATTTGTAAAACCGCCTGACAGGCGGTTTTCTCTCGGGGTGTTTTTGGCCGTTCCCTGTGTGGGAATGGTCAAAAACACCCCGACCCGCCATTTTCGTCGCAACAAAAATGGTGAAACCGCGCGCATGCGGAACCAAAAATGACGGGAGATCCCAGCGAAGCGGATCTCCCGTCAGCGGCAGCGGGACTGTAAGCCGGGTTCTGTGGTCGGCAGCCATCTATCTGGGACGGACATTGCTGCCCGCCTCAAGCCACCTGTCTGGAGATTGGCCGAGCAAGCCGTAGCCCCCAAGTCGGTGTTGCTTCGGATAGAGTTTACAGGATGCCCCCGTCACCGGGGACACCGGTGGGCTCTTACCCCACCTTTCCACCTTTTCCCCGCCGGAGGCGGGGTAGTCTGTTTCTGTTGCACTTGTCCGGCGGTCGCCCGCGGCCGGTGTTACCGGTTATCCTGCTCTGTGAAGCCCGGACTTTCCTCACAGGGTCGCCCCTGCGCGGCTGCCCGTCCCGCTGCCGCTTTATTCTAACAGCCTGCGGCGGGATTGTCAACGGCGCAAATGTAAGAAAACCGCGCATTGTTTTTCATTTTTTAAGAATATTTAATGAAATACCCCTGTTCCTTTTTTGAAAAGTGTGATATGATATTGTCAAAACCATGTCTGAATGCAAATAATGATTGGGAGGTATTAACGTGAAAGCATTTGGAAAGAAAACTCTGACCCTTGCGCTTGTCGCCGTGATGGTGCTGGCGCTGGGCATCACCGCGTTCGCCGGCGAGGCTCAGACCGTCAAGGTCGGTGAAACCCTGACGTTGACGCTGGAAGGCAGCGAGGGCCGGGAAGTCACCTGGGCCAGCAGCAATGACAGCGTCGCCACTGTGAGCAAGGGAAAAGTTACCGGCGTTGCCGCCGGCACTGCCACCATCACGGCCAAAGCTGAGGCGACGGAAGAGGCAGAGGAGATCACCGAAACGTGGTCTGTTACCGTCATCGAGCCCGAGTCCGCCGCTGTCGAAGACGATACGCTGACGGTGGGCTACGGCACCAGCAAGGCCGACGTCATCAATCAGCTGCCCAAAAAGGCTACTGTGACCTACAGTGACAACACCACCACCGAGCAGGTCAATGTCACCGGCTGGGCCTGCGCCGACTACAAGGCCGACGTTCTGGGCGACTATGTCTTCACCGGCAAGGCTGCCGGTAAAGACGTGACCGTCACCGTCACCGTCGTCAAGTATGACGCCAGCGGCAAGACCAGGCTGGGCACCATCACCGTTGCTGAGGGCAGCAGCGAGAAGGTCGTGGAAAAGGCTCTGCCCGCCACCTTTGATCCCGGCAACGGCCAGAAGCTGACCATCGCCTCCGGCAAGGGCGCCGATTTCAGCGCATGGGAGCTGCAGGATGCGAAGTTCACCAACAAGGCCGGCGACCGCCTGACCTATGTCGCAACGGCCAACGAAGGCCTGGACGATTATTACACTGGCCTGAATCAGCTCACCGTCGACGTGCTCTTCTCCAAGACCTCCGGCCATAACTTCACCGAAGATTTCGGCACCAAGAGCGGCACCCTGGCTGACGTGATCGACGACGTCGATGACAGGCTGCAGGAGATTTTCAACGTGGAGCTGTCCACCATCGAGTTCGTCACCCTTGACGACGAGGGCGGCACCCTGTATACCGACGACGACCTGACCAACGAGGTCGAGGAAGAGATCTACAGCGTCAAGGAAGCCAAGGCCATGGTCTTCGTTCCCGACGGAACGGGCAGCGATTACGTGATCACCTATGAGGCCGTCGGCGCCAGCTACGCCAAGATCAGCGGCCGGATCGTGCTCAAGTCCGACAGCTTCGTGGTCATCGAGGCCTCCATCGCCAACACCGACGTCCTGCCCTTCAATCCCAACGAGCTGCAGGATGCTCTGGAAGAGGTCCTGCGCGGCAACAAGAAGCAGCTGGATCCCACGCTGGAATCCATCAGCGGCATCCGCTGCGCCAGCGGCGGCGTCTATGTGGATTATGACGACAGCATCTCCCTGAGCAAGAACAAGAAGGCCTCCTCCAGCGCCGACTATTACGTGGATCCCACCAGCAAGCAGACCGGCATCGATCAGCTCACGTATGTCCCCGCTGCCAAGGCCAGCGGCGTGGTGGACGTCACCTTTGACGCCTACTATTCCTACAGAGCCAGCAGCACCTCCAGCAAGCTCACCCATGCCGAAATGCAGATGGTCCTGCGCATCACCATCAATGATATGGGCGACATCGTGGTCAACGTGGCCAACGGCGGCTATGCCAACATCCCCGCCGACGAGTTCGAGGACCTGCTGCTGAAGAGCAAGGGCAGGACCTCTGTCCTCCGCTGGGTCGAGTTCGAAGGCCTGCCCAACTCCAGCCAGAAGGGCTATATGTACGAGAGCTACAACCCCGGCTATTACAACCAGGCCATCAAAAAGCCCGATGCACAGCTGTATTATTACACCGATCCCAAGGACGGCGACATCGCGCTGAATGATCTGTATTACGTTGCCGGCACCAAGACCAACGTGACCTATCGCGTGGAGTTCACCATTTACTACTCCACCTCCAGCAACAGCAAGACCACCCGTCCCATGACCGGCACCATGGACATCGTCGTGGGCGCCAGCGGCAACACCAAGGTCCAGGTCCTCACCGGCACCATGCGCGATTCTGACACCTTTAAGTTTAGCAACAGTGATTATTTCAAGAAGGATGTCGCTTCCGTGACCTTCACCGGCCAGCCCGTGGGCGGCAAGCTGTATGAGAACTATCTCACCAGCAGCCAGAAGGAAGTCACCCTCAACGTGCCCTATACCACCGGCACCGGCGTCCGCACCCTCAGCAGCGTCACCTTCGTGCCCGTCTACGGCACCGTTGGCACCTGCTCGATCCCCTGCAAGGTCATCACCACCGCCAACAAGACCATCAACTATCAGGTGAACCTGACCCTGACCCGCAGCACCGCGTCCCGGTACTTCACCGACGTCACCGCCAACAGCTACGGCAGCTATGCCGACTCCATCGACTTCCTGTATAACTTCGGCATCGTCAACGGCATGTCCACCACCTCCATGGTCTATTCCCCCAACACCAACGTGACCCGCGGCCAGTGGATCGCCATGCTGTACCGTGCGGCCGGCAACCCCGCCGTCAGCGGCACCAATCAGTTCACCGACGTTCCCGCCTGGTGCAAGGACGCCGTCCAGTGGGCCATCAACAACGGCATCACCAACGGCACCTCCGCCACCACCTTCAGCCCCAATCTGGAGCTTAACCGTCAGACCATCGTCACCTTCATGTACAGATGGGTGGTCGTCATGCGGAAGCAGGACGGCACCGGCATCGCCAATCTGAACGCCTACACCGACGGCGCCTCCGTCAGCGACTGGGCGCAGACCGCCATGAAGTGGGCGCTGAAGAACAGCTACATCGACGCGCAGGGCGCCCGCCTGAATCCCACCAGCACCGCCAACCGCGCCGAGGTGGCCGACTTCCTGCATCGTCTGCTCACCAAATAAGAGACCCCTCTTATACCTCTCTTTGGAGACGGTCGAAAGGCCGTCTCCTTTTTTGCGATTTTACAAAGTTTTCTTTCGCCGGGCGTTTCTTTTCGGCGGCGGCTATGATACAATACAACAAGAACGATTCTGTTTTTAGGAGGAAATACCGTGACCTTTGAAGAATATCTGCGCACGCTGCGGGGCAAGACCGTGGACGTGATCGGCATCGGCGTGTCCAACCGGCCGCTTTTGCGCCTGCTGGCGCAGGCGGGCGCAAGCGTCGTGGCCCACGACAAAAAGACGGCGGAGCAGCTGGGCGAGATCGTATCCGAGCTGCGTGAGCTGGGCGTTCGCACCGTTTTGGGAGAGAACTATCTCAATTGCCTGGAGGGGGAGATCGTCTTCCGCACGCCGGGTCTGCGGCCCGATCATCCCGCGCTGGAGGCCGCCCGCGCCCGGGGCGCGGAGGTGACCTCGGAGATGGAGGTCTTTTTCGATCTGTGCCCCTGCGCCATGATCGCCGTCACCGGCTCCGACGGCAAGACGACCACCACCACAGTGATTTCGGAGATGCTCAAGGCGGCGGGAAAGACTGTCTGGCTGGGGGGCAACATCGGCGCGCCTCTGCTGGATCAGACGGGAAAAATGCGGCCGGAGGATTATGCCGTGCTGGAGCTTTCGTCCTTCCAGCTGATGAGCATGAAAAAGACGCCCCATATCGCCGTCATCACCAATCTTTCTCCCAATCATCTGGACTGGCACCGGGACATGGCGGAGTATATCGACGCGAAATGCCATATTTTCCGGCAGCAGGGCCCGGAGGACGTGCTAGTGCTCAACTATGATAACGCGCCTTCCCGGGCGCTGGCGGAGCAGGCGAGGGGCGAGGTGCGCTTCTTTTCCCGCGCCGGGGCGGAGGAGGCCCGCGTCCGGCTGGAAAACGGCGTGATCCTGTATGGAACCGAGCCGCTGTTTCCGGCGTCCGAGATCCGCATCCCCGGCGTCCACAACGTGGAAAACTATATGACGGCCTGCGCCGCCCTGTATGATATCGTCTCGCCGGAGATCATGGCCCGTGTGGCCCGGGAGTTCGCGGGAGTGGAGCATCGGCTGGAACTGGTGCGGGAGCTGGACGGCGTGCGCTGGTACAACGATTCCATCGGCTCCAGCCCCACGCGGACGCTGGCCGGACTGCACTGTTTCCCCGAAAAGGTGATTTTGATCGCCGGCGGCTATGATAAGCACGTCCCCTTCGACGGGCTGGGCGCGGCCGCTCCCGCGCATGTCAAAACGCTGCTGCTCTGCGGCGCCACGGCGGACAAGATCGAGACCGCCGTGAAGCAGGCTCCCGATTATCGGGAGGGAAGCCCCGCCATTCTGCATTTTACCCGCCTGGACGACGCGGTCACGGCGGCGCGGGAGCTGGCGAAGCCCGGCGACGTGGTGCTGTTCAGCCCCGCCTGCGCCTCCTTCGACCAGTTTCCCAATTTCATGATCCGCGGCCGTTATTTCAAGGACAGAGTGAACGAACTGAAGTAAAAAATCGGAAAGAAAGAGGTGTATCGGATTGAGCTTACAGGACAAGATCCGCCTTCTCACCCACGCGTACGGCGTTTCCGGCGACGAGTTCCGCGTCAGCAGACTGGCGGCGGAGCTGATGGAGCCGCTGTGCGACCGGGTGGAAACGGACGATTTCGGCAACGTGCTGGGCTGGCGCGACAGCGCGGTGCCCGGGGCGAAAACCGTCCTTCTGGACGCGCACATCGATCAGATCGGCTTTATGGTCACCGAGGTCACGCCTCAGGGCTTCCTGCGCTTTACCCAGATCGGCGGCGTAGATCAGCGGATGCTTCTGGGCAGCGAGCTGGTGGTCACCGATCGGGAGGGCAAGGAGCATCTGGGCATCGTGGCGGCCATGCCGCCCCATCTGCAAAAGCCCGACGACAAGAAAAAATCGGTGCCCATTTCCGAAATGGTGCTGGACGTGGGCATGACGGGGGAGCAGGCGAAGGCCGTGTTCCATCTGGGGGATTATCTCTCCTTTGCCAACGATATGATGGAGCTCAAGGGCAACACCGTCTGCGGCAAGGCCTTTGACGACCGGGCCTGTCTGGTGTGCCTGCTGCACGCCATGGAGCTGCTCCGGGACAAGGCGCTGCCCGTCAACGTGGTGCTGGCCGCCTCCACCAAGGAGGAGACCGGATTTCAGGGCGGCATCGCCACGGCCTTCCGGGTGCATCCCGATCTGGGCATCGCCGTGGACGTGACCCACGCCCGCACCGCCGACGCCCCTTCCGTGCCCGCCAAGCTGGGCGACGGCGCGGTGATCTCGGTGGGCTTCAACAGCCGCCCCGAGCTGGCGGAGCGGGTGATGGAGGTGGCCCGGGCCAAGAAGATCCCCCATATCGTGGAATCCTGCGCGGCCCAGAGCGGCACCAACGGCTGGCCCATGCAGGTGCAGCGGGAGGGCGTGGAAACGCTGGTGATCTCACTGCCGCTGAAATATATGCACTCGCCGGTGGAGCTGATCTCCATGGATGACGTGGAAAGCGTGGGACGTTTGGTGGCGGAGTACATCCTTTCTCTGGAAGGGAGGGCACAGGCATGAAGGAATTGCTGAAGACCCTTTGCGAGCTGGACGGCGTGGCCGGATATGAAGACGAGGTGCGCGGGTGCATCGAAAGCATGGCGCGCCCCCACGCCGACGAGATCTTTACCGACGCGCTGGGCAATCTGTTCGTCTTCAAAAAGGGAGAAAAGCGCCGCGAGCGGCCGATGATGGTGTGCGCCCACATGGACGAGGTTGGCTTTTTGATCCGCGGCATCACCGACGACGGCATGCTCAAGCTGTCGCCTGTGGGCGGGATCGACCCCCGGGTGCTGGTGGGGCGGAGGATGCGCGCGGGCCTGAAAAAGATCCCCGGCGTCATCGCCCTGAAGGCTGTCCATCTTACTACCCCCGAGGAGCGCAAGACCGCCCCCGGGCTGGACAGCCTGTATGTGGACATGGGCTGCGGCAGCCGCGAGGCGGCCGAAAAGCTGGTATCGCCCGGCGAGCCCGTGATGTTCGACAGCGCCTTTCTGCCCTTCGGCGTGGATTGCGTCAAGGCAAAGGCGCTGGACGACCGGGTGGGCTGCGCCGTGATGCTTAAGCTGCTGGAGCAGTCCCTGCCCTATGACACCTGGTTCGTCTTTACCGTGGCCGAGGAGATCGGGTCCCGCGGGGCCACAGTGGCCGCCCAGCGGCTGGAGCCCGGTCTGATCCTTGCGCTGGAGGGCACCACCGCCGCCGACATGCCCGACGTGGCGGAGCACAAGCAGTCCTGCCGCCAGCGGGAGGGCGCCGTGGTCTCGATCCTGGACAAGGGCATGATCTATCCGCGGACGTTCCGCGAGAGGGTTTTGAAGCGGGCGGACGAGCTTGGCGTCAAGTGGCAGTACCGCAAGAGCGCCAACGGAAGCACCGACAGCGGCACAGCCATCCGCGCCGGCCGGGGCGCGCTGGCCTTCGGCCTGTCCGTTCCCACCCGCTATATCCACTGTGCCTGCAACGTGGCCTATCTTCCCGATGTGGAAGCGGTCTGCAGGCTGGCAGCCATCGTCATCGAGGAAGCAGGTGATCTGAATGTTTGACGTTTTGGAGCTTCATCGCAAATTGGCAGCGGCCGCCCGCGCCTCGGGCGCCGAGCGCACCGGCGTCGGACAGACGCTGGCCGAGCTGGCACGCCCGTTCGTTGACGAGGTCACGACGGACGTGATGGGCAACGTGATCTGCCGGAAAAAGGGCGACGGCGCGCGCATCATGCTGTCTGCCCACATGGACGCCATCGGCTTTATGGTGCGGGGCATCGACAAAGACGGCTTCGTCACGGTGACAGGCATCGGCGGACACACGCCCGCCCGGCTTTTGAGCTGCCGGGTGGTCTTCCCCAACGGTGTCCGCGGCACCTTCGGCCTGCGGGAACGGGGCAAGGTCCTTTCCGGGAGCTGGGCCGACGTGAGCTTTGACGACCTGTATCTGGACATCGGCGCCGCCGACGGCGAGGAGGCCCGGTCGTTGGTGAAGATCGGGGATACCGCCGTCTTCGAGGGCGAGCCCCGGCTGATTGCGGACAACCGCATCATGGGCCCCTATGCCGACGACCTCATCGGCTGCGTGGTGCTGCTTTTGGCCATGGAAAAGCTGAAGGAGAGCCGGTTCGACACATATTTCGTCTTTTCCGTGCAGGAAGAGGTGGGCTGCCGGGGCGCGCTGAGCGCGGCGCAGGCCATCCGTCCCGCCTTCGGCATCGCCTGCGACGTGTGCGGCACAGACGACACGCCGCAGTTTAAGCACAGCAACCGCACGCTGGTGCCGGGGAACGGCCCCACCGTCAAGCTCAAGGACGGCAGCGTCCTGTGCGATCCGGCGCTCAACGCCGCGCTGATGAAAACGGCGCAGGAGCAGGGCATCGCCGTGCAGCCCGAGATTTTGGTGTACGGCGGCACCGACACCTCCTCCATGCAGAGGGCGCTGGAAAATGTGGCCGCAACCTGCGTCAGCATCCCCACCCGCTACATTCATTCGCCTGCCGAGACCTACGACCGCTCCGACGCGGAGCGGGCAGGGGCGCTTTTGGCGGCATTTCTGTCAAAATAAGGAGGGCAAAGCCATGAAAAACATCATTGAGCTGCAGCGCGAGCTGGTACAGGCGGCCCGGCCCTCCGGCTTCGAGACTCCGCAGGCCGCGATCCTGAAGGAGCTGGCCCGCCCCTTTGCGGACGAGATCACCGTTGACACGCTGGGAAATGTGATCTGCCATAAAAAAGGTCCGGGCAAGCGGCTGATGATAGCCGCCCACATGGACGTGATCGGGTTTATGGTCACCTTTATCGACGAGTGCGGGTTTCTGCGCTTTGAGCCGCTGGGCGGTCACATGCCCGCCCGGCTGGTGGGCACGCCGGTGCGCACGGAAAGCGGCGTATGCGGCAGCATCTGGGCCGACGCCGAGGCAAAGCTCGCCCATGCCAAACTGACGGACGTGGACGTCCACGACCTGTATATCGACATCGGCGCAAAGAGCCGGGAAGAGGCCGAAAGGCTGGCGCCCGTGGGCTCGGTGTGCGTGTACGACGCGCCCGTCTCCGCCGCGGCCGGAGGCAACCTGATGACCCCCTATGCCGACGATCTCATCGGCTGCGTCACCCTGCTTTTGGCCATGGAGCAGATGGGCGAGAGCAAAAACGACGTGTATTTCGTCTTTTCCGTGCAGGAGGAGGTAGGCTGCCGCGGCGCCGTCACCGCCGCGTGGCAGATCGACCCCTATATGGGGATCTCCTGCGACGTCTGCCCCACCGGCGATACGCCCGGCGAGCCGGAGCATCAGCGGATGCAGGTGGCGCTGGGGAAGGGCCCTGCCGTCAAGATCAAGGACGGCGGGATGCAGAGCAACCCCCAGACGGTGGCGCATCTCCGCCGGGCGGCGGAGGCGGCCGGCGTCGTCTGGCAGGACGAGATCCTGCTGGGAGGCAGCACCGACGCCCGTTCCATGCAGGTGAGCCGCAGCGGCGTGCTGGCGGGCTGCGTCAGCATCCCCTGCCGCAACGTGCACACCCCCGCCGAGCTGGTGAATCTCCGCGACGTGGAGCAGGCGGCAAGGCTGCTGGCCCGCGCCGCCATGCTGGAGCTGTAACAGAGAGCGAAAAGCCCGCCGCAAGGCGGGCTTTTCTTTTCGCAAAAACCGTGCTATACTGTCATCAGATCTTATGATGCGATAAGGAGCTTTGACGGATATGAATGAAACGCTGCTTGCACTGGCCCGCCGTGCCGAGGGAAAATGCGCCGGCCGCTTCGCCGAGATCGACCGGGTGGCGCAGGTCAACACCGAAAAGGTGCTGGCCGCTTTTGCCGAAGAGCGGGTGCAGACCGGCGATTTTGCCGGGACCACCGGCTATGGCTACGACGACGTGGGGCGGGATAAACTGGAGCGTATCTATGCCCGGGTGTTCGGCGCAGAAAAGGCGCTGGTGCGCACCACCTTCGTCAACGGGACCCACGCCATCGCCTGCGCCATGTTCGCCTGCCTCCGCCCGGGACAGACCATGGTCAGCATCACCGGCGGGGTCTATGACACGCTGGAAACCGTGGCCGGCCTGCGGGGAAACGTGCCGGGCAGCTTTGCCGATTACGGCATGGGCTTTCGGCAGGTGCCGCTGAAACACGGCGCGCCCGATCTGCCTGCCATCCGGCAGGCGCTGGCTGCCCCGGACGTGGCGGCGGTATTTATCCAGCGTTCCCGGGGCTACGGCATCCGCAAGACCCTTTCGCCCGAGGAGATCGGGGCGCTGTGCCGGGAGATCCGCGCCCTGCGGCCCGAGATCGTGATCCTGGTGGACAACAGCTACGGAGAGTTCGTCTGCGAGGCCGAGCCCGTGGCGCTGGGCGCCGACCTGATGGCGGCCTCGCTCATCAAAAACCCCGGCGGCGGTCTGGCGCCCTGCGGTGGTTATATCGCCGGACGGGCCGATCTGGTGGAGCGGGCGGCCGCCCGTATGACCCTCCCGGGCATCGGCGGAGAATGCGGCGCCACGCTGGGGGTCAACCGCCTGCTGTATCAGGGCTTTTTCCTGGCGCCCCACGTGACGGCCCAGGCCGTGAAGACCGGGGCCTTCTGCGCCGCCGTGATGGAGGAGCTGGGGTATGCCGTTTCGCCCACGGCCGCCGAACCCCGCTACGATATCATCCAGACCATTGATTTCGGTGCGCCCGACGTGCTGATCCGCTTTTGCGAGGGCATCCAGAGCGCCTCGCCGGTGGACAGCTTCGCCGCCCCCGTGCCCGGAGACATGCCGGGCTACGAGGATCCCGTCATCATGGCGGCGGGCGCCTTTATTCAAGGATCGTCCATCGAACTGAGCTGTGACGCGCCCATGCGTCCGCCCTTTACCTGCTATTTGCAGGGGGGATTAACCTATGAGGCAGGCAAGCTGGGCATTTTGCGCGCCGCCGAAAGGATGATGCAAAAATGATCGTTTTGGGCCTTGACCCCGGCTATGCCATCGTGGGCTACGGCGTGATCGAGAGCGTCAACGGCAGGCATAAAATGCTGGGTTACGGCGCCATCACCACCCCCGCGGGCATGGAGATGCCCCGCCGCCTTTTGGAGATCGCCCGGGATATGCGGACGCTGCTGGATACCGTCAAGCCCGACGCGGTGGCCATCGAGGAGCTGTTTTTCAACACCAATATCACCACGGGCATCCAGGTGGCCCAGGCCCGGGGCGTGATTTTAACGGCCTGCGCCGAGCGGGGGCTTCTGCCTTATGAATATTCGCCGTCGCAGGTCAAGCAGGCGGTGGTTGGCTACGGCAAGGCCGAAAAAAAGCAGGTCATGGAGATGACCCGCATGATCCTCGGCCTGAGCAAGGTGCCCCGGCCCGACGACGCCGCCGACGCGCTGGCCATCGCCGTCTGCCACGCGAACACGGCGGGCAGCATTTTGCCGACCAAATAGAAAAAACGCCCTGCGGCATAGCCGCAGGGCGTTCCGTTTGCAAAAAGAAGCAGCAGAGGCGCTGTTTTGCTTTAGTAGGCATACAGGCTGCACAGGGGCTCGAAGCTGTTGAGATCGTAGACCCGCAGCCCCTGCTCGTCCAGCAGGTACAGGGCTTCGTCGATATAAAGCGCACGGGTGTTCCAGCAGTCCCAATACCAGTCTTCCCGCTCCCAGCCGTCGGTGAGAAGGGCCTTCTGGACGAAAGCGCCGTCCTCGTAGGCAAAGAGGTAATAACCGCGGTCGGCGGCAAAGCCGATGAGGTTTTTCTCCGGCCGGATGAGCAGCGCCTTGTGGTCGTTCAGCGCGGGGGTGTACCAGGCGTCCTCGGGCAGACGGTAAGAGGCCAGCTCGGTGAGCGCCGCCGGGTCGGAGGAATCGTACATGGCCAGCTTGATCTCCTCGCTCCAGCCGGTTTCTTCGTCGGCCCAGCGGCCCAGGCCGAAGAGCAGCCCTTCGCCATAGATATGGAGGTAGGAGGAGAAGCCGGGAAGCTTGAGCTCGCTGAGCAGACGGGGCGCGCTGGGATCGCTGAGGTCGGCGGCAAAGAGAGGATCGGTCTGGCGGAAGGTGACGAAGTAGCACAGATCGCCGTCGAACCGGACGGAATAGATCTGCTCGTCCTCGCCCAGCCCGGTGAGGCTGCCGATGACGTTGAGGCCGCCGTCCAGCACATAAAGGCTGTTGGTGTCGCTTTGGGCATCCTCGTCCTGCTGATAATTCACAAAGCCGTATTTTTCATCGGTGAAGATCCGGTAGCGGTAGGTGTATTCCGTCACCGCCAGACGGAGGTTTCCGTCCTTTTCGTCCAGCGAGAACTGGTTGAGCAGCGACCCGGGCACCGCGCCGGTGGCGCGGAGGGTCAGCCCGTCGGTCAGATCAAAGGCCGAAAGGGTGGTGCTGCGGGAGGAAACGTGATCCACTACGGAGTATTGCGCCTCCTGATAGGGTTCGCTCTCCTCTTCGTCATAGAAGGTGGCGGCCAGATAGATGCTGTTCGGCGTCATATAGACGGTGGACGCCGAGCCCAGCACGGTGCAGGCGTCGGTCTGCGCCCCGGCCGAAAGATCGGTGGAGGTGAGCACGGTGAAGTTCTCGTCCGTCGTATCCTCCGGCAGGAAGATGCGCTGGGGCGCCAGCGGCGTTTTGACCCCGTCGGTATAGACGCAGGGGATGACGGTGACGGGATCCTCGATGGGGCCGTAATACCACAGACCCTTCTGGGAGACCAGATAGACCGTGCCCTCGGTCATGCGGGAATCCACATAATAGCCGTCCTGCCCCAGCTCGCTGCGGAGCACGGGCTTTTCGGGATCGCTGACGTCGATGAGACGGAGCACGGTGCGGGAGCCGCCGCCGTCTTCACTCCAGTCGTATTCTTGGCAGACCACGGCGGCCGTGCCGTCCCAGAGATACATTTCCCGGGCGTCGCGGTTGACGTCGCCGCCATCCCCGGGCAGCAGCGAGGCGCGGCTGAGCAGGGCGCTTTCGGCTCCGGCGGCGCGATAGATGCGCAGCTCGTTGTCATAAAGGGCGTAAATATATTCTCCGTCGGTCTTGATCAGATCGGCCTCGTCCACCCCCTCTACCTGAATGTTGGTGGTGGAATAGGAAGCGGAGCGGTCGTCACCGTAAACGGCTTTACCCTCGTTGACCATCGCCATGTCGGAAGGGGCGGGAGCGGTGGGGGCAGGTGCGGGGGCCTCTGCGGAGGATTCAAAATAGATCCCGTCGCCGGCGCTCCGCTCCTTGCGGGCGGAAAGGATGGCAGCCAGGACCTCCTCATAGGAAACGGCGGGATGCATGGCGCCGGAGCGCAGGTTGCGCGTCTCGGAATAGACGCGGGCGATCAGGCTGCTGCAGGCCAGCAGCAGAAGCACGGTGCAAAGCACCAGCGCCGTCAGAGGAAGGATCGTTTTTTTGAACATAAGGACAACTCCTTTCCGCTTATCTGGAGATTCAGACGGAAAAATTCAGAAAAAGTTCCGAATCTTACGGCAATTTGTGATAGAATATGATAAAATAAATGCAGCGCAGATCCGGAACCTTTTTGCGTTGCCGCCGTCTAAGGGGCGAAACGATTGATTGCCTCATGGGAGGACGATTTATGAAACGATATTTCAGCGCCCTTTGCGCGGCGCTTGTGCTGCCGCTCCTGCTGGCCGCCTGCGGGAGACAGGAGCAGCCCCCGGCGCCGCTGCCCGCCGATTTGCCCGAGGAGGGGGAAACGCTGCCCGCGCTCCCCTCGGGGGGCATCGTCAGCGACAGCGGCCGGGCCGATACGGTGGAGGATTACTATGCCCGCACGGCGGTCATCGCCCGGGACGAATGGGTGGAGGATCCCTCACGCATCGGGCTCGCCACCGAGGTCTGGGCAAGAGAATACGCGGCGCTGCAGTACCCGGACTCGGCTGCCGACGCCGTTTTTGAGACCGGCTATGCCGCGCCGGAGGGGATGTTCGTGGACAAGCTGGGCGGCGGCTGCTGCCTGTGGACGCTGGAGCTCACCGAGCCCTCCGGCGAGACCCGGAACGAGCAGGTGCAGATCTTTTTCTTTGAGGAAGAGGGCAAGGCCTGCCTTACGGGGCTTCTGGCGGGAGAGAGCATGCTGGATACCCGTCAGCAGGGCTATGATTATCTGTCGCTGGATCCCCGCTTTTCTGCGCGGATGCAGGACGTTCCCGTTCCCGACATGCCGGAAGAGAGCGCGGCGGTGGAGCTGGCCGCCCTGTGCGGCGGCGACAACCGCCAGGATGCCTATCCCCTTACCGAGACCTGCGCCGCGCTGGTACAGGCCGAGCGGCGTGTGGTGATCTATGATTTCGCGCAGGAAAAGGTGCTTCAGGAGGCGGAGCTCAGCGACGGCTGGCGCACCGAGCGGGTGGAGGACGGGACGCTGATCCTGCTCTGCTGGGACGACGGCGGCCACGTGACAAAAGAGATGCGCATTTCCGCAGAGGGCGCGGTCTCACGCCCCATCGAAACCGAGGAGCTTCGGTATTCCGTGGGCGAGACGGTGATCACCCAGCGGGAGAACAGCCTCTGGAAGGGCGCGCTCCCTCTGCTGGAGGGCGGCGGCGAGGGCGAGACCGGAAAGGCCTACCGCTTTGACCGGGCGCTGGACGACCATCGCTTCGTTTATCACTGCTGGGGCTATGAATGGCTGGAGCACAGCGGCATTTACGACCTTGCCGCAGGCGCGGATCATCCCCTGCCGGACAAGGGACCCAATTATATCCTGGGCGCCGACGCCGAAAAGGAAACGGCGCTGGTGTGCCGCATGGAGGATCTGGGCTTCTGCTATGATTACAGTCTGCTGGATCTGAAAAGCGGCGGAATGCGTTCGCTGGGCGTGGGTCCCGCCTCTCTGAGCGACGGTGCGGGCGAATACGAGGACCCCGAGATCTTTCCCGCCGCGAACAGCCGGGGAAGCCGCCTCTGCCTGTGGTACAGCAAAAACGGGAACACCTGTCTGGAGATCTACGATCTGTCCGGCGGGCTGCTCTATCAATGGGCCGTTCCCGAAAAGGCGGCCATGGTCAGCGGCGTGACGCTGATGGGCGAAAACACGCTTTACGTTGCGATGCACCAATACAGCACCGGCGGTGAATGGCTGTATCGGATCGAATACTGAACCGCGAGAAAGGAAGCTGAAATGAAACGCTATCTTGCCATTTTGAGTCTTTTGCTGGCGCTTTTGCTGACACTGTCGGCCTGCGCGGGGAAAACCGCTCCCGCGGAAACGCCCTCCGACGGCGCGAACGAGTATTCTGACCCTGTTTCCGATCCCGCCGAGCCTTCGGGGGACGACCCCGTCCCCGTCACGCCCGACCCCGCGGAGCCCGCGCCCGTCGATCCGACGGAGCCCGATACGCTCCCGGAGCCCGTGCAGCCCGATCCGCCCGAGGGCGGCGGACCGGAGGTGCCGCCCGGCGCGGTGCCCATCGCCTTTGAGGATCCGGCGGATCTGCTGGCGCTGTGGAGGGGCGGCGTCTGGCTCAACGAGGAAAAGGCCGCGCTGATCCGCACCTCTGAAAACGGGCTGGTTTTGAAGATCTTTTCCATGCCCGACTGCACCCTTTTGCAGGAATATCCCCTTCCGGGCAGCGAGGGCTATCTCATGGGGCTGGACCTTCCCGCCGAGGGGCCCTGGCGGCTGGCCTATTACAACGGGCGGATCGTGCGGCAGCTCGTGCTGGATGAGAAGCTGGTCCTGACCGAGTCGGCCTATGACGAGGCGGATTATTTCCGCATGGGCGAGCATGTGGTCACGGGCGCGTATCCCGACATCCTGCTGGACGGCGAGGTGATCCTCAAGGGCAACGTTACCGCCGAGCCCTACAGCGAGCGTCACGGCGTTTCCTACGGGCTCATCGGCGTGCTGGACGAGCATCGCTTCGTCTTCGGCAATTATGACACTTATACGCCCAATTATTATTCCGTCTACGACATCGACACCGGCGAAGAGCAGATGATCTGCCCCATGGGCACCTATCTCTGCGGCGTGTGGAACGGCGTGGGCATCCGCGCCGTGGGCAACGGGCTGGACGACAGCTACGGCTTCGTCAGCATCGATATGGCCGATTATTCCGTCCGGCCCATCGCCGTGGAGCATTCCGCCCGGGATCAGGCGGTGCAGCAGGTAGAGTTCAACATGTCGGGCACCCGCATGGCGCTGACCACCGACCGCTTCTCCTTCGGCGGAGGCGAGGCGGGACAGACGGTGGATATCTATGACACGGCGGGCGGGCCCCATCTGTATACCTGGACCTGGAGCTCCTCCGGCGACGAGGGGAACCGCTATTACCGCTTCGTTCCCGTGGGCGAGGACGTTCTGACCGTGGAGTACAACGGCGGCGAAGATGCCGTGGAGATCTGGTATGTGAAATACTGAGGCGCGTCAAGGCGCCCGGACGGGAAAAGCGGCGGCACGGCAGTCGTTTTCCCGATGGTGAGAAAAACCCCGCAGGCGCGGGGTTTTTCTGTGTTTTCCGGTTGTATCTTGTGTAAAGATGTGATATCATGACTATATATAGGCTTTGAAACGGGAAAAGAGGAACGACTATGTTTGCGTATATTTCCGGCGAGGTGGCGGCGGTGGACGCCGCTATGGTGGTCATCGACGCGGGCGGGGTGGGCTATGCCCTCAACACCTCCTATCAGTCGGCCCGCTCGGTGCGGGTGGGAGAGAACGCCACCTTTTTCACCTATCTGCGGGTGGCGGAAAATCTCTTTGAGCTTTACGGCTTTGCCCGGAAAGAGGAGCTGGAATGCTTCAAGCAGCTTCTCACGGTTTCGGGCGTCGGCCCCAAGGCGGCGCTGGCCGTTTTGGGCGCGGTCACGCCGGAAAAGCTGGCGCTTTGCGTCATTTCCGGCGACGAAAAAACGCTGACCGCCGCCCCCGGCGTGGGCAAAAAGCTGGCCCAGCGCATCCTTCTGGAAATGAAGGACAAGATGAGCCGCGACCAGCTGGAATCGGCCTCCGGCGGCGAGATCGAGCTGCCGCAGGCGGGAGCACCCGGCGGGACGGCGCTGGAGGACGCGCTGGCTGCGCTGGCGGTGCTGGGCTATCCCCGCGCCGTGGCGGTGTCGGCGCTGCAGGGCGTGAAGACCGAGGGCCTTGCCACCGACGAGATCGTGCGTGCCGCGCTCAAGCGGCTGTTTTAAGGAGGGCGGGACATGGCCATCGAATTCGGACAGGCGCTGGAGGAAGAGCAGCGCATCGTATCCTCCGCTTTGCGGGAAGAGGATCAGGAGGCGGGCCTCCGCCCCCATTTCCTCACGGAATATACCGGACAGGAAAAGATCAAGGACAATCTTCGCGTGTATATCCAGGCGGCCAAGCAGCGGGGCGAGCCGCTGGATCATGTGCTGCTTTACGGCCCGCCGGGTCTGGGCAAGACCACGCTGGCGGGCGTCATCGCCAACGAGATGGGGGTGAACATCCGCGTCACCTCCGGCCCCGCCATCGAAAAGGCGGGCGATCTGGCGGCTCTGCTCACCAATCTCAATGAAAACGACGTGCTCTTCATCGACGAGATCCACCGCCTCAACCGCGCCGTGGAAGAGGTGCTCTATCCCGCCATGGAGGATTACGCGCTGGACATCATCATCGGCAAGGGCCCCGCGGCCCGTTCGATCCGGCTGGATCTGCCCAAGTTCACGCTGATCGGCGCCACCACCCGGGCGGGGCAGCTTTCCTCCCCCCTGCGGGACCGGTTCGGCGTCCATCTGCGGCTGGAGCTGTATACGCCCCAGGAGCTGCAGCGCATCGTCACCCGCACGGCGGGCATTCTGGGCGTGGACATCGTGCCCGGCGGCGCGCTGGAGATCGCCCGCCGCTCCCGCGGGACGCCCCGCATCGCCAACCGCATCCTCAAGCGGGTGCGGGATTTCGCCCAGGTCAAGGGCAGCGGAAAGGTGGACCAGGCCACGGCGGACATGGCGCTTTCGGCGCTGGAGATCGACCGGCTGGGGCTGGACGGCGTAGACCGCCGCATGCTGGAAAGTATCATCGTCAATTTCCGCGGCGGCCCGGTGGGCCTGGATACGCTGGCCGCCACCATCGGCGAGGAGGCCGTGACGCTGGAGGACGTTTACGAGCCCTATCTTCTGCAGATCGGCTTTTTGAACCGCACGCCCCGCGGCCGCTGCGTCACCCAAAAGGCCTATGAGCACCTGGGCATCCCCTTCCACGGACAACTGGAGATGTGAGAGAGGAAAGTCGACTATGCAGTATGCAATAGAACTGTATTACGATCCTGCGACCGAACAAAACCTGTTTCAGCTTGCCGAACGGGTGGCCGAGGAAAAACTGAGCCGTAAGTTTTTGGAATGGAAAACCAGACCGCACCTCACGCTGGCCTGCTTCAACGATGTGGATGAGCAGGCTTGCATGGCGCGGCTGAAAGCGTTTGCCAAAACCCGTAAGACAATACCTGCGAAGATCGATTCGGTGGGAATGTTCAACGATACGAAAGCGATTTTCGTTTCTCCTGTCATGAATGAGGGAATGTATCGGTTCCAAAGAGAGCTGCATGCGTGCTTAAGCGGCTTTGACACGACCGGCTGGGAGTGGTATTGCCCCGACCGATGGGTGCCGCACTGTACCTTGGCGCTTACCAAAGAAGACGGCGGCGACGCATTTTACCGGGCCAGCGAGCTGATTTTGCGGGAATTCCGGAAAATAAGCGGCACGTTTGTTTCCGTTGGATTGGTGAAAATAACCTTTCCGGTGCAGGAGATCGGCGTCGCTGAGCTGGAAGGATGAACGGGATTTTCTGCGCGGCCCTCGCGCCGTGTACTGTCATCGGAAAGGGAGGAGCACCGCAATGAGCATGGAATTCCGGGAGCCCGAAAAGAGAGAAAAGCGGACCGTGGTCGAAAAAACCGTGAAGAGCGGCGTTTCCTTCGGCAGCGCGCTGGCCATGGTGATCAGCTATGCGGCGTGGCATTCCGTCGGCTGGGCGATCCTTCACGGGCTGCTGGGTTGGGTTTATGTGATTTATTACATCATTCGATATTGATTTCCGGCCGGTGCCGACGGCAAGGGGAGCGCCCCGCTGCCCGGCTGCGGCCGAGAAAAAACGAGAAGGAGCATTCGACATGAAATATTTCGGAACCGACGGCATCCGCGGCAAGGCAAACGTTGAGCTGGACGCCGCCTTGGCTTACAAGACCGGCGTGGCGCTGGGCGCCGTTTTGGAGCAGGAGCTCAGCCGCAAGCCGCTGGTGTATATCGGGCGGGACACCCGTCTTTCCGGCGGGATGCTGGAGGCGGCGCTGACGGCGGGACTTTGCGCCGCCGGGGCGAACGTTACCTCTCTGGGCGTGCTTCCCACGCCGGCGGTGGCCTATCTCACCGGCTCCACTACCGACGCCGACGCGGGCATCGTCATCTCCGCCAGCCACAATCCCTTTGACGACAACGGCATCAAAATTTTCGGCGGCGCGGGCTATAAGCTCACCGACGCTCAGGAGGAGCAGATCGAGCGCTATATCGACGCGCCCCCTGCCGTGCAGAAGACCGGGGCGGCCATGGGCGCCGTGCTGCCCTTTGACGGCGACCCTGTGGAGACCTACGTCCGCCATCTGGCCGACAGCGCCCCCTGCAGGCTCAACGGCATGCGCATCGCGGTGGACTGCGCCAACGGCGCCGCTTCGACCACGGCGGAGAAGCTGTTTTACGCCCTGGGTGCCGACGCCTATCTCATCAACCGTACCCCCGACGGGGTCAATATCAATGAAAATTGCGGCAGCACCCATATCCGGCGGCTGCAGGAGGTCGTCCGGGGCGGCGGATTTGCCGCGGGCGCGGCCTTTGACGGCGACGCCGACCGCTGTCTGATGGTGGACGAGACCGGGGAGGTCATCGACGGCGACCACCTCATCGGGATCCTTGCCGCCCGGATGCAGAAGACCGGAAAGCTCAAGGGCGGCGTAGTGGGCACCATCCTCACCAATCTGGGCCTTCACGCCTTTTTGCGGGAAAACGGCATCCCCATCCTGTCTACCCAGGTGGGCGACCGCTATGTGCTGGAAAAAATGCGGGAGCAGGGCTGGAATATCGGCGGCGAGCAATCGGGCCATGTGATCCTCTCGGATTTCGCCACCACCGGCGACGGCCAGCTCACGGCGGTGCAGTTCCTCTGCGCCCTCAAGTCCGGCGGTCAGACGGCGGGCGCGCTCAATCGGGAGATCGAGAGCTTCCCCCAGATCTCGGTGAACGTGCCGGTGAGCAACAAGCTGAAGGCCCGGGTGGCCCAGCTTCCCGCCGTCAGGCAGGTGAGCGAGGAGATCGCGGCGGCCTTCGGCGGCGACGGGCGCGTGGTCATCCGTCCCTCGGGCACCGAGCCCAAGGTGCGCGTGATGGTGGAGGGCCGGGATCCGGAAGCGGTGAAGCTGCAGGCGGAACGGGCCGCGCAGGCGGTGCGGGAGGCCGTTGCCGACATGAAGGAATGATCCGTCCCGCGGGACGAAACGATAGATAGCTTAAAGAAAGGAGGCCGCGAAAAGCGCCGGAGCCGGGCGGGCATGCACCGGCTGACGAGGACGGAGGTTGCGCGAAAGCGCGAAAATCGAAAGGTTCGGCGGATGCCTCCCGCCCTGCCGCAGGGCGAAAGCGCCGTTTCAAATCCACCGGGTGACCGGTGGGACAAAGGGCGGCGCGTGCGGCGCGGAAAACAGGCTTTTTCTGAAAAGGAGTTTTGATATGTGCGGAATCGTAGGTTATGTGGGGCGGCAGCAGGCCGTTCCCGTCCTGTTGCAGGGCTTGTATAAGCTGGAATACCGGGGCTACGACTCGGCGGGCGTTGCCCTGTTGGGCGACAAGGGCCTGCAGGTGGTCAAGACCCGGGGCCGCATCCGGGAGCTGGACGAGCTGCTGGAGAAAAAGGGCCCCTTTGCCGCCTCCTGCGGCATCGGCCACACCCGCTGGGCCACCCACGGCGCGCCCAGCGACGTCAATTCCCATCCCCATCTCAGCGAGGGGGGCAAGTTCGCCGTCATCCACAACGGCATCATCGAGAATTACGCGGAGATCAAGGACTATCTGATCCATCAGGGTGTGCACTTCCGCTCGGAGACCGACACCGAGGTGGTGGCGCAGCTTCTGGAGTTCTATTACAACGAATGTCACGACTTTTTTGAGGCGGTGGGCCGTGTGCTGCGGCGCATCGAGGGGGCCTATGCCCTGGGAATGCTGTGTGAGGACTGCCCGGGCACCCTCATCGCCGCCCGCAAGGACGCGCCGCTGCTGCTGGGCTACGGCGAGGGCGAGAGCTTCATCGCCTCGGACGTGACGGCGCTTTTGCGCTATACCCGTGAGGTTTCTTATATGGAGGACGGCGAGGTGGCCGTCCTTACCGAAGACGGCGTGCAGGTCTTCGACGCCCTGCAGCAGCCCGTGGAAAAAGAGCGGCACCACATCGACTGGGAGGTCTCGGCGGCGGAAAAGGGCGGCTATCCCCATTTCATGCTCAAGGAGATCTTTGAACAGCCCGAGGCGATCCGCCGCACCGTTTCTCCCCGCCTGAAGGACGGCCGGGTGGTGCTGGAGGATATGAAGCTGACGCCCGAGCAGATCCGCGCCTTCACCAAGGTCTTCATCGTGGCCTGCGGCTCGTCCTATCATGTGGGCATGCTGGGCAAATACACGCTGGAGCATCTGACCCGCCGCAGCGTAGAGGTCTGTCTGGCCTCGGAATTCCGGTACAGCGACCCCATCGTGGACGAAAAGACGCTGGTCATCGTCATCAGCCAGTCGGGTGAAACGCTGGACACCATGGCCGCCCTGCGGGAGGCCAAGGCCCGGGGGGCCTATATCCTCTCCATCGTCAATGTGGTGGGCTCCTCCATCGCCCGGGAGTCGGACGACGTGATCTATACCTGGGCCGGGCCGGAGATCGCCGTGGCCACCACCAAGGCCTATTCCACCCAGCTCGCCGTTTTGGACATGATCGGCCTTGCCTTCGGCGAGGCGCTGGGCACCGTGGATCCTGTCGAATACCGGGAGGTGGTCTCGGAGCTCACCAAGCTGCCGGAAAAGCTGGAGGCCGTGCTGGAGCGCTGCGAGGACATCCAGCGCTATGCCGCCGAGTATTTCAATCACGATTCCATCTTCTTTATCGGACGCAATCTGGACTACGCCCTGGGGCTGGAGGGCTCGCTCAAGCTGAAGGAGATCTCCTATATCCATTCCGAGGCCTATGCCTCCGGCGAGCTCAAGCACGGCACCATCTCGCTGATCGAGGACGGCACGCTGGTGGTGGCGCTGGGCACCTATGGCGCCCTGTTCGACAAGGCCATGAGCAACATCATCGAGGTCAAGGCCCGGGGCGCAGACGTGCTGGCTCTGACCACCGAGAGCCGCCGCGCAGAGATGGAGAAGGTGGCTTCGGCGGTGCTCACCGTCCCCGACACCGCGCCCATGCTGCTGCCCAGCCTGGGGGTGGTGCCGCTGCAGCTCTTCGCCTATTACATGGCGCTGCAGCGGGGCTGCGACGTGGATAAGCCCAGGAATCTGGCAAAGAGCGTGACGGTGGAATAAGAAAGCATCAACGCCCGGGCGTCGCCCGGGCGCTTTTGAACGGAGGGATCGAATGAAACAGACCCGGCTTTCCGCACTGCCTCCGGATCTGCCCGACGCGCTGCGTCCGCTGCTGACCGGAGCGGAGCTGTTTGACAGCAGCTGTTCCCCTGCGGCACAGGTGTGGCACGCGGTGGGAGCGGAGGATCTCTATCTCAAGCGCTCCCGCCCGGGCTCTCTCGGGCGGGAGGCGGAGCTGACCCGATGGATGCACGAGAAAGGGATGGCCGCTGAGGTTCTGCTCTATCTCTCCGGCGAGAGCGACTGGCTGGTGACCCGTGCCCTTGCGGGGGAGGACGGCATCGCGGAGCGCTATCTCTCTCAGCCGGAGCGCCTGTGCCGCCGGATGGGAGCGCTTTTGCGGGAGCTGCACGAATGGGAAACAGCGGGCTGCCCCGTCCCCGATCGGACGGGGGACTATCTCGCCGCGGTGGAGGCGGGCATCGCCGGGGGCGTCTGGTCGCCCTCGCGGACGGTGGAAGGGCGCTTTTCATGGAAAGACCGGCAGGAGGCAGTTGACCTTGTCCGGGAATGGGGAGGTGCGCTGGGGCGGGACACGCTGATCCACGGGGACTTTTGCCTGCCCAACGTGATGATGAACGATTGGCGTCTGTCCGGCTATATCGATCTGGACAACGCCGGTGTGGGCGACCGGCATATCGATCTGTATTGGATGGTCTGGTCGCTGACCTTCAATCTGAAGGACGGCCGCTGGGGCGACGTGTTTTTGGACGCCTACGGGCGAAAGGACGTTCAGCCCGAGCTGCTCCGGACCGTGGCCGCCTGCGAATGCTTCGGATAAACAAAGATCCCCCGGCTGTGCCGGGGGACCTTTTTGTTTTGTGAAAAATGACGGCGGGTCGGGCCGCCCTCCGTAAGGAAGGTGCCCCGATGATTTGCTTGCTCTCGTCTACACCTCATCCGACCTCGCTTCGCTCGGCCACCTTCCCCTCAAGGGGAAGGCTTGAGGAGCGCGCCAACCAACGGCTTCCCCTTGAGGGGAAGCTGTCAGCCGCAAGGCTGACTGATGAGGTGGCGGGCGGATTGCCATGTTGCTTCGCTCCTCGCAACAATAGCGTGCTTCTCAAAAAAATAGTTGTTGAGCCAAGGTATAACCACCTAAAAGGATATGAAACAGGCGTGACCATTGCGGTCACGCCTATTTTGTCTCTCGAATTTTGTGGGGCAAAATCCGATGCTCGCTATGATTGTGGACAAATTGCAAAATGTGTTGCTTCATGATATAATTGACTAAGCATGAGAAAGGAGATGCTCTCATTCCTTTCAAGGATAGATTTTCATTCTTCACGAAAAATCTATTCTCATAGTTGGTACAAAGGAGAAGAGGATGAATAACAAACACGTCGACAAGTCAATGTTTCACGCTTACTTTTCAGATTTCTACACTTGGAATGCAACTGTTGCTGCTTTGTTTATCGTATCTTACACTCTCGGATTAAAGTGGGGAGGCCCTTGGGGCAGGTACTGGTTGATCCCTGCATGCTTTGTGATAATGATATTGATTTCGCTCAAATACTACATTTTGTTCTTTACTGCGGTCAAGGATTTGAAGGGCAATCATATTGAGGAGATTCCTGTACGCGTTCAACAGATTGTGCGGGATAAAAAGTTCAACTTTTACAATAAGGGCGGGGCAATGGTAGGACGCGAAAAATGCCTGCTGATCGATTCCGACGCGGCTCAATATCGCGTAGTATTGAGACGTGATGAAATAGTTGCACGCCATCTTCCAGAGTATTATTCAGACGCTCAAGTTCGTATTGTATATTTATCTAGATCTCGGATTGTCCTTCACATGAAAATGATGTCCTCCGAAGACGCTACGAAGCATCTTCATAAGATTTTTTACGAGTATTTTGCATAATTGCATCATTGCACAAAGAAGATATACGTGGTTACAAAAGATCAAAAGCTGTGAGGATTGTTGACCCTCACAGCTTTTGTCATTACTTCCTTACGAAGTGCCTCCTTCGGGGGCGGCCTTTGCCGTTTATTCGAATTGCTTCAGGATATGCTGCTTCACGCCCTCCAGGCGGCTTTGCTTCCACGCGCCCTCCTTCTCTTTTTCAGCAAAGGGGATCATCACGTTGAAATCCATATGGGCGCCTTCGGCGAAGCCGTCGGGCTCCTCGCTGAAGAAATAGGCGTCCCAGACCTCCTTCGGCGCGTCGGTGAAACGCTTGGGCTCCAGATAGATCATCTTTTTCCGCTCTTCATGGACGAAGGCGGCGGCGGACAGCGGCGAGAGCTTTTCATACTCTTCGGCGGGCACGTCGGCAAAGACGGCGGGCAGCGGGGCCGCCGCGATGCGCTCCTCGCCCCGCAGGACCTGCGTTCCCAGTGCGTCAAAGGAGATCGCCTCCTCAGTGAAGGTAAGGCGGAGCAGCACGCCCGCGTCGGTATAGGGGTGGACGCGCTGATAATCGGTGTCGAAGATAAAATTGCCCAGCGAATAAAAGATAGCCTTGCCGTCGGGGAAAAGCTCATAGTTTTCCGGGACGTGGGGGTGATGCGCCACCACGGCGTCGGCGCCCAGCTCCAGATATTTGAGATACCGGTCGCGGGTATAGGGGTTGGGCAGGGCGGCGAACTCCTCGCCCCCGTGGGAAACGATCACGCACCAGCGGCACGTTTCCTTGACCTGGGCGATGCGCCGGGCGATATAGTCCAGATCGTCCCAGCGGAAAATCCCCGGCTCGGTGGCGGTGGCGGGGATGCATTCGGTCTGATAGGCCACGCCGATGAGACCGACGCCGCCCGCACCCTCCAGATAAACGGGCTCGGAGGCCTCTTTTTCATTGATCCCGGCGCCGATGGTCCGCGCGCCCATTTCGGCGGCCAGACGGCGGGTGTTCAGCAGGCCCTCGACGCCCGCGTCCATGATGTGATTGTTGCTGATGTTCCAGACGTCGGCGCCGATCTTCTCCAGGACGCAGGTGGCGGCGGGGTCCATGGCGTGGAAAAAGACGCCGTGGCTGCCGTTGTCCTCCGCCTTCATCACGGCGGCCTCCACGTTGGCCACCACATGGTCGGCGCTGCGGAAGTATTCCAGAATGGTCCGGTCCAGAAGCTGCTCGTCGGTCCATTTTCCGCTCATATAGCGGTCAAAGCCGATGTCGCCGGTGAATACCACGGAAATCTGCTGTTTCATATGCGGCCTCCCGATCTGTCAAAAGATTTGACCCCATCATAGCACAAATTCCGGGCTGCAACAACGAAAACCTGTAAAAAACGGACGACACACAATTTTTCCGAGCACGAAAAATAATTTGCAAATAAAATTATATAAAACCATTGACAAGTTTTGAAAACGGGGTATAATAGAAGAAGATCCTGAAAGGGAGGCGTTTTCATGAGCAAAAGCGTATATTCTCTGGTACTGAGCGACGAGGTGGTCCGGGAAGTGGATCTGGAGGCCTATCGCCATGGGCTGAGCCGCTCGGCCATGATCAATCAGATCTTGGCGGAGGCGGTGTCTTACGTGACGCCGGAAAAGCGGATGCGGGAGATCTTTTCGCAGGTGGAGAGCCTGCTCACCGACGGCGGCATTTTCCAGACCCTGTTCCAGCCCTCGGACAGCATGATGAGCCTGCGCTCGGCGCTGGCCTATAAATACAATCCCAACGTGCGCTACAGTCTGGAGCTTTCGCCCGGCTCGGCCGACGAGGGCGAGCTGCGGGTGTCGCTCCGCAGTCAGAGCAGCAGCCTGATCCTGTATCTGGGGCAGTTTTTCCGCCTGTGGGATCAGATCGAGAGAAGTCTTCTTCAGCCCGCGCCGCAGACGGTGATCGAAGACGGCCGCTATGCCCGCCGCATCCGTCTTCCCAAGGGCAGCAACGGAGAGCAGGGGGCCGTTCTGGCCGCCTATATCCGCGCCATGGACGGGGCCATGAAGCAGTTCTTCCGCCATCTGGACGAGCCGCGCATGGCGGCCGGGCTGGTGCGCGAGAGCTGTGAGAGCTATCTCCGCAGCTATCCCGCCGTCTGACGGACGGCTTTCTGAAAATCTCATCTCATTTGGGAGGTGTTTTTATGAATCTCAATCAATTTACCCAAAAGAGCGTTTCCGCGCTGCAGAGCGCCCAGAGCCTCGCCGTGGAAAACGGCAATCAGCAGGTGGAGCAGAGCCATCTTCTGCTGGCCCTTTTGCAGCAGGAGGACGGCCTGATCGGCCAGCTGGTGGATCGGATGGGCGTCCCCACCGACGCCTTTACCTCGGCGGTGAGCGGCTTGGTGGGAGCGCTGCCCAAGGTCTCCGGCGGCAGCCGCGCCGCCGACCAGATCTATATCTCGCAGGCGCTGGACCGCGCCCTCAACGCCGCCGAAAAGCAGGCGAAGCAGATGCGGGACGATTTTGTCTCGGTGGAGCATATCTTCCTCGGCCTGCTCAAGCAGCCGGAGGACGGCCTCAAGCGGCTGTTTTCCACCTTCGACATCACCGAGCAGCGGTTTTTGACCGCGCTGAAGGACGTGCGCGGCAGCGCCCGGGTCACCTCGGACAACCCGGAGGAGACCTACGATGTGCTGAAAAAATACGGGCAGGATCTGGTGGAGCAGGCCCGCGGGCAGAAGCTGGATCCCGTGATCGGGCGGGACAGCGAGATCCGCAACGTCATCCGCATCCTCAGCCGCAAGACCAAGAACAACCCGGTGCTCATCGGCGAGCCCGG
>JAFOPS010000115.1 GCA_017394205.1 Clostridia bacterium | reverse complement strand
TCCCCTTGAGGGGAAGCTGTCAGCCGCAAGGCTGACTGATGAGGTGGCGGGCGGATTGCCATGTTGCTTCGCTCCTCACAACAATAGCGTGCTTCTCAGAAAAATAGTTGTTGAGCCAGGGTATAACCCCTAAAAGGATATGAAATAGGCGTGACCATTGCGGTCACGCCTGTTTTGCTTCTCTATTTCGGATGGGGGGGCAAAACCCGATGCTCGTTAGAATCGTGGACAGGGGTGAACTCGCTAAAGGCTTCCCCTTGAGGGGAAGCTGTCAGCCGTATGGCTGACTGATGAGGTGTCTTTCCCCGTTTACTCAATACCCGTCAGGCCGAGCCGCCTCAAAAGATCAGCACACACCCCATCGAAATTCCGGTTGACGTCGTTATTGGAATATCGCACGATGGTAATTCCACGCTGATTCAGAACATGGTCTCGTTCCCGATCGGCAGCGGCGCCCTCGTCCTTATAGTGCTGTGAGCCGTCCAACTCGATCGCAAGCTTAGCCGAGGCACAGTAGAAGTCCACAATGTAATGGCCGATGGCCTTTTGTCTATTGACAGTAACGGGTAGCTGTTTCAGAAAGTCATACCAGAGTCGGCGCTCCTCTTTCGTCATCTCGCGGCGCAGCCTCTGTGCGTTTTTTCTTAATTTGGAGTTGCTCGTTTGATTCAAGGATTTCCACCTCATCCGTCGCGGCTGACGCCGCGCCACCTTCCCCTCCAGGGGAAGGCTTTACTGCCCTCGCGGTATCTCGGCAAAACTGGAATTTACCTACATCTTTACTTTCTCAAATACAGTCTGAATATCTTCCTTTGCCCCTTCAAATCTTGGCCAGGCGTCTATTCCGTCATCGTTTTTCCTCGGGATGATATGAATATGGAAATGCGATACCGACTGTCCAGCACTCTCATCACTGGCATTAAGCAGATTGACTCCGTCGTATCCGCAATGTTCAGTCAGATGATTCGATACCGCTTTAACCGTCTGCATCACAGCAGACAATGTTTCCGAATCACAATCCAGAATGTTTTTGCAGTGCTTCTTGGGAATGACCAGAATATGACCGTCAACATCTTTTGCAATATCCATAAATGCAAGAGTCTTTTCATTCTCATATACTTTCAGACTTTGCACTTTGCCTGAAGCTATTCTACAAAAGATACAATTATCCATTTTCTGTTCTCCTTTGCAAATCCTCATTTGTCGGGATGATTAAACCATCCCTGTTTAGCATGGTCATTTGCATCTAAATATCCTGTTTTTCTATTGCGTTACACTCAAACGTCAGAAGGAGGCACTTCCTTACGAAGCGCCTCCTTCGCGGTATTTTATCTTTTTACGCGTCGAAGGCGCCCAGGATCACGATGCCCACCACGGCGGTGGCGATGGTGAGATAATGCTTCCAGCTCAACTTTTCCTTGAGGAAGATCCGGCTCCACAGCACGGACACGGCGCAGTAGGCCGAGATCATGGCGGCGGCGGGGGCGGGATTTGCGGCGATGGCAAAGATATAGGCGAACTGACCCGCCGTCTCAAAGCAGGCGCCGATGAGCTTGGGCCCTTCGGCCTTGACGGTGAGCCGGTCTTTCCGGATGACCACGGCGATGATGAAGCAGACCACGGCGGCCAGCAGGAAGGTGAGCTCATAGGCCACGTTGGCCATGGAGGCGGCGGTCTCGCTCATGGCCTCCACGGTTTCTTCCAGAAGGGCGGGGGCGGCGTTGGCGCCCACGGCATTTACCGCCATTTCCTCGGCCATTTTGTCCATCACCAGACCGTCGGCAAAGGTGCCGGCGGCGTCCAGGATACAATAGAGGACGGGCAGCGCCAGCGCCCAGAAGCTCTTGGCGTATTTATGATTGGACTTTGCCTGACGCATGGCGCGCAGCTCTTCGTCCTCGTGGCTATCCACGAAGGCGAGGCAGACCACGCCCACGCCCACCAGCACGATGCCCACATACTGCATGGGCACCAGCCGTTCGCCCACCAGGATATACAGCAGCGCCGCCAGCGCGCCCGAGCTGTTGCAGATGGGGGAGGAGATGGAAAGCTCAATGAAGCGCAGGCCCAGATAGCCCAGCGCCATGGAGCTGATATACAGCAGGGAAACGGGGAGATAGACCCACATCACGTGGAGCGAAAACTCCACGCCGCCCACAAAGATCTCGTAGGCCGCGTGCAGGCCCATCACCAGGCCCACCATGATGACCATTTTCAAATGGCTGTTTTTGTCCTTGGGATCGACACAGCCGATCTTGGAAAACAGATCAGAACCGCTCCAGCACAGCAGAGCGGCAAGCGCAAGCCAAAACCACATAGTTGTATTACCTCTTTCTTTCAGTTCATAAACGGATCAGCGGGACAGAAAGAAAGCGGGCGGCGGACGACGCAGAGGGCGCAAGGGATGACTTTCACGAAACATGGCATTCTCCGAGGGTCAGTCTTTTACTTCGTAGCCGCAGAAGCGGATGGCGGCCTTGGCCAGCTCGGCGGTGGGATCCACAAAGGGCCCCTTGAGCGCCAGCTCCTGCGCCGCGATGGGCAGCTCGGTGCAGCCCAGGATGAAATAATCGGCGCCCTTTGCCCGCAGATCCCGCAGCAGCGCCTCCATGGGCTCCCGCACGGTCTCCAGCGGCTTGCCGCCCTTGACGCAGTCGTAGATGGCGTACATCAACACGTCCCGCTGCGTTTCGTCGGGGAGCAGGTAAGAAACGCCCTCCCGCTCCAGCGCGGCGTTATACAGGCCGGAGGCCAGCGTGCCCCGGGTGGCCAGCACACAGGCCGTCTTGCCGGGGTACTCCCGGGCGCAGGTCTTTGCCGTTTCGGCCAGCATGCTGATAAAGGGGACGTCCGTTTCGGCCTGCAGGCGAGGCAGGAAATAATGGGCGGTGTTGCAGGGCATGATGATGCAGCTTGCGCCGCACAGCTCCAAATGGCGCAGCGCGCTGCGCATCTCGGGGAGCGGATCGGCGCCGCCGCTTAAAATGGCGGCCGTCCGGTCGGGGATCTGGGCGTTGCCGTCGATATACACACGGATATGCTCGTTATCGCTGCCCGCGCGGGTCAGCAGAACGATCTTGCGATACAGGTCGGCGGTGGCCAGTGGGCCCATGCCGCCCAAAATACCGATGGTTTTTTTCATAAAGTACCCTCCTTTACGGATATCGACCGTAACCTACTATACCGATTTTTTGCCGAAAAAGCAAGAAAAAGCGTGCAAGTATCCAAAATGCCCGCAGAAATCTGCGGGCATGGCGCGGGAAAGGCAAATTGCGGGTTATCTGTGGAGCATGCGGCGCAGCTCCGTGCGGTCCTGGGACTTTTTGTCCCGGATCGCCTCGTCGCGGCTCTTGCCGCGCAGGCTGTCGATCGCTTGATCCGATCCGTTGGGCGAGAGCCTGGGCATTTTGGACTGCGGATCCGATTCACGGGCTTTTTTCTCGGCGTGATAGAGGGCCTGCGCCTCTTTCGCGTCCTGCTCGGTGGCCCGGTCGGCGTAGCGGGCGGGCAGATAGAGCTCCCGCAGACGGGCGTGCTCCTCCGGAGAATGGCGCAGGATGACGTCGGCGGTCTGCTGCTGCTGGCGGGTGTTCAGCGTGGGCTTGAGCAGTCCACCGCTTTTCTGCGTGAGGATCAGATGCTGCCGATACCAATAGCGCACCCGCTGCGCAGGAGTGCTGCCGAAGCGGGAAAGCCGTTCCCGGTGCTTTTCGGGATCGGAAACGAAGAAGCGGCGCACGATGCCGGGCTCGCTGCGGGAGACGGAACGCCCCGACAGCAGCTTGCGGAACAGCAGCACTGCGCCCGTGAGAAGCGCCAGAAAGAACAGGATCAACAGGATGGTCCAGACGGTGGAAAGATCCTTCTGGGGCGTGTCGGGAACGGGGAATTCGATGGTAAAGGGCGGATTGGTGGTCTGATAATCCTGCTGGATAGGCGGCTCTACGACCGCCCTGTGGCCGAGAGAGTTCTTTATCCGTTCAAACAGACTGTTGAGCAGCGGGATCAGCGGCTTGAACAGGAAATTAAGGACGTAAGCGATCGCGCCCAGCACCAGACTGACGGCCTTGCGCACGGCAAAACGGAAGGGACGGCTGAACATCAAAAGCGCCGCCAGCACCGCGCCGGCCACGGCCAGCAGGTTCATGAGCCGGAACCGGGGCTGGGCCATGGTTTCCTCGTCGTGCCGCAGAAGCCGCAGCAGAAACACGCTGCACAGGAGAAACGCCACCAGATAGGGCAGGGAAAACCGCTCGATCCGCGCCTTTTCCAGCAGCAGGAGCGCGACGATCAGCGGCAGGATCGGGATCTTGAGCATCAGGGAAAAGTTGTCGATCTCCTGATAATAAGCGGGGGTGAAGCTCCGACGCCATATGGTATAGACTGTGAAGCCTGCGGCGGGGATCAGCACGATGCACCCGGGAAGATCCGGTGGGAAAAAGGCCAGCGCGCCCAGCAGGAGCAGGGGGAGAAAGCGCAGGACGGATTCCGGCTTTTTCCCGTCGATCCATCGCGCCAGGACGGCGCACAGGGCCAGCAGCGCCGCGGCGGGCATCAGAAAGCTCTCCTGCCCGAAGGTGCTTCCGAAGAAGCAGGCAAAGGCCAGATAATAGCAGAGATCGGAAAAAATCTTCAGAAACAGCGCAAGATTCATGCCTCGGCCTCCTTTTCTTCCGGCAGCGTCGGCGTCAGCACCAGCACCCGGGTCCCGGTGCGCTGTTCCAGCAGACGGATCTCACGCTGCAGGGAGGGGTTTTGATCCGGAAGGATGAGGATGTGGGTGCGGCCCTGCTCGGCGGTGCGGGAGGCGCGGGCCAGCGTGACGGAAAAGGGCCGTATGCAGTCGTAGGTAGCGCGGCCCAGCCCCTCCAGGATGGTGTTGAAATGGACAGGACCCAGACCCTCGGCCACGTTGCCCCAGCGGGACACGGCGCCCGCCGTGACGATGTTGGAGAGGAAGCGGTAGGGGACGTGCTTTTCCTCCAGCGCCTCGCATACCGAGCGGGCCAGAGAGAAGCATTGCTCCAGCTTCTGCAAGCGAAGCGGATCGGTTTTCTCCGTTTGGACGTTGAGCAGGACGGTGGCGTTCAGCTCCAGCGTGTGGTCGTAATTTTTCACCATCAGCCGCCCGGCCCGGGCGCTTTGGGACCAGGAGATGGATTTCATGGGCTCGCGGCCGGTATAGTCCCGGAAGCCCAGCGTCAAAACCGGGTCCTCCATGATAAAGCGGTTCACCGAGCGGTCGCCCAGAAAGCCGCCCAAAAGCTGCGGGAGGGCGGGATCCTCAGAGCGGGCGGGGCATACGATGAGCTCCTCCTGCGCGGGCTGATAGATCACCGTTTCGCTGAGACCCAGAAAGTCGCCGCCCTGCATGGCGCAGCCGCGGAAGAGATAGCGGCCCCGCTTCGGGATCTTGACCGAAAGCTCCCGCTGCCAGATCTGGCGGGGCATCAGGTAAAGGGTGGAAGCAAAGCTGCGATTCTGTCCGTCGGCCGTGGCGCTGGCCGTCACGTCGTCGGAAAAGGACAGATCAAGAGGCACGTTTTCACTGATGCGCACAAAGGGAACGAACCGGCGGGACGTGTTTTTCACCTGCGTCACCAGATGAAAGGTCTCCTCCGGCTCAACCAGCGGACGGTCGGGAAAGTGGCGGTGGGTCACGCCGTCCATCCCGTGGAGCAGCGACCAGTGCTCCGCCGCCGCCGCCACGGCGATCAGCAGTACAAAAAACAGCAGCATCAGATCACTTCCGTAGGGACGGGGACCTTATCCAGCAGCTCGGAAAGACGCTTTTCCACGTCCTCGCTGCGCGAGGTGCCCGCGGTGATGCGGTGGGCCAGCACGGGCAGCGCCACGTCCTTCACGTCCTCGGGGATCACGTAATCCCGGCCCCGGAAGGCGGCGGTGACCTGGGCGGCCTTATATAAAGCAATGGCGCCGCGGGTGGATACGCCGGTGAGGAAGCGGCTCTCGCCGCGGGTGGCGGCCACGATGTCCATCAGATAGCCGGCTACGGCGTCGGGGAAGGTCACGGCGGGATAATTGGCCTTGATCCAGGCGGTCTCTTCGGCGGTGACGGCCTGGGGCAGCTCGGCGATCAGATCCAGCGCCGACCGCCGGCCGATGACCGAAAGCTCCTGCTCCCGGGTCATATAGCCCAGACGCAGCCGCATGAAAAAGCGGTCGGTCTGCGCCTCGGGCAGGGGGAAGGTGCCGTAAGACTCCACCGGGTTCTGGGTGGCCATGACCATAAAGGGCTCCTCCAGCCGGGTGGTGACGCCGTCCACGGTGATCTGCCGCTCCTCCATGGCCTCCAGCAGACTGGATTGGGTGCGGGGGGTGGCGCGGTTGATCTCGTCGGCCAGGATGATGTTGGAGAACAGCGGGCCGGGGCGGAAACGGAACTCACCCTGCTTCTGGTCGTAGAAGTTGATGCCCGTCAGATCCGAGGGCAGCAGGTCGGGGGTGAACTGGATGCGCTTGAAGCCGCCGCCCACGGCCTTGGCAAAGGCTCTCAGCAGCATGGTCTTGCCGGTGCCCGGCACGTCCTCCAGCAGCACGTGGCCCGAGCAGACGAAGCAGACCAGAACATTCTGGATCACCTCGTCTTTGCCCACGATCACGGTGGAGCAGGCGCCTACGATTTTGTTTCGATAGTCGGTAAAACGGGAAATGTCCATAGTTCGTCTTCCTTTTCTTACAGATGATAAAACAATATAGCACATTATTCGGAAAAAAGGAACAGGTTTCAAACGCACGGGTATGTTTTTTTAACCTTTCATGCCTATTCTGCGACCCGTGAATGTGCTTGCCAGGCGTATTTTCAAGAATCGGCCGTTTTGGAAAAGCGGACGTATGAAAAACGACCTCTGCGAAAGCAGAGGCCGTTTCTACTCAGTGTGTTATTCGGAGATCGCGCCGACGGGGCAGGCGCCCGCGCAGGTGCCGCAGCTCACGCAAACGTTTTCGTCGATCTCGAACTTGCCGCCAGCGTCGTGGATGGCGTCCATGGGACATGCGCCGGCGCAGGTACCGCAGCCGATGCAGGCGTCAGAAATTTTGTATGCCATAAAAAGCACCTCCTGTTAGAACTTGGTTTCATTATACGCAGGATCTTATCAGATTGCAATACTTCATTTTGCCAAATCGCAGGGAAATTTTTTCTTTGATTTACAGCAAGATCACCAGTTTTTCGGGAAAAATAAGGATAGGAGGTGGTTAAACTGAACAAACAAATAGGGAATCAGACGGGGTTTCCGGCGGGCGGAAGCCGCCAGGCGGCGTCGATGGAGCACGAAAACCGGTTTTCTTCCGTCAAAACCGACAAAAGGACCGAAAGCTGAACCGGCAGAGAGCGCGTTTCCGAAGGGGGAAATGCGCTCTTTTTTTGCCGCGGCTCTTGCATCTGATGGGGGAAAAGGCTATAATAAAATGATAAAATACGGAAATTTAACGTTCAGGAGTGAAGACATATGACCGACCACGCCAAACTGGCACAATTGCTGTTTCCCCAGGTGACGCAGACTCCGCAGCAGCTGATGGAGGAGAGCTTTCCGCCCCGCAGGCTGAAGGAGGGCGCCCAGGTGACCCGTTTCGCCCCCAGCCCCACCGGCTTTCTGCATATCGGCGGCGTCTTTTCCGCCATGGTGAGCGAGCGGGTCGCCCACACCACCGGCGGCGTGGCCATCCTCCGCATTGAGGACACCGACAAAAAGCGCGAGGTTGCGGGCGGCGTTTCGCTGATCGTGCAGGGCCTGCGGGATTTCGGCATCGTGTTTGACGAGGGCGCGTTGGGCGACGGAGAGGAGCGGGGCGATTACGGCCCCTATACCCAGAGCCTGCGGGCGGGGTATTACCACGTGTTCTGCAAGGATCTGGTGGAAAAGGGCCTTGCCTATCCCTGCTTCTGCACGGCGGAGGAGCTGGACGCCATCCGGCAAAAGCAGGAGGCGGCGGGCGTCACTCCCGGCTATTGGGGCGAATACGCCCTGTGGCGGGACAAGCCCATCGAAGAGGTGGAGGCCGCGCTCAAGGAAGGCAAGCCCTACGTGATGCGCCTGCGCTCTCCCGGCAAGCCGGGCGGCCGGGTCAAGTTCAAGGACGCCATCCGCGGCGACATCGAGATGGAGGAAAACTTCGTGGACGTGGTGCTGCTCAAAAGCGACGGCATCCCCACCTATCACTTTGCCCACGTGGTGGACGACACCCTGATGCGGGTGACCCAGGTGGTGCGCGGCGACGAGTGGATCGCCTCGGCCCCCATCCATCTGCAGCTCTTCTGGCTGTGCGGGCTCAAGGCTCCCAAATACGCCCATATCGCCCCCATCATGAAGGAGGAGGACGGCTCCAAGCGTAAGCTTTCCAAGCGCAAGGACCCCGAGGCCGCCGTCAGCTACTTTACCGAAGAGGGCTATCCCGCCCAGGCGGTGATGGAATATCTGCTGACCATCGGCAATTCCAACTTTGAGGATTGGCGCAGACAGAACAGGGAAGCGCCCTATACCGCGTTCCCCTTTAAGCTGAATAAAATGAGCGCCTCGGGCGCGCTCTTCGACCTGCAGAAGCTGCAAAGCGTCTCGGCCGAGGTCATCGCCCGCATGAGCGCGGAGGAGGTATACGACCAGGCATCCGCCTGGGCACAGCGCTTCGACCCGGCGTTTTACGCGCTTTTGACGGCTGACCCCACCTATGCAAAGGGGCTGTTTTCCATCGACCGGGGCGGCAAAAAGCCCCGGAAGGACATCGTCCGCTGGCAGGACGTGAAGGGCTACGCCGCTTATTTCTTCGATCCGCTCTTTGTCCGGGAGGAGGCTCCCGAGCTGGAGCCCGCGGAGCAAAAGCGGATCCTGGAGGCCTATCTCCCGCTGATGGACTGCGCCGACGACAAGGACGCCTGGTTCGGCAAGCTCAAGGACATCTGCCCGGCGCTGGGCTATTCTCCCGACGTAAAGGCCTATAAGGCCGCGCCCGAGCAGTTCCGCGGCCACGTGGGCGACGTGAGCGCCGTGGTGCGCTGGGCCGTCACCGGGCGGAAAAACACCCCCGATCTTCACGCCATTATGGCGCTTTTGGGACAGGAGCGCTGCCGCGCACGCATCACGGATTGCATGGCCGCTCTGTAAACCGCATCCAACAAACGGAAAGGTGGTTGTTATGGAAGAAAAAATCAATCCCGGCATGGCCGGAAACTTTATCCACGATTTTATCGAAGAGGACATCGCCCCCGGCGGACGGTTCGAGGGCAAAAAGGTCCACACCCGGTTTCCGCCCGAGCCCAACGGCTATCTGCACATCGGCCACTGCAAGGCCCTGTGCATCGACTTCGGCACGGCGGAGAAGTTCGGCGGCATCTGCAACCTGCGCTTTGACGACACCAACCCCGCCAAGGAGGACACCGAGTTTGTGGACGCCATCCAGGAGGACATCCACTGGCTGGGCTTCGACTGGGAAGACCGGCTGTATTACGGCTCGGATTATTTCCAAAAGGACTATGAATATGCCGTGGAGCTCATCAAAAAGGGCCTTGCCTACGTCTGCGAGCTGACTCCCGAGCAGTTCCGGGAGTATCGCGGCGACGTGAACACCCCCGCCCGCTCCCCGTGGCGGGACCGGCCCATCGAAGAGAGCCTGGAGCTGTTTGAACGGATGAAAAACGGCGAGTTCCCCGAGGGAAAATACACCCTGCGGGCCAAGATCGATCTGGAGAGCGGCAACTTCAACATGCGCGACCCGGTGATCTACCGCATCCGCTACATCGAGCACCACCGCCAGGGCACCAAATGGTGCATCTTCCCCATGTACGATTTTGCCCACCCCATCCAGGACGCGCTGGAGGGCATCACCCATTCCCTGTGCTCGCTGGAATACGAGGATCACCGCCCGCTGTACGACTGGGTGGTGAACAACGTGTCCGTTCCCTCCAAGCCCCGGCAGATCGAGTTTGCCCGGCTGGGCATCGACCACACCGTCATGTCCAAGCGCAAGCTGCGTCAGCTGGTGGAGGAAAAGCTGGTCTCCGGCTGGGACGATCCCCGCATGCCCACCCTGTGCGGCCTGCGCCGGAGGGGCTATACCCCCCGCGCCATCCGCAATTTCTGCGACCGGATCGGCGTGGCGAAGGTTTCCAGCACGGTGGAATACGCCTTTTTGGAGCACTGCCTGCGGGAGGACCTCAACGAAAACGCCCGCCGGGTGATGGCAGTGCTGCACCCCGTCAAGCTGGTGATCACCAATTATCCCGAGGGCAAAAGCGAGACCTTTGAGATCGAAAACAATCCCACCAGACCCGAGGAGGGTACCCATGCCGTCACCTTCTCCCGGGAGCTTTACGTGGAGGCCGAGGACTTTTTGGAGGAGCCCGTGCCCAAATACAAGCGCCTGTTCCCCGGCGGGCCCGAGTGCCGCCTGAAGGGCGCCTATGTGATCGCCTGCACCGGCTGCAAAAAGGACGAAAACGGCAATATCCTTGAAATTTACGCCACGTATGATCCCGATTCCCGGGGCGGCGACCCCGCCGACGGGCGCAAGATCAAGGGCGCGACCCTCCATTGGGTGGACGCTGCCACCGCCGTGGACGCCGAGGTGCGGATGTATGACGACCTGTTCACCGAGGCCGACCCCGACGGCTTCGAGGGCGGATTTTTGGCCTGCCTCAACCCCCATTCGCTGGAGGTTTTGCGGGGCTGCAAGCTGGAAAAGAGCCTGGAGAGCGCCGCGGCGCCCGACAGCTTCCAGTTTATGCGGCAGGGCTATTTTGCCGTGGACAACCGGGACAGCGCCCCGGGCCATCTGGTGTTCAACCGCGCCGTGGCGCTGAAGGACGGCTTTAAGAAGTGATGGAATATTATCTGGACAACGCCGCCACCACCGCCGTCCTGCCCTGCGCGCGGGCGGCGGCGGAGCGCGCCATGGACGAGTTCGGCAACCCCGGCTCGCTCCACGGGGCCGGCCTTCGGGCGCGGAAGCTGCTGGACGAGAGCCGGAGCGCGCTGGCGCAGGCGCTGGGCTGCAAGCCGGCGCAGGTGACCTTTACCTCCGGCGGCAGCGAAAGCATCAACACGGCGCTCTTCGGCGCGGCGGCGAAAAACCGCCATCTTGGGAAGCACATCGTTTCCACGCAGATCGAGCACGACGCCACCCTCAACACCCTCAAGGCCCTGAAGCAGCAGGGATATGAGATCACCCTCGTCCCGCCGGAGCGGGACGGGAGCGTTTCGCCGGACCGGGTGGCGGAGGCCCTGCGGCCCGATACGATCCTGGTGAGCATGATGGCCGTTTGCAACGAGACCGGGGCGATCCTGCCCCTTTCCCGGACCCGGGCGGCCATGAAGACTGTGTGCCCGGGGGCGCTGCTGCACGCCGACGGTGTGCAGGGCTTCTGCAAGATCCCTCTTCCGCTGAAGGAGCTGGATCTTTTGAGCCTTTCGGCCCACAAGATCGGCGGGCTCAAGGGTAGCGGCGCCCTTTATGTCCGCGAGGGGCTCAGACTCCCGCCGCTGATCTACGGCGGCAATCAGGAAAACGGCCTGCGCTCGGGCACCGAGGCCATGCCGCAGATCGCCGCCTTTGGGGCGGCGGCGGCCTTCCGCAGCGCTCATTTTGCTGAGAACGCCGCCTATATGGCCGCCCTGCGGGACCGACTGATCGCCGGAGCCCGGGCCATGGGCTGCGCCGTCAATTCTCCGGAGTCCGGCGCGCCCCATATCGTCAATCTTTCGCCCGGAAAGGGGCGGAGCGAGGTCTATATCCGCACGCTCTCCGACCGGGGGATCTATGTTTCCGGCGGGAGCGCCTGCGCCCGGGGGAAAAAATCCCACGTGCTGACGGCCATGGTCTTGCCCGGGAAAAACGTAGACGCCGCCCTGCGGGTGAGCTTTTGCCCCGAAACGCCGGAGGAGGCGCCGGAGGTCTTTCTGACCGCGCTGGCCGAGGTCGAAAAACTGTTTTAAGCAAGAAAGTAGTCGATGAAATGAAAGAAATTTTACTGTGCAAATGCGGCGAGCTGGTGCTCAAGGGCCTCAACCGCCACAAATTCGAAGACCGTTTGAAAAAGACCCTTTACTGGCGGCTGAAAAAAATCGGGGAGTTCGATATCCACGCCTGCCAGTCCACCGTCTACGTGGAGCCCCGGAGCGAAGGGGAGGACATGGCCGCCGCCCTTGCGGCGTGCAGCCGGATCTTCGGCATCGTGGGCGTGGCCCGGGCCGTCGTGTGCGAAAAGAATATCGAGGACATCAAGCAAAAGGCGGGAGATTATCTCAAGGACGCCCTTGCCGCCGTCCGCACCTATAAGGTGGAGACCCGCCGGGCCGACAAGCGCTTCCCCCTGACCTCGCCGGAGATTTCCCGCGAGGTGGGGGGCTATCTCAGCGACCGTTATCCCCATTTGCAGGCGCAGATGGAGGAGCCTCAGCTCACCGTCAAGGTGGAGGTGCGGGAGGAATACGCCTACGTCAGCGCCGGGGTCACAGCGGGGGCGGGCGGTCTGCCCACCGGCACCTCGGGAAAGGGGATGCTGCTGCTCTCCGGCGGCATCGATTCGCCGGTGGCCGGATGGATGATGGCAAAGCGGGGCATGGAACTCGCCGGCGTACACTTTTTCAGCTATCCCTATACCTCCATGGAGGCCAGACAAAAGGTGCTGGACCTGGCGGAGGTGCTGACCCATTGGGCGGGGAGAATGACGGTGACCGTCGTGCCCTTTACCCACATCCAGACCGAGATCCGCGACAAATGCCGGGAGGATTATTTCACCCTGATCATGCGGCGGATGATGATGCGTCTGGCCCAGCGGACGGCGGAAAAGCAGGACTGCCAATGCCTCATCACCGGCGAGAGCCTGGCCCAGGTGGCCAGCCAGACGGTGCAGGCGCTCAACGTGACCAACGCCGTGTGTCAGATGCCGGTGCTGCGCCCGGTGATCGGCATGGACAAGGAGGAGATCGTTTCCGTGGCCCGACGGATCGGCACCATGGATATCTCCATCCTGCCTTATGAAGACTGCTGCACGGTCTTTACCCCCAAGCATCCGCAGACTAAGCCCGCTCTGGACAAGGCTGAGGAAGAAGAGCGGAAGCTGGACGTGGAGGCGCTGATCGACGAGGCCCTTGCGGGCGTGGAGATCATCACCATCGGATAATATGGCGGCATGCCGCCGGAAAGAAGCTGGATTTATGAATTGTGAGCTGCTTGCGGTCGGGACCGAGCTGCTTTTGGGAGAGATCGTCAATCTGGACGCGCAGATCATCTCCCAGGGCTTGAACGAACACGGCGTCAACGTCTTTTGGCACACTGTGGTGGGGGACAACCCCGCCCGCCTGCGGGAGGCGCTGGAGATCGCGAAAAAGCGCGCCGATCTCATCATCACCACAGGCGGTCTGGGCCCCACGGCCGACGACCTGACCAAGGAAACGGTGGCGCAGGCCTTCGGCCGTCCGCTGCGAATGGATGAGGAACAGCTTTTGCGCCTGCGGGAGCGTATGGGACCCAAAATGACCCCCAACAACGAAAAGCAGGCCATGCTGCCCGAGGGCTGCACCGTTTTGGTGAACGACTGGGGCACGGCGCCCGGCTGTGCCTTTGAGAGCGAGGGCAGACACGTGATCATGCTGCCCGGCCCGCCCCGGGAGTGTCGGCCCATGTTCGAATATCGGGCGCTGCCCTATCTGCAAAAGCTGCAGGGCGGCGTCATCGGCAGCCGCTATGTCAAGATCTTCGGCGTGGGCGAGAGCACGATGGAATATCAAGTGACGCCCCTGATGGAGCGTCTGCGCGGCGTCACCATGGCCCCCTATGCCAAGGAGGGGGAATGCGAGCTGCGGATCACCGCGCGGGCGGAGACAAAAGAGGAGGCCCTGAAGCTGTGCGACCCTGTGGTGGAGCAGGTGCGGCAGATTTTGGGAAGCGCCGTGTACGGCGTGGACGTTGCGTCGCTGGAAGAGGTGGTGGTGCGCGCGCTGCGGGAGCGGGGCAAGACCATCGCCTTTGCCGAGAGCTGCACCGGCGGTCTGCTGGCCAAGCGGCTCACCGACGTGCCCGGCGCGTCGCAGGTGTTCGGCTACGGATGCGTCACCTATCAGGATGAGGCAAAAACGCGGCTTTTGGGCGTTTCGCCCGAAACGCTTGCAAAATATACCGCCGTCAGCGAGCAGACGGCGCGGGAAATGGCCCGGGGCGTGCGCGCCCTTTCGGGCGCGGATATCGGCGTCAGCACCACCGGCTATGCCGGCCCCGACGGCGGGACGGAGGAGTGTCCCGTTGGGACGGTGTTCATCGGCGTGTGCTGGGAGGGGGGCGAGACCGTTCTGCGGCCCGACCGGCGCTATATGCGCTCGCGGGAGCAGGTGCGGCGCTCGGCCGCCAGCCACGCCTTTGATCTGGTCAGACGGGAGGTGCTTGGCCTGTGAACGAAAAGCACAGCGAAAAACGGCTTTCCGGCAAAACGGTTTTTAAGGGCAAGATCATTTCGGTGGCCCACGACCGCATCGCGCTGGAAAACGGGAAGGAGACCCTGCGGGAGGTGGTGCGCCACCCCGGCGCCGTGGGCGTGTTTGCCATGGAGGGCGACAAGGCGGTGCTGGTGCGCCAGTTCCGCTATCCCATCGGGAAAGAGCTGCTGGAGATCCCGGCAGGAAAGCTGGAGCCCGGGGAGGAGCCGCTTCCCGCCGCCATCCGCGAGCTGAGCGAAGAGACCGGAGGCTTCTGCACCAGCATGACCATGCTGGGGGTGTATTACGGCAGCGCCGGCATTCTGGACGAGAAGCTGACGCTCTATTTTGCCCGCCTTACCGGCCGCGGCGGCGCGCATCCCGATGAAGACGAGTTTTTGACGGTGGAGAAGTACACCCTTCCCCAGCTGGAGGAGCTGATCGCCCGGGGCGAGATCGTGGACGGCAAGACCCTGAGCGCCTATACGCTGGCAAAGGCCCAAGGCCTGATCTGACAACCGGAAGAACAGGAGGAGCTATGAGCAAAATACTGATCGTGGAAGACGAGCAGACCATCGTGGATCTGATCGCGTTCAACCTCAAGCGCGAGGGCTTTGAGGTGGAATCGGCCTACGACGGCATCACCGGATTGGACAAGGCGCTGCACTGCGGCGCAGATCTGATCCTGCTGGACGTGATGCTCCCCGGGATGAACGGCTTTGACCTGCTGCAAAAGCTGCGGCAGGAGAGCGACGTCCCGGTGATCATGGTGACGGCCCGGGAAGAAGAGAGGGACAAGATCTTCGGGCTGGAGACCGGCGCGGACGATTATATGACCAAGCCCTTCTCCGTCAAGGAGCTGGTGGCCCGCATCCGGGCAAACACCCGCCGCACGGGCGGCGAGGGCGGCTCCGCGGGCAACCGTATGGCCTTCGGCCCCTACACCGTGGACACCGGCCTGCAGGAGGTGCGCCGCGACGGACAGCCGGTGGATCTGACCCAGCGGGAATATGAGCTGGTGTGCTATTTCCTCACCTCGGCGGGGCGGGTGGTCTCCCGGGAGGAGCTGATGGAAAAGGTCTGGGGCTACGATTATTACGGCGATCTGCGGGCCGTAGACGTGGCCATGCGCCGCCTCCGGGAAAAAATCGAAGAAGACCCCGCAAATCCGAAATATTTTATGACCAAGCGCGGCGCGGGGTATTACTTGCAGAGATAAGGGCCAAAATCTTCCTCGATGGAGAAGACGGCCCGCAGAGCTGAAGGAAGCAGCGCGGGAGCGCGCCTGCAAAACAAGGCAAACGGAAAAAAGACAGAATCTTCCGCGCGATTTATGCGCGGACTTTTCGGGAGGTGAGCGGCTTGTTCCGAAGTCTGCACAGAAAACTGGTGTTGGTGCTTGTTCTGCTGATCGTTTCGGTCATGGCGGTAGTCGGCACCTTTTTGATCAATTCCGTCACCTCTTACCATATCCAGGAGTTCCGCAGCCAGATGTATTCGGTGTTCACCGGCGAGTTTATCCTGACGCTGGAGCAGAACGCCGCCCGGCTGGACGACGGCGCCGCTCTGCGGGACATGGTCGAGGCTTATTCCGCGCCGCTGGGCATCGACGCCTATCGGCGGTTTTATGTGCTGGACGGGCGCACCGGGGCCTATCTGGCCGGCTCGGATGACAGCTACGGCAGCGATATGGAGCTGACTCCCAACATCCTCACCGCCATGAACGGCACGGTGGGGCAGGAGGCCGAGCTTTTGGGCAGCTATTTTGACGTGGCCATCCCCATCCGGGGCGCCGACGGCGGCGTCCGCTTCGTGGTGGGCGTGCTGGACGACAAGACCGAGCTGAAGGAGCTCAACTGGAACCTGTTCACCATTCTGATCCGGGCCATGCTGTTCGGCCTGGTGGTGGCCATCTTTCTGTCGTTTTTGCTGTCCAAGACCATCACCAACCCGGTGGAGCGCCTTACCGAGCAGGCCTCCCGCATCGCGGGCGGCGACTTCAGTCAACCTGCGGAGATCGAATCCAATGACGAGATCGGCATTCTGGGGCAGACCTTCAACGACATGAGCCGCCAGCTCGAGACCACCCTGCGGCAGGTGGAGGAGGAGCGCAACAAGCTGGACACCCTCTTCCGCCACATGGCCGACGGCATGGTGGCCTTTGACAGCGCAGGACGGCTGCTGCAATCGAATCCGGCGGCCGAGACCATGCTGGGCAAGCATCTTACCGCCGAAAGCACCTATGGCGAGGTCTTTCCCGACGTGCAGGTGCAGCAGGAGGATCTGGCCCAGGACGGCCGCTCCATCGAGGTGGATTTTGCCGCAAACCAGCGGTTTTTGAAGATTTATTTCGCCCCCATCCGGCTGGGGACCGACCGGCAGGGGCTGATGGCCGTTTTGCACGACGTCACCGAGCAGCAGAAGCTGGACGACAGCCGCCGGGAATTCGTGGCCAACGTGTCCCACGAGCTGCGCACGCCGCTGACCAACGTGCGGGGCTATGCCGAAACGCTGATGAGCGCCGACGACATCGACCGGGAGACCCAGGTGAGATTCCTGAGCGTCATCAGCAGCGAGGCCGACCGGATGACCCGCATCGTCAAGGATCTTCTGACCCTGACCCGGCTGGATTACAACCGCATGGAGATGAAAATGGAGCCCATGGATCTGCTGTCCATCGGGAAAAAGGCCGTGCAGGCCATGGAGATGGAGGCCAAAAACCGCGGCCTGACGCTGACGGATCTGCTTCCCGACGCCCTGCCCGGCACGGTGGGCGACGCCGAGCGCATCCAGCAGGTGGTGGTGAACATCCTCACCAACGCCATCAAATACAATAAGCCAAACGGCAGCATCACCGTCACCGGCGGCGAGGAGGCCGGCCGGGTGTTCCTCCGGGTGGAGGACACGGGCATCGGCGTGCCCAAAGCGGACCTGCCCCGGCTGTTCGAGCGGTTTTACCGGGTGGACAAGGCCCGTTCCCGCGAGAGCGGCGGCACCGGCCTCGGCCTGGCCATCGCCCGGCAGATCGCCGAAACGCACGGGGGCAGCATCACCTTTGACAGCGAATACGGCAAGGGCAGCGTGGTGACGCTGTGGCTTCCCGTTGCGGAAGGCGGGGAGCGCCATGCGTGAGCGGCTGAACAACGCCCTTTTGGCGGTGCTTTTGGCGCTGATGCTCCTGCTGACGGGCGCCACCATGTTTCTGAGCATGCGGAGCAGCCGCGTCGGCGGACAGATCGATGCGGCGGAGCCCGACGGCGAGAGCGGGAGGCTCCGTCTGAGCGCCGCCCAGACGGCGGTCTATCCCGAGCAGCTTGCCGTGTTTTGCGAGGGCGGTGTCTGGCTTCCCCTGCAAAAGACGGATTACGAGCTGCTGTATCAGCAGATCGAGCCTTTTTATCTGGAGGCGCTGGGCTCGGCGGGACCGCTGACGCGGATGGAAGAAACGGAATATCTGCGGCGGATGGAGCCGCCGGCAGTGCTGGTGCAGTATCACGCCCCTCAGCCGCTTTCCCTGCTGCGGATCTGGAGCGGCGGCGCCGGGACGGACGGCGACGTTGCGGTCTGCCGGACCGTGATCACCCTGGAGCGGGAAAACGTGATCGCCCTGTTCACAGATGAGACCGGCGCCCGGTGGCGGGCCGAAACGGTGGCCTCGGCGGAGGAGCTTCGCGGCATCTGCGGCGCAGAGCGGGAGATCAACGCCGTCCTGGCGGGGCCGGAGCAGGCGTCGCTGGCCGCCGATGAGGTGCTGACCGACCGGAGCTTTTCGGCGGAAACGCTTTTTGCGGCGCCGACGGAATTTGCCCAAAAGGGCGAGCTGCCCCAGAGCGTTCTGACCGCGCTGGGCATGAACGCCTATCTTTCCAAGGTCTATCCCGACGCCGACGGCAATCTGGTTTATGTAGAGGGGCGCAGCACCGTGCGCGTCGGCCGCGAGGGCGATCTGCACTATACCGGCGAAGCCGATCTTGCGCTCGTCGAGCGCGCAGGAGCGGAAATGGAGGCGGAGGTCTGCCGCAAGATCAGCGACCTGCTGGAGCAGCTTTGGTCGCTCACCGGCGCGGGCGGTACGCTGAGTCTGGAGGAGCTCCGCCGGGAGGACGACGGCGCGCTGGCGCTGCGGTTCGGCCTGGAGGAGGGCGGACGGTTTCTCGAGCGGCGGGAGGGCCTTTGGGCCGCCGCCGTGGTGCGGGACGGCGCGCTCACCGACCTGATGGCGTCGCCCCGGGTGCTGGAGCCCGGCGAAAGCCTGCTGCTGATGCCTCTTTCCAAAATGTCCGCCGCGCTGCCCGAGGGGCGGGCGCGGCTGTGCGTCCGGCTCCTGGAAGGGGAATCGGGCGCGTTTGCGCCGGCTGTGTGCCGCGTGACGGAGGATTGATCATGGAGTGGAAAAAGATCCGGAGATGGCTGATCCTTCTGCTGCTGGCGGCCGATCTGATCCTGGCGGGAAATATCGCCCGTCAGCTCTGGCAGCAGCGCTCGATCGCGCACACTGCCGCCGAAAACGCCGTGACTGTGGCTGCGGCGCGGGGGATCGAACTGCAGCTGGAGGACGTGCTGGCCATGCCCCAGAAAAACGGTGCGATCCGCATCGGGCGCGACCCGGCGGCCGAGCGGGCCGCGGCGGAAAAGCTGCTGGGAAAGGCTGATGTCACGGAGCCCGGCGGCGGCGTGGTGATCTATGCGAGCGACGCCGGAGAGCTGAGCTTTCGCCGGGGCGGCGCCGTTGAGATCCGTCTGCACGGAGCCGAGTATTCCGACGGTGAAAGCATCCGCAGCCGGCTTGCCGCGGGCGGGCTTTCCATGAAGGACGCCTCGGTGGAGGTGAGCAGCGGCGGCATCACGCTGATCCAGAGCTATCAAAAGCAGCCCGTTTTCAATTGCAGGCTGGCGTGTACGGCCGAAACGGGCGATCTTGCCGTGCGCGGACGCTGGCTGATGGGCGAGACCGGAGAAGAGAACGCCGCCGGAAAGCCCCGCGCCCAGCTTGTGCTGGCGCTGTGCGACCTGATGGAGAGCCTGGAGCTCCGGCGCGTCGAGGGGCTTCGGGCAGGCTACGTCCTGCAGAGCGAGGACGCGCAATCCATGGTGCTGGTGCCCGTGTGGGAGATCCGGACCGGGAGCGACACGCTTTATCTCAGCGCCCTGACGGGGAAGCAGGTGATCTTCTGAGAGCGGCAGGAAAAATTTTCGACAGGGGCTTTTTATTTCCGGCAGTATGTGATATACTATCATAGAGTCAATATGGGAAATAGCCCCATATGCTTAGTTTAACGGAAAAAAAGGGGGAACCCTCTTTGGATAAATTCGTCATTCACGGCGGGAAACCGCTCTTCGGCGAGGTGACGGTAAGCGGCGCGAAAAACGCGGCGGTGGCCATCATCCCCGCAGCCCTTCTGGTAGACGGCGTCTGCCGGGTGGAAAACATCCCCATGGTGCGGGACGTGGTCATCGAGATGGAGATCCTGCGGGAGCTGGGCATCGGCGTCCGTGTCGTCAATCACAGCACCATCGAGATCGACAGTCGCGGGCTGAACAAATATTCCGCCGTCAGCGACCTCAATCGCAAGATGCGCGCCTCGTATTACCTGATCGGCGCCTTTTTGGGCCGCTTCCACAGGGCCGAGGTGGCCATGCCCGGCGGATGCAATTTCGGCGGCGTGCGCCCCATCGACCAGCATATGAAGGGCTTTGAGGCGCTGGGCGCCGCCATTGAGACCCGCAACGGCATCGTTTTTGCCGACGCTTCGAAAGGCGGGCTTCACGGAGCCAGCGTCTATCTGGACGTGGTGAGCGTGGGCGCCACCATGAACATCATGCTGGCGGCCTGTCTGGCCGACGGGCAGACGGTGATCGAAAACGCCGCCAAGGAGCCCCATATCGTCGATCTGGCCAACTTCCTCAACTCCATGGGCGCCGACATCATGGGCGCGGGCACCGACGTGATCAAGATCCGCGGCGTCGAGCGGCTGTACGGCGGCACCTATTCCATCATCCCCGACCAGATTGAGGCGGGGACCTTTATGGCGGCGGTGGCCGCCACCGGCGGCAGCGTGCTGGTGCGCAACATCATTCCCAAGCATATGGACTGCATCACTGCCAAGATGGAGGAAATGGGCGCCGTCATCGAAGAGGAGGACGACAGCATCCGCGTCACCCGCAGCGGGCCGCTGCGCAAGCTGCAGGTCAAGACCCTGCCTTATCCCGGATTTCCCACCGATATGCAGCCCCAGCTGGCCGCCGTGCTTTGCCTGGCGGAGGGCACCTCGGTGATCACCGAGGGCGTCTGGGAGAGCCGATTCCGTTATTCCGACGAGCTGCGCCGCATGGGCGCGAAGATCCAGGTGGACGGCAAGGTGGCCGTGATCGAGGGCGTGGAAGGCCTTACCGGCGCGCCGGTGCGCGCCAGCGACCTGCGGGCGGGCGCCGCGCTGGTGATCGCCGGACTTGCCGCCGAGGGGACCACCGAGATCGAGGAGATCGGCTATATCGAGCGGGGCTACGAGGATCTCGTGGAAAAGCTCCGCAAGCTGGGCGCCGACATCAGCCGGGTCAGTGAAGAGCCCGCCGCCGACCCCATTCCCAGGGCAAACTGAAGAAGATTCGGCAAGCACATTGCGGAGCGCAGAGCGCGCCGGAGTGTGCTTTGCTTTTTCGGAGAGAGGCATGACATATTTTTGTACGCTGGCCAGCGGCAGCTCGGGCAACAGCGCCTTTTACTGCTGCGGCCGGCAGAGGATCCTGATCGACGCAGGGAAAAACGTCCGGTATCTTTCGTCCCAGCTCCGCCGGCTGGGGATGGGCGTGGGCGATCTGACCCACGTGCTGATCACGCACAGCCACAGCGACCACGTTTCGGCGCTGCCCGTTCTGCTGAAGCACAGCCGCGCCGTGCTGGTCTGCTCTTATGATACTTATGCGGCCGTCGCCGCCAAGCTCCCGCCCGATCCGCCGCGGATCCTCTTTGAGCCGGGCGAAACGCTGCTTCTGGGGGACTGCCCCGTCCGAACCTTTGCCACGCTGCACGACGCGCCGGGAAGCTGCGGCTATGCCGTGGGCGAGGAGCGGGAGCGGGTGGCGTTCTGCACCGACACCGGCACCGTGACGGCCGAGATCTTCGAGGCCATCCGGGGCAGCCGGACCGTGGTGCTGGAGTTCAATCACGACGAGGAAATGCTGAAGCACGGCCCCTATCCCTATCCGCTCAAGCTGCGGATCCTTTCGGACCGGGGCCATCTGTCCAACGCCTTTGCCGCCCGGGTGGCGGCGGGACTCTGCCGGGAGGGGACCGAGACCCTGATCCTGGCCCACCTCAGCGCCGAAAACAATCGCCCCGAGCTGGCGCTGGATGCGGTCTCCGCCGCGCTGGAGAAGGCGGAGGTGCGGGCGGAGGTCCGCCTGGCGCCGCGGGACGGGATGTGCGATCCCGTATATTTCTGATATCCGGAAGGAGGAGAGCCCGTGCTTCAGATCCGTCTGATCTGCGTGGGAAAGCTGAAGGAACGGTTTTATCAGGAGGCCTGCAGGGAGTATGAAAAGCGGCTGAGCGCCTTTTGCCGGCTGGAGATCCTTCAGCTTGACGAGGAGCCCGACCGCCCCGGCGCACTGGAAAAGGAGGCGGACAAGATCCGCGCCGCCCTGCTGCCGGGGAGCTTCGTCATCGCCATGTGCATCGAGGGAAAGGAGATGTCCAGCGAGGCGCTGGCCGAAAAGCTGGGACAGCTCCAGACCGGAGGTGTGTCCAGGATCTGCATCCTCATCGGCTCGTCCCGCGGGCTGGACGAAGGCGTCAAGCGGGAGGCGGGGCTGCGGCTGTCCATGTCGCCCATGACCTTCCCGCACCATCTGGCGCGGGTGATGGTGCTGGAGCAGATCTATCGGGTCCTGTCCATCCTTTCGGGCGGGAAATATCACAAATGACACGCTAACGGCCTGTACCCGGATTCCGGGGCAGGCCGTTTTTTGCCCGTGAGGAAACGGGGTTGTGAAAAGATCGGGACGAATTTGACATGAAATTAACAAAAACCGTGAAAATCACGGGTTTTTGTAGAAAAAAAGTACAAAATATGGCAATTTGCGTGTTGCCACAAAAAGGGTTTTTCGGTATAATAAAAATTGGTTCAGTGGGCAGACCCACGACCGACAATGGCACAAATAATATTTTTATAGAAGGAGTGTATTCCCATGAAAGAAGTTTATCTGGTCAGCATGGCCCGTACTGCCGTCGGCAGCTTTGGCGGCGCGCTGAAGAGCACCCCCGCCGTGGAGCTTGGCTCCATCGTCATCAAGGAAGCGCTGAAGCGCGGCAACGTGGACGCCGCCGACGTGAACGAGGTCTTCTTCGGCAACGTTCTGCAGGCTGGTCTTGGCCAGAATCCCGCCCGCCAGGCCTCTCTGAAGGCCGGCCTCCCCATCGAGACCCCCTGCACCACGCTGAATAAGGTCTGCGGCTCCGGCCTGCATTCCGTTTCTCTGGCTTACCGCACCATCCTGGCCGGCGAGGCCGAGTGCGTCGTGGCCGGCGGCATGGAGAGCATGAGCATGGCTCCCTACGCCATCAATTCCGCCCGCTGGGGCGCCCGCATGAACAACACCACCATGACCGACGTGATGGTCAACGACGGTCTGTGGGACGCCTTCAACAACTATCACATGGGCATCACCGCCGAGAACGTGGCGGAGAAGTACGGCATCACCCGTGAAATGCAGGACGAGCTGGCTGCCCGCAGCCAGCAGCGCGCCGTTGCCGCCCGCGACAGCGGCCGGTTCGACGACGAGATCGTGGACGTGGTCATCCCCCAGCGCAAGGGCGATCCCATCGTTTTCAATAAGGACGAGCATCCCCGCGCCGGCACCACCGTTGAGACGCTGGCCAAGCTGAAGCCCGCCTTCAAGCGCGACGGCGGCACGGTCACCGCCGGCAACGCCTCCGGCATCAACGACGGCGCTGCCGCCATCGTGGTCGCCTCCGGCGAGTTCGTCAAGGCCCACGGCCTCAAGCCCATGGCCAAGATCGTTGCCACCGGCTCTGTGGGCGTTGATCCCGCCTATATGGGCACCGGCCCCATCCCCTCTGTCCGCCAGGCGCTGAAGAAGGCCGGCCTTGAGCTCAAGGACATCGACCTGTTCGAGCTGAACGAGGCCTTTGCCGCTCAGGCCGCCGCCGTCAACAAGGAGCTGGGTCTGACCCCCGAGAACGTCAACGTCAACGGCGGCGCCATCGCGCTGGGCCATCCCATCGGCGCTTCCGGCGCCCGCATCCTGGTCACCCTCTGCTACGAGATGCAGAAGCGCGGCAGCAAGTACGGCGTCGCCGCTCTGTGCATCGGCGGCGGTATGGGCGAAGCGCTGGTCGTGGAGCGCGTCTGAGACCTGAAAACCCGTTGAAAACCGGCTTTTCGGAAGAATTTTCAAAATTCTTTTGAGAATTTCCGGAAAAACGGCTTAAAAACATCGTTTCATCTTTGACAAACTTAACAGGGACCATTATAATGAAACTGTGCGTGATCGGGCGTGAGGGATCTCACGCCCGGTCAGTCGCGCAGGACAGGAGGTCTTTATATGGAATTCGTGAAATATTCCGTTGAAGGAAACGTTGGGATCCTTACCGTGTCGCGCCCCGCTGCGCTCAATGCGCTGAATGATCAGGTCATTCGTGAATTGAGCGAAGCGCTGGATCTGGTGGATCCGGATGTGGTGCGCTGCCTGATCGTTCGCGGCGAGGGCGAGAAGGCCTTTGTGGCCGGCGCCGATATCGGTCAGATGAGCGGCCTGAGCAAGGCCGAGGGCCGGGCCTTCGGCAAGCTGGGCAACGATGTGTTCCGCAAGCTTGAAACGCTGCCCGTCCCCACCATCGCCGCGGTGTGCGGCTTTGCCCTGGGCGGCGGCTGCGAGCTGGCCATGAGCTGCGATATCCGGCTGGCCTCTGAGACGGCGGTCTTCGGACAGCCCGAGGTGGGCCTGGGCATCACGCCGGGCTTCGGCGGCACCCAGCGCATGGCCCGCCTGATCGGCATGGGCCGCGCCAAGGAGTTGCTCTATACCGCCCGCAAGGTCAAGGCGCCCGAGGCGCTGGCGATCGGCCTGGTGCAGGGCGTTTATCCCGTGGAGACTCTGATGGATGAGGCCATGAAGATGGCGAGCCGCATCGCGGCCAACGCCCCCATCGCCGTCCGCGCCGTCAAAAAGGCGGTGAACGAGGGCCTGCAGGTGGATATGGATCGGGCTGTGGAGATCGAGGAAGAGCTGTTCGGCTCCTGCTTTGAGACCGCGGACCAGAAAAACGCCATGGGCGCGTTTTTGGAAAAGCGCAAGGCGGATCCGTTCATCAATCGTTGAATGCAAAACAAGATAATCGCTAAAAAAATAAACGAGGAGGATCCTAACATGAAGGTAGCAATTTTCGGAGCAGGAACCATGGGCAGCGGCATCGCGCAGGTTTTCGCCGCCAACGGCCACACCGCGCTGATGTATGCCAGCAGCGTCGCTTCCGCCCAGAAGCACAAGGATAAGCTGGCGGCCTCGCTGGAGAAGCGGGTTCAGAAGGGCAAGATGACCGCCGAGGCCAAGGAAGATCTGCTGAGCCGCGTGCTGGTGGAGGAAAAGTCCGCCGCCGCCGACGCCGACCTGGTCATCGAGTGCGTCAAGGAAGACATGGCCACCAAGCGCGAGCTGCTGTGCGAGCTGGACGCTATGTGCAAGCCCGAGACCGTCTTTGCGTCCAACACTTCGTCCCTGTCTGTCACTGAGATGGGCAACGGTCTGAAGCATCCCGTCATCGGCATGCATTTCTTCAATCCCGTCCCCAGCATGAAGCTGGTTGAGGTCATCCGCGGCGCCAACACCACCCAAGAGACCTTTGATTTCATCTACAACCTTTCCAAGGAGATCGGCAAGGATCCCGTGGAGGTTGCCGAAGCCCCCGGCTTCGTGGTCAATAAGATCCTGATCCCCATGATCAACGAGGCCATCGGCCTGGTGGAGACCGGCGTCGCCTCCGTCGAGGACATCGACAAGGCCATGCAGCTGGGCGCCAACCATCCCATGGGCCCGCTGGCGCTGGGCGATTTCATCGGTCTGGACGTCTGCCTGGCCATCATGGAGACCCTGCACCGCGAGACCGGCGACGACAAGTACCGTCCCGCGCTGCTGCTCCGCAAGATGGTGCGCGGCGGCCTGCTGGGCCGGAAGACCGGCAAGGGCTTCTACGACTACACGAAATAAAGCAAATTAAATATTGCGCGCAAGCGCAAGGAGGGTAATTATGGATTTTGTTTTGAGCAAAGAGCATGAAATGCTCCGCAAAATGTACCGTGAGTTTGCGGAGACCGAAGTCAAGCCTTTGGCCCAGGAGATCGATGAGGAAGAGCGCTTCCCCATGGAGACCGTGAAAAAGATGGCCAAGCTGGGCATGATGGGCATCTACTTCCCCAAGCAGTACGGCGGCGCCGGCGCCGACACGCTGGCCTATGCCATGTGCGTGGAAGAGCTGGCGAAGGTCTGCGGCACCACCGCGGTCATCGTCTCCGCCCACACTTCTCTGTGCGCCGCCCCCATCTTTGAGAACGGCACCGAGGAGCAGAAGATGAAGTATCTGCCCAAGCTGTGCTCCGGCGAATGGATCGGCGCGTTCGGTCTGACCGAGCCCGGCGCCGGCACCGACGCCCAGGGCCAGCAGACCACCGCTGTGCTGGAAGGCGACCATTACGTGCTGAACGGCTCCAAGTGCTTCATCACCAACGGCAACGTGGCCGACGTCTTCGTGATCATCGCCGTCACCGGCATGACCACCGACAAGCGCGGCCGCAAGGTCAAGGAGATCTCCGCCTTTATCGTGGAGAAGAGCTTCCCCGGCTTCTCTCAGGGCAAGCACGAGAAGAAGATGGGTATCCGCGGCTCCTCTACCTGCGATCTGATCTTCGAAGACTGCATCGTTCCCAAGGAGAACCTGCTGGGCAAGATCGGCGACGGCTTCAAGATCGCCATGAAGACCCTGGACGGCGGCCGTATCGGCATCGCTGCTCAGGCTCTGGGTCTGGGCGAAGGCGCCGTGGAAGAGGCCATCAAGTACACCAAGGAGCGCGTCCAGTTCGGCAAGCGCATCAGCCAGTTCCAGAACACCCAGTTCCAGATCGCTGATATGCACACCCGGATGCAGGCCGCTCAGTACCTGGTCTATGCCGCCGCCATGAAGAAGGCCGAGCATGCCAAGAACAGCAAGGTCTCTTACAGCATGGACGCCGCCATGGCCAAGCTCTTTGCCGCCGAGGCCGCTTCCGACGTCACCCGCCGCGCCGTTCAGCTCTTTGGCGGCTACGGCTACACCCGTGAGTATCCCGTGGAGCGCATGATGCGCGACGCGAAGATCACCGAGATCTACGAGGGCACCTCTGAAGTCCAGAGAATGGTCATTGCCAGCAATCTCGGCGTGAAATAAGCAGGAGGTAAGAAGCTATGAAAATCATTGTTTGTGTCAAGCAGGTCCCGGATACCTCCGGTAAGGTCGCTGTCAATCCCGACGGCACCCTGAATCGTGCATCCATGCAGACCATCACCAACCCCGACGATAAAAACGCCATCGAAGCCGCTCTGAAGCTGAAGGACGAGACCGGCTGCCGTGTCACCGCCGTCACCATGGGCCCGCCCCCCGCAGAGGGCATGCTCCGCGAGCTGATCGCCATGGGCTGCGACGACGCCGTGCTGATCTCCGGCCGTGAGTTCGGCGGTTCCGATACCTTTGCTACCTCCCAGATCATCGCCGCCGGCATCAATGCCATCGGCCTTGAGAAGGACGATATCGTCTTCTGCGGCCGCCAGGCCATCGACGGCGACACCGCCCAGGTGGGCCCCCAGATCGCCGAGAAGCTGAACATTCCCCAGGTCTCCTATGTTGCCGACATCAAGAAGAAAGGCAACGAGATCATCGTCAAGCGCATGCTGGAAGACGGCTATATGACCGTTAAGGTCCAGACCCCCTGCCTGCTCACCTGCATCAAGGAGCTCAACGAGCCCCGTTACATGAGCGTCGGCGGCATCGTGGACGCTTACAGCAAGCCCATGGAGGTTTTCGATTATCCTCGTCTGAAGGACGATCCCCTGATCGAGGCCGACACCATTGGTCTGGCCGGCTCTCCCACCAACATCCTGACCTCCTTTACGCCTCCCCAGAAGGGCGCCGGCATGATGCTGGAAGGCGCTGACAGAGCCACGTGCGAAAAGCTGGCGGGCATCCTCGCCGGCAAGCACATCATCTGATTGAAAGGAGATTATAGGAATGTCTGAGTTTAAGAATACCGTTTTGGAAGACTTCAAAGACGTGTGGGTCTTCTGCGAGCAGCGCCAGGGCGTTTTGATGCCCACCGACTTCGAGCTGATCTCTGAAGGCCGCAAGCTGGCCGACGAGCTGGGCGTCCGTCTGTGCGGCCTGCTGCTGGGCGACAAGGTCGAGGGCCTGGCCCGCGAACTGGCCGGCTATGGCGCCGACGAGATCATCGTCTGCGATCATCCCCTGCTGAAGGATTACACCACCGACGCTTACGCCAAGGTCATCTGCGACATGGTGGTTGAGCGCAAGCCCGAGGCTCTGCTGGTGGGCGCCACCAACATCGGCCGTGACCTGGCTCCCCGCTGCGCGGCCCGCCTGCACACCGGTCTGTGCGCCGACTGCACCCACCTGGATGTGGAAATGGGCATTTATAAGGACTTCCTGCGGGAAGCTTCCACCCTGCCCGAGGAGAAGATCGCCGGCATGGGCAGCGCCATCGTTCTGGGCAAGCCCCACGACGTGTCCCGCGACCTGAAGATGACCCGTCCCGCTTTCGGCGGCCATCTGATGGCCTCCATCATCTGCCCCCGCTTCCGTCCCTGCATGGCCACCGTCCGTCCCGGCGTTATGAAGAAGGCTCCCTTCGATCAGAAGCGCGCTGACAACGTCGTCATCTCCAAGCCCGAGGTCAAGCTGGCCGCTTCCGACATCCGCACCCAGGTGCTGGAGACCGTTAAGGAAGCCCGCAAGCTGGTCGACCTGACCGGCGCCGAGGTCATCGTTTCCGTGGGCCGCGGCATTTCCAAGGACATCGAAGGCGGCATCAAGCTGGCCGAAGAGCTGGCTGACGTTCTGCACGGCGTCGTGGGCTCCTCCCGCGCCTGCGTGGATGCCGGCTGGATCACCGCCGATCATCAGGTCGGCCAGACCGGCAAGACCGTCCGTCCCCGTATTTACATCGCTCTGGGCATTTCCGGCGCCATCCAGCACAAGGCCGGCATGTCCGACTCCGAGTGCATCATCGCCGTCAACAAGAATGAGAACGCCCCCATCTTCGAGATCGCCGATTACGGCATCGTGGGCGACCTGTTCAAGGTGACTCCGCTGCTGATCGAGGAGTTCAAGAAGGCCATCGCCAACAAATAAATCCATATTACCCGCTTGGGGGGCCCGGTTCGGGCTCCCCAATTTCGATAAGGAGGATGAATATGATCCGACCCAAACCGCTGAAGCCCGGCGACCGGCTGGCCGTCCTTTGCGGCTCCAGCCCCACCAGCCTGACCCCGGAGGTGCTGGCGGCCAACGTCCGCGCGATGGATCTTGAGCCGGTGCTCTATCCCAGCGCCACGGCGAAGCACGGCTATCTTTCCGGAAACGACGCCGTCCGCGCCGCCGACCTGAACGCCGCCTTTGCCGACGACAGCATCAAGGGCATCGTTACCACCCGGGGCGGCTACGGCTTCCATCGCGTCCTGCCTCTGCTGGACTGGAAAACCATCAAAAAGCACCCCAAATTTTTCGGCGGCTACAGCGACGTCACCGCCATGCTGTGCGCGTTGAACAAGATCTGCGGCATGGAGGCCTATCATATGCCCATGGTGGGCGCCTGGGGCACGCCCGACAACGATCCGCTGGACGGGTTCAGCATGGATTTTGTCAAGGCCATGCTCTTCGGACAGACCATCGATTATGAAAACCCGGTGGATTATCCCCGCAACACGCTGGTGGCCGGCAAGGCCAAGGGGCGGCTGGTGGGCGGCAATCTTTCGCTGATCGCCGCTTCGCTGGGCACACCCTACGAGATCGACACCCGGGGAAAGATCCTGTTCATCGAGGAGGTCAACGAGCCCCCCTACAAGGTGGACGGCATGCTGACCAACCTGCGCAACGCGGGCAAGCTGGACGACGCCGCCGGCATTTTGCTGGGCGCCTTTACCGACTGCGAGGAAAAGGACGAGCCCAAGACCGGGCTGCAGCTTCTGCAGGTGTTTGAGGAGCTGATCGCCCCCGCCGGGAAGCCCACCATCATGGGCGTCCGCTGCGGACACTGCACCCCCACGCTGTCGCTGCCCATGGGCCGCGCCTTCCGCATGGACGCGGACGAGTGCAGCTTCGGCCCGGTGAGAAAGTAACCGGATTCTTGAAACGGCCCGCCGTATGGCGGGCCTTTACTTTTTTCATAAACTGTGCTATGCTCTTACAAATCGAGCAAAAGGAGGCGAGATATCGTGAAGCCGATGAAAAAACCGGCGCATCTTCGTCCCGGCGACCGGGTGGCTGTGGTCAGCCTGTCGGCGGGAACACTGGGCGAGCCCCAGTTCATCCACAAATATCATCTGGCAAAAGAGCGGCTGGAGCGGGATTTCGGCCTGGAAGTGACCGCCATGCCCAACGCGCTGCGGGGCAAGACGTATCTGTATGAGCATCCCGAAGCCCGGGCGGCGGATTGGATGGAGGCCTTTGCCGACAACAAAATCAAGGCGGTGTTCAACGCCATCGGCGGCGACGATACCATTCGCCTGCTGCCGCATATCGACTTTGCCGTCCTGCGGGACAATCCCAAGATCTTCACGGGCTTTTCCGATACCACCACCAACCACTTTATGATGTACAAGGCGGGCGTGATCTCTTACTACGGCGCCACGATCATGACCAATTTTTCGGAATACGTGCGCATCAACCCCTATACCGAGGAGATGATCCGCAAGACGCTGTTCGATCCTCAGCCCGCGCTGGACATCCCCTCCGCGCCTTATTGGTACGACGACGAGGACGAGAAAATCTGGTGGGACGAGAAGAACATCGACCGGTATAAGCCCTATCACCCGGAGGAGATCGGCTATGAGCTGATCCAGGGCGGCGGGATCGCGGAGGGCGAGCTGCTGGGCGGCTGTATCGACGTGTTCCCGGAGCTTTTGGGCACGGCGCTGTGGCCCGACAAGCGGGAATGGGAGGGAAAACTCCTGTTTTTGGAGACCTCGGAGGTGGATATGCCCTGCCATTATCTTACCTGGCTGCTTCGCAATCTGGCGGCGCAGGGGATCTTTGATGTGATTTCCGGCATTTTGGTGGGCAAGCCCGCCCGCCGGAGCAAATATGAGCCCTATAAAGAGGTTTACCGCCGGGTGGTGGGCTTTGAGGCCGGCCGGCCCGATCTGCCCATTTTATATAATGTCAACTTCGGCCATGCCGAGCCCATCGGCGTGCTGCCCATCGGCGTTCGGGCGCGGCTGGACGGGGATCAAAAAACACTGACCCTGCTGGAGCCGGCCACGCTGTAAGGGAGAAAAAAGCATGCGATATTTCGGAAGCGTTTACCGTCCGCCCTCTGAGGCGTACAGCCTGATCGTGCAGGTGACCTACGGATGCAGTCACAACACCTGCGCCTTTTGCAGCATGTATAAGGAAAAATCCTTCGCGCTGCGGCCCATGGAAGAGATTCTGGAGGATTTCGCACTGGCGCGGCAGGCTTATTCCTCGGTGCGGCGGGTCTTTTTGGCCGACGGCGACGCGCTTATCCGTCCCGCCGCCGATCTGGAACGCATTTTGGACGAGATTGCCCGCCTGTTTCCCGAGTGCGAGCGGGTCACCTGCTACGCCTCGCCGGGCAGCGTGCAAAAGCGCACGCCGGAGGAGCTTTCGCGCCTGCGGCAAAAAAATCTGCAGATGGTGTATATGGGGCTGGAATCGGGCAGCGACGCCGTTTTGAAACGAATGCGCAAGGGCCACACCGCCCAAGAGATCGCCGCCGCGGGACGCAAGGTGCGGGAGAGCGGCATCGCCCTTTCGGTGACCGCCATCTCCGGCCTGGGCGGGACGGCCCTCTGGCAGGAGCACGCCCGGGAGACGGCAAAGGCGCTTTCGGCCATGCGGCCCGATTACATCGGTCTGCTGACCCTGATGGTGGAGCCCGGGACGCCGCTGTTCCATTGGGTGGAGCAGGGGAGCTTCACCGTGCCCGACAGCGCTCTGATCCTGCGGGAGACCGAGCTGCTTTTGCGGGAACTGGACGCGCCGGGCTGCGTGTTCCGCATGAATCACGCCTCCAATTATCTCTCGCTGCGGGGAACGCTGAATGCCGACAAGCCCGCCATGCTGCGTCAGCTGGAGGCGGCGCTGCGGGGGCAGGAGGCGCTCCGCCCGGAAACCTGGCGCGCGCTGTGATTTCCGGATTTTACACTTGCGCCCGCGGCGGATCTTCCTTATAATAATAAGAGAATCAGAAAACGCCCGAAAGAAGGGAAATTATGCGAAAAAACGGCTTTTTTGCCATGATGACCCGCATGCGCAACATCACCCGCTGGGGCCTCATGCGAAACAGCATCCGGGAAAACCTCACCGAGCACAGCTTCGACACCGCCGTCATCGCCCACGCGCTGGCTGTGATCGGCAAGGAGCAGTTCGGAAAGGATATTGATCCCGGCAAGATCGCCGCCGCGGCGCTGTTCCACGACGCGCCGGAGATCATCACCGGCGACCTGCCCACGCCCGTGAAATACAACAATCCCGAGATCTGCTCGGCCTACAAATCCATCGAGCACTCCGCCGCCGACACGCTTTTGCGGATGCTGCCAGACGGGCTGCGGCCCCATTATCAGGTGCTGTTTGATTTCGAGACCGACGATCCCGCGCAATACCGCTATATCAAGGCCGCCGACAAGATCAGCGCCTACGTCAAATGCGTCCAGGAGCTGAAAAGCGGCAACGACGAGTTTCGCCGGGCGGCGGAGCAGACCCGCACGGCCATCGAAAACATGCATCTGCCCGAAGCCGATTATTATATGGAGCAGTTCGCGCCGGCCTTTTCCCTCAGTCTGGACGAGCTGCAGGAGGAGGAACCCCGATGACCACACTGGATTATATCATTCTTGCCGTCGCTGCGGTCTTTTTGCTCTATCAGCTGCTCAACACGGTCCGCTTCTGGACCACGACCGTCATCCGGGGCAAAACACCCATGAAGCTGGCCTCGACGATGATCCTTCTGCTGCTGTTTGCCCTGGCCTTCTGGCGGGCGGGCGGATTTTCCGGCTCGCTGGGCACGCGCTGGCCCATCTTCGCCATCCTGCTGGCGCTGTGCCTCGTTTACGGGCTCAGCGGCTCGGGACTTTCCAGGACCGGCGCCTTTGCCGGCGGCCGCTATATCGCCTTTGACCGGGCGGCCTATTATTCCGTGGACGATCCCGACGGGGAAACGCCCACGCTCCACGTTTCGCGGATGACGCGGGAGTGCATCATCCGCCTGACCCGGCCCCAGCTTGAGGAAGCCATGCTCCTGCTGAAGGGCGCCGGCGTCCCCACGGCGAGGGAGTTCCACAACAAGGTGGAGGAGACCACCGCCCGCCGCCAAAACCGCAGAAAAAAGAAATGATCCATGCTCTGCCGCTGCGCCCGCAGCGGCAGTTTTTGACAAAAAACAGGTCAGTATTACAGTTATGTTACATTCGGGGCAAAACGATTGACTTTTTTTTGAGGGGCGATTATGATAATCGCAGGATAAGGAAGGTCCGGAACCTTGCGGAAGCATGTCCGAAGCAGGGGGAAAGATGATCCGGATCCAAAAAAAATTAGGAGGAATAAACCATGAGCACTCTGAAGAAACTGCTCGCGCTGTCTCTGGCTCTGGCGATGGTCCTCGCACTGCCTGTTTTCGCCAGCACTTATACTGAGTCCAAGTATAAGGATGCTGCGAACATCAACGCCAAGTGCGAAGAAGCCATCGAACTGGTCAGCGTCCTGAACATCATGCAGGGCGACGACAAGGGCAATTTCAACCCCAACGGGTTCATCACCCGTGCCGAGGTTGCCAAGATGATCTATGTCATCACCAACTACGGCAATGACGACAAGGGCGTCAACTACAAGAACGGCAATCTGTTCACCGACGTGGCCGGCCACTGGGCCGAGGGCTACATCAACTACGCCGGCATGACCAAGCTGGTCCAGGGCTACGGCAATGGCAAGTTCGGTCCCGACGATCCCATCACCACCGCTGAGGTCGCCAAGATGCTGCTGACCACCATCGGCTATTCTGCCGAAGTCCGCGGCTACACCGGCGCCAACTGGGACAAGAACGTCCTGTCCGACGCTGCCATCATCGGCCTGCTGAGCGGCTATGACTATCCCACCGTGGGCTATGCTCCCCGTCAGTGGGTCGCCGTCATGTTCGCCAACGCGATGTACGCTCTGACCTACGAGAATATGTCCGCTATGCCTTACACCGGCATGCTGACCTCCACCTCCGGCCTGGGCGCCATGGCGACTGAGATCGTCACCATGATGGAGAAGTATTTCGGCGTTGACTGCATCGACACCGCTGTTGCCATCGCCACCGACAGCGCCGTCATCGATGGCCAGGCTCCTGCCGCCCCCGGCAAGGTCAAGTTCGCCATCGGCAAGACCACTGCCGACTTCTCCGGCTCCAACCTGGGCGCCGCTGATCTGGGCCAGGCTTATCGCCTGTATGTCCGCGGCAACAAGGTTCTGGGCAAGACCTGCCTGTCCGCCACCTATGAAGCTCGCATCCTGGATGTCGAGACCACCATCAACAACAAGATCAGCGCCAACCTGGCTGCCGACAAGTACGTCTTCGACTTCAACGGCACCAAGCTGACCTTCGCTGGCAAGACGATCAACGCTCTCGAGACCGGCGCCAACGAGCATACCGATGTCGAGTACTTCGAGGAAGTTACTCCTATTGATCTGTATGAGGGCACTCTGGGCAACGCCAACCGCATCGGCAACCGTGTCTTCGTCGGCAACGAGACCGTCAAGGCCATCGATACCGATGACAACGGCAAGATCGACTACCTGTTCATCGTCAACTACGCTTACGCGATGATCACCAAGGCCGGCAACCACAAGGAATACGGCGACTACGTCTATGCTGTGTTCAGCAGCAATTCCGAGGATGCCTTTGGTGAGGGTCTGTCCTACAACGGCGAAGACCGTCTGTACATCGACAGCTGCATCATCACCGACGACACCCTGGCCAAGGGCGAGATCGTCCGCGTCACCTGGGATCTGGACAACTGGGCTTACGTTATGGAAGTCCTGCCCATGCGTGAAGCTGTTGAGTTCGAAGAGATCAACAACAAGAAGCTGACCTACACCTTCGGCGGCGAAGAGTATCAGGTCGCTACCCTGGGCGAAGTTGACTGGGATCTGCTGGTCAAGGGCCTGCTGGGCAATGACTTCGACCTGGTCTACGACGGCGGTCTGCTGGTCTACATCCAGCTGACCGACGACACCAACAAGACGCTGGACGCCATCAACAACAAGATCGTCCTGGTCCTGGATGCTGACGACGAGTATTCTCACAACACCATCCGTGAGGAGCTGGCCATCGAGTACATGACCATCGACGGCGAGACCCACATCGGCGTCTATGACAACGACTATGCTCTGAACAAGGGCGGCGTTGACTTCGACGATCTGCTGGCTCTGAGCCAGGACGACGACAAGAACGACGGCGTGTACACCGTTGAAGGCCGTCTGTTCCGCATCGTCACCGTTGGCCGCAAGGTCGTCCTGTTCGCCATTGATGCTGACACCATGAACGACGACTTCAACGTCTCCAGAGCTGTTGCTGACGGCTACGAAGAGCTGGAGGACGTCGAACTGGATGCTACCCGCAGCACCAAGGTCCTGGATGAGTACGTCCTGGTCAATGACAACGTCTACTTCTACGGCTACACCAAGAAGGGCGCTGAGCCCCCCACTGCCAAGAACACCGTTTACGGCGTCATCAAGGCTTCCGATCTGGGTAAGGGCTACTGCGACGAAGCTTACGCTCAGGTCTTCACCAAGTCCAATGGCTATCGTATGCCCGCTGCTGTGGCCGGCTACATCTTCGCCAACCTGGACGGCGCTCTGAGCGGCGACTTCCTGATCGTCCGCAGCGAGCCCAAGACCAACAAGAACGGCACCTACGTCAAGGTCGAGTTCTCTGACGGCAGCACCGACACCATCTACATCGACAACATCGAGTACTACGAGGATGAGGATTATCCCGGCGAGGTCGAGCTGTTCGAGAACGACTTCTGCTTCTACGTCTACAACGCCATCGAGAAGACCTACGATCTGTACGTGGTTCCCGCCAATTCCCTGCCCTGGGCTATCGTGGACTACGATGAAGACAGCTATCAGGTCTGCTTCAGCAACCTCCAGTCCGGCGCTTACCAGTGGGTCGGCCTGACCAAGGACACCGTCATCGCGGTTTCCGAGGTCACCCTGAAGCACGGCCTGAACATCGCGAACGAAGAGATGCTGCGGCTCTACGCTCTGGAGAACCTGGATTCCACCGAGTTTGTGGAGCGCAAGGATCTTGACTTCGACAGGATCGGCTTCATCGGCGAAGAGGACGAGGGCTACACCCAGTTCAGCATGTTCCTCTATGATGCGGAGATCGACGTCTTCTACGTCATCGTCTTCCACGTCATGAACACCTACAACGGCTATCTGCCCTTCTGAGCGACAACCGAAATAGGAGCTGACTGACAATCGCAAAGCAAGGCCCCCCGGCGAAAGCCGGGGGGCTTTCTTTTGCCGCAGCCGCAGTTTTGCCATGGCGCGATTCACGGTTTTGACTTGACGCGGGGGATCAAGTCACGATTTCCGGCGATTTTCCCCGATATCGTGACTTATGCCGGCGGCGTCAAGTCATTTTTGCACCGATTGAAAACAGCCTGTTTATGTCAAGCAGAATTTTCAAAAAAATTCCACAAAATTTTCCCCGAAAATATTACGCGCAGTTTTCAAAAACCCTCTTTACAACCTTGCTCCGCGGGTGTAAACTAATACCACGACTTGAAAACGAGGATAGGAACGAACATGGTCATCGAACGGATCGAAGCGTTTTCGCGGACGCTGTCGCTGCTGCGGCAGGAGCGGAAGATCAGCCAGCGCAAGGCCGCCGGGGAGCTTGGTGTCTCTCAGGCGCTTTTGTCGCACTATGAAAACGGCGTGCGTGAGCCGGGGCTGAGCTTCGTGGTGCGCGCAGCTGATTACTACGGCGTTTCGGCCGACTTTTTGCTGGGCCGCACCATGGCCCGCGACGGCGGCGCCATCCTGGCCGATGATCTGGTGGACAGCTCCTCTGACAAGGACAACGTGCTCAACGGCTCGGCGGCGGCACTGCTCAGCAAAAAGCTGCTGGTCAATTCCACCTCGCTGCTCTATGAGCAGATCGGGAAGGAAAAGGGCGTTTCCCGGGTGGTGTCGGAGTATCTCACCCTGTCGTTTTACAAGATCTACCGCATGCTCTATCAGCTGGACGAGAGCGCCGACCGCAAGGCCTTTGCCGCGCCCCAGTCCTGCTATGCCGAGCTGTGTGATATCGAGCTCAAGCGCTGCGAGGCCGCGCTGCGGCAGATGATCGCCGCCGGGGAAGACGCGGCGCTGGATATGTCGCTCCAGCGGGTGCAGCAGGCGTGGCCCCGGCTGTCGCCGTCGCTGCTGTCGCTGCTGCACACCGTAGACGAGAAAATCGATCCCGAGGCCGAAAAAAAGTAAAAAAACACTTGCATTTTTTTCGGCGGTATGATAATATATTTCTTGCGTCGAGCAGGCTGATAAGCTGGTGTAGCTCAGCCGGTAGAGCAGCTGATTTGTAATCAGCAGGTCGGGGGTTCGAATCCGTCCACCAGCTCCATTCCGGCAGACGCAAAAGGGAATATGGGAGTGTTCCCGAGTGGCCAAAGGGGGCAGACTGTAAATCTGTTGGCAGTGCCTACGGTGGTTCGAATCCACCCGCTCCCACCATGAAAGAAACCTGATTTGTCTACCAAATCAGGTTTCTTTCCGTTATATTCGCCTGCGGCGAGTTCTATTGCGTTGCAGTTATATTCGGCTTACGCCGAGTGATATTGCGCTGCGCGCAGTTTGAAGGCGAATATAATATAACTTTGCGGCATCGCTGCAAAATATAACTGTCCCGGAGGGACAATATAACTGCGCCGCAGGCGCAATATAACTTGCAAAGTACTGCTTTTTTATTATAATTGATGCGAGGTGATGGGAAATGTCAGACAGCGTTCTCCGCGATAGATCCAAAGAATTTGCAAAGCAAATCGTCATTCTTTGCAGGGTGATCAAGCAGGAACACCACGAATCTGTGCTGACAAATCAATTGCTCAGAAGCGGAACATCTATTGGTGCAAATATCCATGAAGCACAATACGCACAGGGGACAAAAGACTTTATTTCAAAGTTCGAGATATCCCTTAAAGAAGTATATGAAACAGAGTATTGGCTTGAATTGCTGTTCGAAACCGGATATATGGATGAACAAACATACAAACCGATCCAAAACAACTGCGGTGCAATCAGACGCATGCTTATTTCAACTATTATGACTATAAAGGAAAAGAATCATTGACAGAAAAGACGCCCAACAAATCGGTATTTGAAGAGGTGAAAAAGATGGACGATTTTGGAATCAATGAAATGCTTGAAATGCAAAAGGAATTGCAGGATAAGTATAAAGATATATGGGAAACGATATCCCCGGAAATTGGGAAAAACAAGCTGCTATGGATGATTGGAGAAATTGGCGAAGTAATAGACATCATCAAGAAACATGGCGGAGAAACAGCAAATCAAGACGAGAAATTGAGATCTCACCTCGTTGAAGAATTGGCAGATGTCCTTATGTATTATAATGATGTTTTGCTCTGTTATGGAATATCAGCAGAAGAACTAAAGCAAGTCTATATCAGCAAGTTCAAAAAGAATATGAAACGCTGGTAGATTCCAGTTCGTCAAGCTCTTTATTGGTGTACTTTTGGGATTTCTTTCTTTGCATCGGTGTACTTTTACGCGTTTTTTCAACGAAATCGCCTTTTGCGGGCGAATGAAGGAGTGAAGACGCTTCGTTCACGAACGAAGCGAACGGCTTCCTTTCGTGCCGAATCGACAAAAAGACCCCGTCTTTCGACGGGGCCTTTTCCTGTATTATCGGGCGCGCGCCGCAGACTGCGGCCGATTGTTGGTTCCCCGTGCGGAAGCACTTGAAAATACCGGATTATGGGATTATAATAAAACCAGTTTTATCGCCATGACGATTCCAAGGAGGTCGGAGATATGCCATTTGCCGTGTTTGCAGACGGCAGCGCCAATCTGCCGGAAACGATGCTGGAGGGGATCTCGCTCCTTCCGTGCGAATACACCCTGGACGGCGTCCCACAGACGTATTTTGGCGACGTGGACCGCTTTGACGCCCACGCCTTTTACGAGGAGCTTCGTCACGGGAAGATCGCCCGCACCACGCTTCTCAACACGCACCTGTTCCTGACACACTTCGGCCCGGTCTTGAAGCAGGGGCTGGACGTGATCTACATTTCCATGAGCTCCGGCATCAGCGGCACCTGCGGCGCAGCAAAGCTGGCGGCGCGGGAGCTGATGGAGGAGTATCGGGAACGCTTCGTCCACATTGTGGACTCGCTGGGCTGCGGCTTCGGCAACGGGCTGCTGGCCGTAAAGGCGGCGGAGCTGAGCCGGCAGGGGCGCGACGCCAGAGAGGCGGCCGCCATCCTCGACGCCGAGGTGCCTCACATCTGCCAGTATTTTACGGTGGACGATCTGAATTTCCTGAAAAAAACCGGCCGCGTCAGCGGCGTGACGGCGAAGATCGGCACTGTCCTCAACATCAAACCCATCCTTTACGGCGACGCCACCGGACATATCGTGTCCTGTGCCAAGGTCCGGGGGCGCAGACAGTCCATCGAGGCGCTGGTGAAAAAGTATGAGGAAAAGCGCGTGCGCACGGGGGAGCAGCGGGTCTGCATTTCCCACGGCGACTGTCTGGACGACGCCCGGCGGCTGGCCGACCTGGTGCGGGAGATCACGCCGGAGGTGCCCATCACCATCTGCCAGCACGAGCCGTTTTCCGGCGCCCACGTGGGGCCGGGGATGCTGGGCCTGTTTTTCCGGGGAACGGAGCGGTAAGCGCCGCTTTGCGCATATGGATCAAAAAGAATCTCCGTCGGGATCGCTGTCCGCCGGAGAAAGAGGGGGAAGGTTATGTTTGGAAGAAGAGCAGACGGACGCCGGGTCAAGGGGATCGACCCGATCGTGCAGATCACGTCTTATGTGATGCCCATGCGCTGTGATGCGCAGGTGTTTTTGAAGCACCGGGCCGACATGGAAAAGATGTCGAAATTCATCCGGCAGCAGAAAACCGAAAAAAACGAGCAGATCACCTATATGCAGATCGTGATAGCGGCCTATGTCCGCGCCGTCAGCCGCAATCCCGAGGTCAACCGCTTTATCATGAACCGGCAGCTTTATGCCCGCAACAACTGCTCGGTGGCACTGACCATCCTCAAGGATCCGCAGGACGCGGACCAGGGAGAATCGGTGGTGAAGACCAAGTTTGACCTCACCGACACCATCTACGACGTGCGCGACCGGATGGCCGCGAACGTAGAGGCCAACCGGGGCGACCAGCCCAAGGGCTTTGTGGATAAGCTGCTGGGCGTGCTGTTCCGTGTTCCGGGTCTGCCCGGCCTTGTGGTGGCCAGTGTGCGGCTGCTGGACCGCTACGGCATCGCGCCGAAGGTCCTGATCGAGGAGCTGCCCTTTTACGTGGGCATGTACATCACCAACACCGCCTCCATCGGTCTGCACGACGTCAACCATCACATCTATAACTTCGGCGACGTCAGCCTGTTTTTCGGCCTTGGCCTGACGGAGAAGGTGGCCGTGGTGGAAGACGGCGAGACCCGCATGAAGCGTTATCTGCCCATCGGCATCACCGCCGACGAGCGGGTGTGCTCCGGTGCGCATTACGCCCGGTTTTTCGCCGATATGCGGCGGTATCTGGACCATCCCGAGCTGCTGACCGTGCCGCCGGAGAGCGTCCGCTTCGACAAGGGCTGCGAATATCACCAGCCCAAGATCGGGGAAAAGGCCTGAGCTTTTGAGAATCAAAGCGGCGCCTGCGAAAGCCGACGCCGCTTTTTTCGGAATTTCTCTGCGTGAGTAGAGCGTTAGGAAAGGAAGCGCGTATGAAGCATCAACGGATCAAAAGGACGTTTGCCCTGGTTTTGGCGCTTTTGTGCGCCGTCTCCTGCGCCGCGCCCGCACTGGCGGCGGGGCAAGAGGACGCTGGCGCGCAGATCCAAGCCTATGTGCAGGAGCACGAGGACACGCTGGCGGGCATGGCGGTGTCGGTGTTTGACGCGGATGCCGTGGAATACGAGGATTATTTTGGCTTTGCTGACTGGGAGGCGGGCGTGCCCGTGACGGAGGACACCGTGTTCGACTGGGGCTCCATCACCAAACTGACGGTGTGGATCAGCGTCATGCAGCTCTGGGAACAGGGCAAGCTCGACCTGGCGGCGGATATCCGCACGTATCTGCCGGATGGCTTTTTGACCCGGCTGAAGTATGACGAGCCCGTCACGCTGATCCATCTGATGAACCATCAGGGCGGCTTCGAGGATGCGGTGATGGGGATGGAGACGCCGGATGAGCGGGATATCCTGCCCCTGGAGGACTATCTGTATCGCTATCAGCCCGCGCAGGTCTACGAGCCCGGGACGGTAACAGCTTACTCCAACTGGAGTACGGCGCTGGCGGGCTATATCGTGGAGCGCGTCTCCGGAGAGCCCTTTTATCAGTATGTGCAAAACCACCTGTTCAAGCCCATCGGCATTGAGCACGCCGCCTTAAACAGCGACCTGTCCGACGACCCCTGGGTGAAGGAGCGGCGGCTGGCGCTGCGGGGATATGACACAAAGGGCGATCCGCTGCGGGGTCCTTTTGAATATCTGGTGGCCTATCCCGAAGGGATGTGCGCCTCGCCCCTGCGGGAGCTGCGCCGCTTTGCGCAGGAGCTGCTGAAGCCCGACACGGTCTGGTTTCAGTCGCCCGAGACCTATTATGAGATGTTTTCGCCTACGGCCTTTTACGGCGACACCGATCTGGCATTGAACAGCCACGGCTTCTGGCACATCCGCTGCTACGCCGTGCCGGTGATCGGTCACGGCGGCAATACGTCGGGCTGCTCCAGCAAGCTGATGCTCGATCCGGAGAGCGGCCGCGGCATGGTGGTGATGGTCAATCAGCAGCAGGAGAGCGTCTTTACGCATTTGATGGCAGAAACCGTGTTTGGTAAAGGCGAATGGGAAAAGCCGGATTATCGCGGATGGCTGGAGAGCGCCCGCACCACCTACAGCGGGCTTATGAAGGTCTATCATATCGTTTCCACCTTTTCGCCCGCGAATGCGGAAAGGGTCTATGAGAGTGATTTCTGTGTGCGAGGCACTTCCGGCGGCGTGGAGAAGATCTGCTCCTGCTACGGCGATTTTCTGGTGAGAACGCCGGGCGAGGTCTTGCCGATGAGCCTGATGCTGGGCTGGGGCGCGCTGGGGATCGTCTTCGCCGTCGCCGCGCTGCTGTGGAAGCTGATCGCCTGTCTGACGCGGCGGGGGAAGTGCCCAGTGGACGGCCTCGCCGTTTCGGCCGCGCTGCTGTCGCTGGCAGTGGCAGGCATGCTCCTGCCCTTTGCAATTTCGCTGCTGTCTCTTGACATGTGGAGGCCTCTGACATACCGCCTGTGGTCGATCGGGATGCTTGTCCTGATGATCGTGCTGGCGGCGCTGGTCATCCGGGGGCTTTGCTCTTTCCGCAAGCTGGGAACGAAGGGCCGCAAAGCCCTTCGCGTCGCCGTCCTGATCGCCGCCGCCGGTATCGCCGCCAACATCGCCTACTGGAACCTCTTTATGTTCTGGACGGCGTAAACGCGCCGTGAAATACTGCATTTTAAAAAACAAAGAGAAAGGCATGGAAAGACAGATGAAGATGGAAGCTGAACCGGAAAAGAAGAGAAAACGCCACTTTATTCTTTGGGTGCTGCTGATCGCACTGGGGCTCTTGTTGCTCGGGACGCTCTTGGGGGGAATGTTGTGTATCCCGCCACGGCTGCTGTTCCCCGATATGCCGCCGATGTGGCGCTTCTCGCTGATGTATTTCATGGAAATCGGTCCCCTTCTGGCGGTGCTGGGATACGTGGCTCTCGCGGAAAAAGAACTGCTGCCGCTGTTTCGCGGCGCACGCCGCGGCGGGATCCGGGGCAATACGCTGAAGGAATTCGGCCTGGGCATCCTGATCGGTTTTATGATGAACGGCGCCTGCATTCTGGCCGCCTGGCTGCACGGGAATCTGGATTTTTCGGTGGGGAAGTTTTATCCGGTTTATCTGCTGGTCACCTTTTTGTTCGTGCTGATCCAGTCGGGCTCGGAGGAGATGCTGTGCCGCGGCTATCTCTACGGCGCGCTGAGGGAACGCTATCCGGTTTGGGTGGCTGTGGCCGCTAATTCCCTGCTGTTCGGCGTGCTGCACCTGTTCAACCCCGGGGTCACGGCGCTGTCGGTGCTGAATATCGTGCTGGTCGGCGTGGCGCTGAGTCTGGTGATGGTGGTGCGCGAGAGCCTGTGGATGGCGATTGCGATCCATACCATGTGGAACTTTACGCAGAGCATTCTTTTCGGCCTGCCCAATTCCGGGATCGTTTCGGAGGGCTCGTTCCTGCATCTTGAGGCAGCCCGCGAGAGCCTGCTCTATGACGCGGCCTTCGGCGTGGAAGGCGCGCTCCCGGCGCTTGTGGTCGAACTGGCGCTTTGCGGTTGGCTTTTCCTCGCCACACGGAAGAAAACCGCCGCGAATGCGGCCTGTGAAACGGCCTTAGACAGGATGGACGCGAAAAAAAGCGAGTAAAAGGAAAGGGCTGCTGCGTGAAACAGCAGTCCTTTTGCCTTTTAAACCGGCGCGGATTTTTCCGCACCGGAGCCCCGATCCCGGCATAGACTGGGTTACCCGAAGCAGCGTCGGGCAATCTTTCAGGAAAGAGGGGCTTTGGACTTGATCTGGGAAACGGCAACGTGCGTTCTGCTGCCTTTTTTGGGAACGGCGGCAGGAGCCGCCGCCGTGTTTTGCATGAAAAAGGAGCTGCGCTCCGGGCTGAAAAAGGGGCTGCTGGGCTTCGCCTCCGGCGTGATGCTGGCGGCGCTGGTGTGGTCCCTGCTCATGCCCGCCATCGAGCTGGCGGAGCGGGCGGGACATCTGGCCTGGGGACCGGCAGTGCTGGGCTTTTTGGCGGGGATGGGAGGCCTTTTGTGGCTGGACCGTCTGCTTTCGCCGCTGGAGCGGGCCGCGGAGAAGCGGTCGGGACATTTGATGATGCTGCTGGCCGTCACCATCCACAATCTGCCCGAGGGCATGGCCGTGGGCGTGGCGCTGGCGGGTCTGCTTTCCGGCGGAGGAAGCGTGACTGCGGCAGGAGTGATGGCGCTGGCCATCGGCATCACCGTGCAGAACGTGCCCGAGGGGGCTATCATTTCGGCGCCGTTGGCGGCCGACGGCATGAATAAGGGAAAGGCGTTTCTGGGGGGCGTGCTTTCGGGGGCGGTGGAGCCGCTGGGAGCGCTTTTGACCCTGGGGCTGACGCGCCTGATGGGGCCGATCCTGCCCTATGTGTTGGCCTTTGCCGCGGGGACGATGCTCTATGTGGTGGTGGTGGAGCTGGTGCCCGAGATGCAGAGCGGGGAAAAGGACGCCTCCGGCGCCGTTGGGACAGCACTGGGCTTTGCCCTGATGATGCTGCTGGATGTGGCGCTGGGATAACAAAACGGAGCGGGCATTGCCCGCTCCGGCTGTTTTGGAAAGAATACCGCGTCAGACCTGTCCGCCCTTGCCTCTGCCGAAGAGCTTGCGGATGGCGATGGCGGCGGCCACGCCCGCGGTGACGGCGCCGGCAGCCAGCATCCCGATGCGGGCGCTGCGGCGCAGACGGTCGCGCTCGGCCTGCTCCTCTTCCTCGGTCATCAGATCGGCGGGATCAAAGATCTCGGAAAGAGTGGCGGCGGCGGTGTAAACGGTATCGCAGTTATCCAGCACCAGCAGCTTGACTTGCTTGCCTCCTGCCAGCATCGCTCGCACGCCCTCGTCGGCAAAGGTGAGATAACCCTCGTCCGTGACGCCGATCCCCTCGTAGCGGAACACATGGTTGGCCGTGACCCGGCGGCAGGTCTTGGGAAGGGGAGAACGCTCGTCGGCGGCGTAATAGCAAATGGTGCCATGCTGACCGAAGGTCTGGCGTCTGCCCTGCAAAAAGTCGGCGGGGATCTGGAGCAGGCTGTCCTCAGATACCAGCGCCCAGGCGTCCGCCCGGTCCTTTACGGGCATCAGCACGGCGGAGACATAGTCCCGCACGAACAGCCCGGCCCCGGCCTCTTTTTTATGAACGAAATAGGCGGCGCGGCGATACCAGCACTTGTCCAGCTGGGACTGGCAGTATTCCCGGTGGGCCGTTTCGGCGTCGGAGCCGGCGGCGGGATCATTGACGCAATAAACATATTCGTTGCGCTGCTTGCTGAAATAATAGCCCGCCACGGTGATCAGGTGGCCGTTTGTGTGGCAGGGAGCGTTTTCCAGATAGGGCTGATCGTCGTTTTCCTTGTTGCTGTATTTCACGGAAAGCGTCACGGCATAGCCCTTGGTCAGCTCCTGCCGCAGGGCGGAAAAGCTGGAATAGGAAACGTAGCTCTCATAGCCGAAGGCCCCCGCCGCGGCGCAGGAAAAGCTCCAGTTGCCGTTGCCGCCGAAGCCGTGGTCATAGTTCAGAAGCGCAACGTCCTCGGGGAGGATGTCGGCCCCCATGCCGTTCATCTGCATGGCGATGCAGGTGGCCGAGCAGATCACGCCGGCATAGTCGGGATCCCGCCGCATCTGGGAGATGGCGGGGGTGTCCAGCAGCACCGATTCGGCCTGGGTCACGTGCTCCTCGGGATAGGAGCAATCGTCCTGCCAGGCGGGATCGTTGGTGTTTTTCCAGGTGGCCGCCAGCAGACGCAGCGCGGGCAGACCGGCGCAGTTCTGATCGGCGTGAAGAACAGCCTTGAGCTGAAATGCCTCGGCGGTAAAGGTGCCCCGGACGTTAAGAGAGCTGTCGCCGAAGCCGGGCATCGAATAGGCGAAGACCCAGCCGTTTTGCTCCTCGCTGTCCTTGCGGGGATGACTGTCCTGACAGGCAGGACAGGCGCGGGGGATGTGGGTGCTCCATTTGCCCCAGGTGATCCAGTCGGTCCACCCGTCGCAGACAGCGCCGTCGGGAGCGGTCCAGCCGTCGTATTCCGGCAGATAGACCCGGCCCAGCACCTCGATCCAGGTGCCCGCGGGGGTCTCGCTGTTCCAGGAGGCCACCAGGTCGTTAAAGGGATGCTCGGCGGTGACGACGGGGGTGAGGAAAACGCCCTCGCCCTCTTTCCGCAGGCGGAGCGCCCCGTCGCCCAGACGGTCGGCGAAGGAAAGACCCGAGATCTCGCCGGCGGCAAAATCCTTGTGGGTCGTTATTTTGATATGATTCCCGGAGGCGGGGAGCAGACGGGCCTCGCCCAGATGATCGCGCAGCATAACAGATCCCTCCGATCCATGATGATTCTGCCTTTATTATACCCCCCGTCCCGCCCTGCTGTAAAGGAAACATTTTGTAAAACCCGAGTGCCGACTCTGCGAAAACCCGGGAAAAGTGGGGAAAGACCGCGAAAAACTGAGAAAAAAGCAGCGCTTTGTGGCACTTGGCCTTAAAAATTCTTAAAGGGCGCAAAAAAAGCTGTGCAACCGCAAAAACTGTGATAGAATGGAAACAGAAATGAGCGCACATGAAACGCTGTTGAGGAAAGGAGCGGCTTCATGAACGAAAACGTACATATTCTTGTGGTGGACGACGAGCGGGATATCCGCGAGATCGTGCGGATCCTGCTGGAGAGCAGGGGCTATTACGCGGAATGTGCCGCCAGCGGATCCGAGGCCATCGCCTATATCGAAGCGCACCCCGACACCGACCTGGTGGTCATGGATATCATGATGCCCGGGCTGTCGGGGGTAGAGGCATGCGCCGAGATCCGGAAGTATTCTCAGGCGCCCATCCTGTTTTTGACGGCAAAAACGATGGAAAGCGACAAGCTGCAGGCTTACGGCGCCGGGGGCGACGATTATCTGGGCAAGCCCTTTTCCCAGACCGAGCTTTTGATGAAGGTGGATTCGCTCCTGCGGCGCTATCGGGTGTATAAGGGCAAGCCCGAGGACCGCCCCTCGGGGCGGCTGGTCCTCCAGCCCGACAAGGGCTGCGTGCTGCGCCGCGGCGAGGCCGTGCCCCTCACCAACAAGGAGATCGAGATCCTGCAGTTTTTCATGGATCACAGCGGCCAGGTGATCGACGCCCGCACCCTTTACGAGGGCGTGTGGAAGGAAAAATATCTTCCTTCGGCCACCAACACTGTCATGGTCCATATTCTGAATCTGCGGAAAAAGCTGGAGGACGACTATACCAATCCTCAGCTGATCCGCACCGTCTGGGGCAAGGGGTATCAATTGGATGAAGGCTGAAAACCGGCGCGTATCCATGAACGCCAAGCTGCTCACCGTGCAGCTTGGCTCGCTGTGTCTGGCGCTGGCGGTGTTTTTCTGCGCCGTGGTGTGCGGACGGTATTTGCTGGAGCACGTCTATCTGTCGGAGGAATCCTCGCTCCGGCGCGAGCAGCAGTATATCCGTGACCTCAGCGACTATGTTCAGGAAAAGGAGCTTCGCTCTACCGACGCAGAGGAGCTGTCTGCCTGGGCCCGGGCGAAGCGATACGTTTATCTGGTGATTTACAAGGGCGAGCAGACCGTTCTGGAGACCGACGGCGAGGTCGTCGATCTGACCCACGCGGTCTACAACAATGTGGCGCCGGTGGGGAACAGTCTGACGCCCGATGTGCTGACGCCCGATGAAGAGGGCCGCTATGCGGTTGCCTTTGCCGACGGCGTGTTTCGGGTAAGTCTGACGGAGTATTCCGAAACGCCCTATTACAGCGGCATCACCATGATCGCTCTGACCCTTGCCAGTCTGACGCTGCTGGCGGTCAATCTCACTTATAACCGGTCGCTGACCAATTCTATCATCCGTCTTTCCCGCGAGGTGCAGCGCGTGGAGAACAGCGAGAGCCTCGCCGCCATCCAGACCGACCGGGAGGACGAGCTGGGCGATCTGGCTCGCTCGGTGGAGCGGATGCGCCGCTCCATCATCCAGCGGATGCAGGGCGAGCAGGAGGCGCTGACGGCCAACGCGGGGCTGATCACCGCTATTTCCCACGATATCCGCACGCCGCTGACGGCGCTGATGGGCTATCTGGATCTGCTGGAGGGCGGACAGTATCAGACCGAGGAGCAGATGAAGAAATATCTGTCGGCCAGCAGCGAGCGGGCCCGGCAGCTCAAATCGCTCACCGACGAGCTGTTCCGCTATTTTCTGGTGTTCGGCCAGCCGGAGCGGGAGATCGCTCTGGAGGAATACGATGCCGTCATTCTGCTGGAGCAGCTTTTGGGCGAGCATATTATCCGGCTGCAGAGCATGGGCTGGGAGGTGCAGAGCTTCCCGCTGGACGAGGAATGCACGGTTCGCGTCAATCTGCAATACTTACAGCGGGTGGTGGACAACCTGTTCTCCAACGTGCTCAAGCACGGCGATCTTGGCAGGTCTGTGGTGGTGATGGCCCGGCTCGAGGGCGATATGCTGAAGATCATCGTGTCCAACGGGATCCCCGCCCGTCCTACCGTTGCCGAAAGCACCCGCATCGGCCTGCAAACCTGCCGCAAGCTGCTGGAGCGGATGGGCGGCAGCTTTGAGACCCGGCAGGACGCCCGCCGCTTTTTGGCGGAGGCGGCGCTGCCCGCAGAACGAAAAGAAAAGAAGGAAGTGTGATCGAAAAATCGAAAAAAGGGGAGAGCTCCGTGAAAAAATGGAACAAAAAGAAAGCGGCCGCGCTGCTTTTTGCCGGTGTGGCTCTGGTTGCGGCCGTTCTCCTGCTCGCGCCCCGGCTTTTGCCCGAAAAGACCCGGTATACGCCTGAGGAAAAGCAGCGGTTGGAGATCTTTCGGGAGCGCGTTCCCGACTTTTTCGGGCTGGATACCGAAGCCGGGCTGAAGATTTATGCCAACGAAAGATACCGGGATAAGCATGTCATCGCTTTTTTCTCCGGCGACGCACCCGGACCGGATCGGGACGAGCTTTTGTACCACGGCTTGCGCGGCGTGACTCCGGAGGACGCCCGGCTCATTTTGTCCACCTACGATCTTTCCGGTGTGAAGATCACCGTCATTCCCGTCCGGGGGCCGATGTACAGCAGCTATCGCGGATCCGATGACGCGACCTATGTCCGGCAGATCCGAAAATTGCTGAACCTGGAATAACGCCCACAAGGCCGCAATGCGGCCTTGTTTTTTTGCCGCCGGTGGAGTAGAATAAGCGGGAAGGGAGGGGACGCCATGCACCCCTGGAAGCATTTCCGCACGGTCACGCATCACCGCCATCTGGTCATCCGCCACTGCTTCAAGGCCGGGATCGGCTGGCAGGGACTGAGCCATGACCTTTCCAAATACAGCCCGGTGGAGTTCTGGACCTCCGCCGTTCATTATCAGGGAACCCGAAGCCCCAACGATCACGAGCGCGAGGTGCGGGGCTATTCCCGCTCCTGGCTCCACCACAAGGGGCGCAACAAGCATCATCACGAGTACTGGACCGACTACAATATGAAGACCCATCAAGTGGAGCCGGTGAAAATGCCGCTGAAATACGTGATCGAGATGTTCTGCGACCGCATCGCCGCCTGCAAGACCTATCAAGGAGAAAACTACACCGACGCAAAGCCGCTGGAATACTTCAACCGGGGCATCGGAAAACACGTGATGCACGCCGAGACCGGAGAATTCCTCAAAAAGCTGCTGACCATGCTGGCCGACGAAGGGGAGGACAGGACCTTTGCCTGGATCCGGCAATACCGGCGGGAGCACAGGGATTATTGAAAAGCATCAAAAAAACAGCCCGGGAGGGCTGTTTTTTGATGCTCTTATAAAATGCAGTATGATTGCGGGGTGAACGGAGGTCACGCTTCTTCCCCGTTCAAAAACCGGCAGGCGGCGGCCGCAAGGACGGCGGAGCCTTCCCAGAGGACGCTTTCATCCACGTCGAAGCGGGCGTTGTGATGGGGGATGCAGGTGCCCTTTTCCGGATCGGCGGCGCTGAGGAAGAAATAGCATCCGGGGACCCGCTCCAGATAAAAGGCGAAATCCTCCGCTCCCATGTTGGAGGCGGGCAGCGTGTCGCGCACCCGGGTCTCTCCCACCACCTCTCTCGCGGCACGGACCACCAGCGCCGCCATGGCGGGGTCGCTGATGACGGGCGGGGCAAAGGGGATGATCTCCACCTCGCAGCTTCCGCGGAACAGCGCGGCCTCGCTGCGGGCGATCTCGGCGATGCGGCCCAGGACGTAATCCCGCACGCCCCGCTCCAGGCAGCGGAGGGTGCCCTCCAGCTCCACCTCGTCGGGGATGATGTTGTAGGCGGCGCCGCCGCTGATGCGCCCCACGGTGACCACGGCGGCCTTGGTGGATGAAATCTCCCGGGCGATGATCTCCTGCAGGGCCAGGATGATATGCGCCGAGATGGAAACAGGGTCCACACCCTTTTCCGGGGTAGAGCCGTGACAGCCCGCGCCCCGGACCTTCAGGATGAAGCGATCGGCCGCCGCCATGCAGCAGCCGGGCGCGGCGGTAACGGTGCCCGAGGGGATCTCCGGACCCAGGATCGAGCCCACGTGCATGCCGAACACGGCGTCCACGCCATCCAAAATGCCCTCGGCGATGGCATTTTTCGCGCCGCGTCCGTCTTCCTCGGAGGCCTGAAAGAGAAACCGGACGGTGCCGCAAAGCGTTTCCCGCCGGTCAAACAGCGCCTTTACCGCCCCGAGAAGCATGGCGCCGTGGGCGTCGTGACCGCAGGCGTGCATGATCCCGGGATGACGGGACGCAAAGGGAAGGCCGGTCTCCTCCCGAATGGGCAGACCGTCTACGTCGGCCCGCAGAAGGACGGTTTTGCCCGGCGCGCCGCCGGAAATACTGCCCGAAACCGAGGAATCCAGCGCCGATTTTTGATAGGGAACGCCCCAGCGGTCCAGCGTTTCGCAGATCAGCGCCCGGGTCTCGGGAAGATGCGTGCCAAGCTCGGGGATCTGATGCAGCCCCCGCCGCAAGGCGATGATCTCGCCCTGCATGGAAGAACAACTCGTCCGGATCGATTCCATAGCGCGCCTCCTTCAGCAGTCCTCGAAATTGCAGTGGACCTGCATTTCGCCGCCGCGAAGCAGCATCCGACCCAGAGCAAACACGGTGTCGATCCTTCCCGCGCCGTCCAGCAGCAGGATGTCGGCATCCGACCCCTCCAGCAGCGCTCCCTTGCGGGGATACAGCTTCAGAGCGCGGGCCGGATTCTCGGTGGCGGGGAGGATGGCCTCCTCCAGCGGCGCGCCGCGGCGCACCATGGCAAGGATGTTTTCGTGCAGCGAAGCCACGCTGCCCGCGCCGATGCCGATCATCTCGTTCTTCTCGTTCCATACAGGCATGGAGCCGTTGCCGTCGGTGCTGATCGTCACCAGGCCCCGGGGAGCGCGGGAAACGGCGTCGAGGATCAGCCCGGCCCGCTTGTCGGGATTTTCTGCGGAGCAGGTGATGTCGATATAGCCGCCCATCTGCGCAAACCGCAGCGCGTCCTCCAGTTTGCCCGCCACGTGGGTGGGGCGAAAGACCGAGATGGGGATGTTGGAATGGGCCAGCACGTCGAAGATCAGATCCAGCCTGTCTGGGCCCGAGCCGGTGTGCAGATGGACGATCCCCGGCTTGCCCGAAAGGATGCCCGCCTGATGGGCGTCGGAGGCCAGACGTGCCAGCTCGTCCCGGGTGATGGAGGCGGAGCGGTGATCGCAGATGGCGATCTTGACGCCGATGCACTCTTCGATCAGCACGATGTCCCGCCGGACGCTCCCGGTGACGGTGGGGGAGGGATATTCGTAAGCGCCCGTCAGACAGAAGGCTGTCAGCCCGTTTTCCCGCAGGGCCTTGGTTTTGGCCACCAGGCTTTCTACGCTGCGGGTGGTGCCGTCGGTGCCCAGCAGGCCCACCAGTGTGGTGATGCCCGCCTTGACGGGAGCGCTGAAGCGCAGCGGCGGCACCTGATTGGAAAAGCCGCCCTCGCCGCCCCCGCCGGTGATGTGGACGTGCTGATCCAGATAGCCGGGGATGGCCTTCATGCCCTGTCCGTCAATGATCTCCAGACCCTCCAGCGAGCAGGGGATCCGGTCGGCGACCCGGGCGATGCGCCGGTCGGCGATCAGGATCTCGGTGGGGCGCCACGCTCCCTCCCGAAACACAAGGATATGATTCAGCAGTTTAATCAAAAAAGCACCTCATTTCAAAAAAGCCCGCCGTTTGCGGCGGGCATGAGAAAAGCTTGTTATTTCGTGCCGAAGATGCGGTCGCCGGCGTCACCCAGACCGGGGACGATATAGCCGTGCTCGTTGAGATGGCTGTCTACCGCACCGGCATAGATCTCCACGTCGGGGTGCTTGCTGTGTACCCGGTTGATGCCCTCGGGCACAGCCACCAGCACCAGCAGCTTGATGTGGGTGCAGCCGCGGGACTTCATCTCGGTGATGGCGGCGTCGGCCGAGCCGCCGGTGGCCAGCATGGGATCGACGATCATGATCTCGCGCTCGGCTACGTCCTTGGGCATTTTGCAGAAATAAACGTGGGGCTCCAGCGTCTCCTCGTCCCGGTACATGCCGATATGGCCCACGCGGGCAGAGGGGATCATCCGCAGCACGCCGTCCACCAGACCCAGCCCGGCCCGCAGGATGGGCACTACGGCCACCTTTTTGCCGGCCAGCGTGGGCTCCTCGGCCTTGCAGATGGGAGTTTCCACCTCTTTGGTGGTGAGGGGGAGATCGCGGGTGGCCTCGTAGGTGATGAGCATGCCGATCTCAGACACCAGCTCGCGGAAATCCTTGACGCTGGTGTTCTTGTCCCGGAGGATGGTCAGCTTGTGCGCCACCAGGGGGTGATCCATAACGTGAACGTGATCCATGATGTCCATAGTGCTTTTCTCCTTTTATCTCAAAATATCAGAATACCGGAACTGGCGGGCCGATCCCGTAAAAATCGCCCCGAAAGGGGCGAAAACTCATTTCTCCAGAGCGGAGATCATGTCCACCCGGGTCTGGTGGCGGCCGCCCAGGAAAGAGGCGTCCAGCCAGGTGTCCACGATGCGCATGGCAAGCCCGGGGCCCACGGTGCGCTCGCCCAGGCAGAGGATATTGGAATCGTTGTGCTCCCGCGTGGCCTGCGCGGTAAAGCAGTCGGACACGGCGGCGGCGCGGATGCCCTTCACCTTGTTGGCGGCGATGCTCATGCCGATGCCGGTGCCGCAGACCAAAACGCCAAGCTCGGCCTCTTTCGCGGCCACGGCGCGGGCAACCTTTTCCGCATAGACGGGATAATGGCAGGACTGGGTGTCGAAGGTGCCGAAATCCTCCACGTCAAAGCCCCGCTCCAGCAGGTGCTTCTTCAAAACCTCCTTGAGGGAATATCCGCCGTGATCGGCGCCGATGGCGATCTTCATTTCATTTGCTCCTTTCTCATGCGTTCCGCCTGCGTTGCCCGCAGGTAAGAGGGAACGATCTCGTGACAGGTTTGCAGTTTGCCGCTTTGGGCCAGCGCCCAGGCGGCCCTTGCCGCGCCGGAGGCCCGCTGGCAGTCCCGCGGGAAGAGGGTGCAGCCGTGCTCCCGGGCGATGGACCCCATCTCCTCATCGGAGCCGACAGCATCCTCGGTCAGCCGGATGACGGAGCCCTTCTCCCGGCGGAAGACGGCGTAATAGCTCTCGTCTGCGCGGGCGCGGATCGAGCAGCAGAGCGTGCCCTCCTGCTCACAGTCCCAGGCCATGGCCGAAAGGGAAGAGATCCCCGCGCAGGGCTTGCTTTGCGCCCAGGCAAAGCCCTTGACGGCCGCCGTACCGATGCGGATCCCGGTAAAGGAGCCGGGCCCGACGACGGCGGCAAAGACGTCCACGTCCTTCAGCGTCAGCCCGTTTTTCTCCAAAAGAGATTGGCAGAGGGGCAGGAGCAGGCGGCTGTGGTCCAGCATGGAATCGTGGGCACAGGCGTCCAGCATTTCGCCGTTTTGCAAAAGAGCGCAGGAGGCAACGGCCCCCGAGGTATCCAAGGCAAGTATCAGCATAGCTTCACCGTGATCTCCCGCCCGTCGGCGTCGTCCAGCCGACGGATGATCACCTCGGCTGTCCCCTGGGGAAAGGCGCCTTCGACGTTCTCGCTCCACTCGGCCACGCACAGCGCGCCCGAAGCCAGATAATCCTCCCAGCCGATGTCGAAAAGAGCTTCGGCATCGGGGAGCCGGTACATGTCGAAATGACAGATGCGGCGGGGTCCTTCATATTCATTGACGATGGCAAAGGTGGGCGACGAGACCTGCGCATGGCTGCCCAGCCCCCGCGCCAGCCCGCGGACAAAGGCGGTCTTGCCCATGCCGAGGCCGCCGTAAAGGGCCACAGCCGGGGCCTGTGCCAGCACGCAGGCCAGCGATTCGCCCAGCGCCTCGGTCTCCTGTACGCTGTGGGTCTGATACGTGGTTTGCCGCAAGACTCCTACCTCCCCATCTTATTCTATGTCAGTATAGCACTTTACCGGCCTTTTTGAAAGGGATTTTATCTACATTTCTGAACTTTTTTTAGTTTTTTCTCTTTTTCTTGCATAAGCCGCGGCAGAATGATAGAATAATTTTTGTGATCATCCAGGAGAGGAGGGGGCCCCGTGGCAAAAAGGCTTTGGACCGGGATCAAGCGCTATGTCTCGCAAAGCGACGTGCCGCTGATGATCCTGGCGCTGACGATCTGTCTGATCGGGCTGGTGCTGATTTACAGCGGCTGCCAGAGCGTTGCGCGGGTGCGGCCCCGGCGCATCATGATGGTGCAGACCATCGGCATCGCCGCCGGATTTGTGTCCATGATCCTCTTTTCCTTCATCGATTTCAAACGATTCCCGTGGCTGTGGCCGGTGGCGGCGGTGCTCAACATCCTGTTCCAGCTGTCGCTGTATAAGCTGGGGAAGGAAGTGGGCGGCAACAAGAGCTGGATCCCCCTGCCCGGCGGCATCAACGTGCAGCCCGGCGAGGTGGGAAAGGTCATCTTCATTTATACCATGGCCAGCCACATGAGCCTTTTGCGGGAGCGGAAAAACAACTTCTGGACCATTTTGCAGCTCACGGCCCACATGGGCGTTACCATGGCGGCGGTCTTCGTCATCTCCCGGGATCTGGGCGTGGCGCTGATGTATCCGCTGATCTTTCTGGTGATGCTGGTGGCGGGCGGCGTTTCCTGGTGGTGGCTGGCCGCCGCGGGCGGCTGCGCCGCGGGGGCGTTCCCGCTGCTGTGGCGGTTTTTGAGCGAGGGGCAGAAAATGCGCATCCTTGTGGTCTTTGACCCCGCCCGGGCCGCCGAGATCGATCAGGCGCTGTTCGACCGCTATTCCTGGCAGGCCAGGCAGACGGTGGCCGCCATCAGCAACGGCGAGCTTTTGGGCTCTGGCTATCTGCAGGGGCCGCGCATTCAGGGCGGCTGGGTGCCGGAGAGCCACACCGATTCGGTTTTCGCCGTGTGCGGCGAAGAGTTCGGCTTCATCGGCTGCATGGTGCTGCTGGCGCTGCTGACGGCGCTGGTGCTGCGGATCTTTTACGACGCCTGGCGTTCCACCGATACCTTCAGCCGTCTGATCTGCGCCGGCGTGGGCGGGATGTTCATGTGGCAGATCGGCATCAATCTGGGCATGAATCTGGGGATCTTCCCCGTGATCGGGCTGACGCTGCCCCTGGTGAGCTACGGCGGCACATCGGTGCTCATCATGCTGACCTCGCTGGGGCTTGTGTGCGGCGCCGTAAGGCGTATCAAGCCCACGTGGATCCGCTCGGCGGACGATTGATTTTGTCGGAACAGGAGAAAAGGCCTTCGGTGAAGCACCGAAGGCCTTTTCTGCACAGAAGAAAAGAAGAAAATGAATATCAGCTTGCCTTGGAAAAGGGGGTGACGGGGCAGACGGGGACAGACGCGGAAGCGGGCGCAGGCGCGGCGCCCGGGGCAAAGAGCCGTCGGCGGAGGGCCCGGCCCTCGGGAGAGCAGAGATACTGCAGACCGACCCCCGCCAGCAGGGAGATCAGCCCCAGCGCGGCCAGCAGCAGCACCGGCACGATGGGCGCGCCCCCGTCGGAAAGCATGGCGCTCCAGGGAAGCAGCCCGCCGCCCAGAGCGGTCAGGGCCGCGGCAATTTTTCGGATCTGTGTGTTCACGGTCGCCCCTCCTTTTCGGATCTTGCTTCAAGAATACCGGAAAGAATGTCCGTTAAAACGGACTTTGAATGGAAAAAACCGGGCGTTTCAGACAGGACCGCCGCTTGAAAAACCAAATATCATACTTGCAAACGCCGTCGGGTTGCGGTATCATGGAGCTGGAAATGATTGACGAAAGAAGGCGAAGTGCGCCGTATGGGGGCTTCAAGGACAAAACAGTCGCGGGACATGACTCAGGGCGTCATCTGGAAGCAGCTGGTGGCTTTCGCCCTGCCGCTGATGCTGGGCAACCTGTTTCAGCAGATGTATAACACAGTGGACAGCATCGTAGTTGGCCGTTTCGTCAGCACCGAGGCGCTGGCCGCCGTGGGCTCCACATCTTCCATCACCAACATGCTGGTGGGCTTTTTCATGGGACTTTCGGTGGGCGCGGGCGTGGTCATTTCCCAGCGCTTCGGCGCCAAGGACGACGAGGGCGTCCATCGGGCCGTCCACACCACGGTGGCCATGACGATCATCATCGGCCTGCTGTTCACCGTCATCGGCGTGACCATGGCGCCGCTGATGCTCCGTTTGATGAAAACACCCGCCGATGTGTTCCCCGAGGCAAAGACCTATCTGCAGATCTATTTTGCCGGGATCCTGGGGCTGGTGCTTTACAATATGGGATCCGGCATCCTGCGCGCCGTGGGCGACAGCAGGCGGCCGCTGTATTTTCTGGTGTTCTGCTCGGTGGTGAACACCGTGCTGGATCTGGTCTTCGTGCTGGTGTTCCGGATGGGGGTGGAGGGCGTGGCCTATGCCACTGTCCTGGCCCAGTTCCTTTCGGCGGGGCTGATTTTGCTGGTGCTTTCCCGCAGCGAGGAGAATTACCGGTTCATCCCCCAAAAGCTGCGGATCTATCCTCCGGTGCTCAAAAGCATTTTCAGCATCGGCCTGCCCTCGGCGCTGCAGCGGGCGCTTACGGCCTTTTCCAACGTGTTCGTGCAGGGCTACATCAACGATTTCGGCGCAGACTGCATGGCGGGCTGGGGCTGCTATCACCGGCTGGATCAATTCATCCTGCTCCCCATGCAGAGCGTCACCATGGGCGGCACCACCTTCGTGGGGCAGAACATCGGCGCCCGCAACCTCAAGCGGGCGGAAAAGGGCGTCAGTACGGCGATCTGGCTGTCCATCGGCGTGACGCTGGTGCTTATCGGGCTGCTCAATATATTCTGCACGCCCGTGCTGCGGATCTTCAGTGAAAAACCGGGCGTGCTGGAATACGGCCGGCTGTTTATCCGCATGATCTCGCCCTTCTATGTGATCTGCTGCCTCAACCAGGTGTATGCGGGCGCGCTGCGGGGCGCGGGGGATTCCAAGGCCCCCATGGCCATGATGCTGTTTTCCTTCGTGTTTTTCCGCCAGATCTATCTGTATGTGGGCAGTCTTTTCATTCACGACGTGCGCTTCGTGGGGCTGGGCTATCCCATGGGGTGGCTGGTATGCAGCGTATTGCAGTATCTTTATTACAAAAAAAGCCACTGGCGCGAGCACTGCGAGATGCAATGGAAGCAGGAGGACGCCGCAAAGCAGCAGTCGGCCGCCTGAAAATATCGGTCAAATCAAAAAGAGGAGCGGGAGCTCCTCTTTTTTTATGGCGAGCTTTCCAACGGGCGAAGCTGCGGGGCGGAAAGAGGCTGCGCCTCTTTTTTATTCTTCCGCGGGAAACACCGTTTTCCGCAAAAGGTCGGCGGGGATCACCGAAAGGGCCAGCAGGATCACCTGCCCCAAAACGGGGAGGGGAAGCGGCCTGGTGCGGAAGACCGCGCCGCCGAAATAGAGCAGCAGAAGCTGCACCGCTGCGGCAAATCCCATCACTGCAAGAAACGAGCGGTTTTGCCCCAGTCCGGCCAGCAGATTTTTCCGCGCGGTGCGGGCGCAGAAGGCCGCTGCCAGCCCGGAAAAGACGAACAGCGCGAAAAAGGCCGTTAAAAATCCGCCCTCCTCCCAGCCGAATCGGGCCCGAAACACGGGAAGCCGCAGAAAGGCGGCGGACAGGCCCGTCAGCCAGAGGCTCAATCCGGCGATCTGCCCCAGCATGCCCCGGGTCAAAACCGGCGTATCCCGGGGATAGGGCGGACGGCGCATCTCTTCTTCCCGGGGCGCTTCACCGGCAAAAGCCAGCCCGGCCAACGTGTCCATGATCATGTTGATCCACAGCATTTGGATCACCGTGATGGGCGTTTCCACCCCCAAAAGCGGCCCCAGCACCGAAACCGCCACCGCCGAAAGATTCATGGTGAGCTGAAAGACCAGAAAGCGGCGGATGCTGCGGAACACCGTGCGTCCGTACAGAATGGCCCGGCCGATGGAGGCGATGTTGTCGTCCAGAATGACGATGTCTCCGGCCTCCTTGGCCACCCGGGTGCCGCTGCCCATGGCAAAGCCTACGTCGGCCAGACGGAGGGCCGGGGCGTCGTTGATGCCGTCGCCCGTCATACCCACGACCAGCCCCGCCGCCTGCGCCGCCCGCACCAGGCGGCTTTTGTCGGTGGGCAGGGCCCTTGCCACCACCCGCAGGCGGGGCAGGATCTCCTGGAGCTGCCGGTCGGTCATCCCGCTGAGCTGCCGGGAGGTGAGTACCTCGCCGCCGCCCTGCAAGAGACCTGCCGCGGCAGCGATGGCGCGGGCGGTGTCGGCATTGTCGCCGGTGACCATGACGACCCGCACCCCGGCCCCCGCAATGCGGCGGAGAGCGTCGGGAGTCTCGGGACGGAGACCGTCGCGGATAAGCGCCAGACCCAAAAGGATCAGCATGCCGCTGCCGTCCTGCACCTCGCCCGCACAGAGGCAGACCACCCGCATCCCCCGGGCAGCCTGCTCCCGCCAGAGCCGGTCCAGCATGGCCTGCTCCGTCAGAGGGAGGGGCCCCGTTTCCGAGAGCCGGCGGACACATCGGGGCAGCAGCAGCTCGGGCGCGCCGGTGACATAGCAGGGAAAGAGTCCGCCCTCCAGGGCGCATGCGGCGTATTTTTTGGAGGAATCAAAGGGGAGATGCCGGGTGCGGCGAGGGGAGAGCGGCTCTTTTCCCGAAAGCTCCAGCAGGGCACGGTCGGTGGCGTTGCCGCCGGAGAGGCCCCGGTCGCTCCATTGGGCGGCGGTGTTGAAGCGGCAGCTTTCCCGCAAAGCGGGCCACAGCAGGGGGAGCTCGGGCAGCGCGCTCCGCTCCCGCAGCGTCCCGTCGCCCAAAAGCACGGCCTCTACCGTCAGCCTCCCCCGGGTGAGAGTGCCGGTCTTGTCGGTGAAGAGGATGTTGAGATTGCCCGCCGTTTCGATGCCCGTCAGCGTCCGCACCAGCACCTGATCCCGCTGCATCCGCAGCATGCTGCGGGAGAGCACCACGGTGATCATCATAGGCAAACCTTCCGGCACCGCTACGATGACCACGCCTACGGCCAGCGTGGCGGCGTGGAGCAGATGCTCCAGCAGCGTGGGAAGATGGGAAAGCTCGGACAGGATGAGCGAGGGCGCAAAGCCGTTGGCCAGCACGATCCGGTGGAACAGATCGGCCGACGCCACCAGCGCCGCCGCGCCGTAGCCCAAGCGGCTCATGGTCTTTGCCAGCCGCGTGAGCCGCAGGCGGAGCGGGCTTTCGGGCGGGCGATCGTTCAGCGACAGCGCCATGCTGCCCAGCAGCGTGCGTTCTCCCACCCGGAGCACCTGCATGATCCCCTCGCCGGAGGCCACCCCGGCCCCGCGAAAAAGCTGATGGGGGTCGGCAGGATCCCAGCGCTCGGGAGCACAGACGGGCCCTGCCCGCTTTTCCGCCTCACGGCTCTCGCCGGACAAAGCCGCCTGATCGCAGCGCAGCAGCCCCTTGCGCAAAATGCCGTCGGCGGGGACCCCGTCGCCCGCCTGAAGCAGCACGACGTCGCCCTCCACCAGCTCCTCGGCGGGGATTTCCAGCAGTTGTCCGTCCCGCCGCACCCGGCACAGCGAGCGGGCGTTTTCGGCTTCCAGCCGGAGAAAGGCGCGTTCGCTGCCCGCCTCGGAAAGGGTAGACAACAGGGCCGCCGCAAATGCGGCCGCGGCGATCCCCGCCGTTTCAAACCATCCCTCGCCCCGCAGCAAAAACAGAAGATTGACGCACAGCGCCGCCAAAAGAACTTTGATCACCGGGTCACTGAGGTTTTCCAGCAGGCGGGAGAAAAAGCTCCTGCCCCGCCGGGGCGGCAGAGCGTTTCCCAAGCCTGCGGCCAGCGCCGCCGCGGCCTCTTTTCGGGTGAGGCCGGTTACCAGATCGGTCTCGTGCATACGATCCCTCCCAAATGCAGTTTGGTACAAGCTATGCGCCGGGAGGACAAGATATGCGCAGGGCATATCCGCCCGCCACGCGGCATAGGATGGAGCAGGAAAATGCGATGGGAGCGTGGCAGCGTGATCGAGACCATGGAAGACCGGGCCCTTTTGCTGGGACGGTATATCGTAGAAAACAAGGCGACCGTGCGGGGCGCGGCCAAGCGGTTTGCCCTGAGCAAGTCCAGCGTCCACAAGGACGTGACGGCGCGGCTGTATCATATCGACCGGGTCCTTTGGACGCAGGTGCGGGCGGTGCTGGAGCAAAACAAGCGGGAGCGCCATCTGCGGGGCGGCGAGGCTACCCGGGAGAAATACCGGCGGATGCACGGCGAATAAAAAAGCGCCTCCCAATGGGGAGGCGCAGGCAATGCGGATCTTATAAAATGTATTCGAAGCAATAGTGGGGGAACTCGTACATTTCCACCGTTCCCCGCTGGATAAAGCCCATGCGGCGATAAAGCTTGTCGCTGGCCACATTGGTGCACAGGGAAAGATGCCGCGTGGCCTTGCAGCCGCGTCTGCGGGCCTCCTCTAAAACATGCTCCACCGTGATCTGGGCGATGTGCCGCCCTTGAAGATCGGGGCGGACGCACAGACGGGTGGGGCAGGCGGCAGGCTCGACCGTCCAGCAGTCCAGCCCGTCCAGATCGCCGTGGGGCAGGAGGCTCACCGCCGAAACGATCTCCCCATCTTTTTCCAGGACAAACAGACCGTTTTGCGCCAGATCCTCTTGGGCGAATTGCCGGTTGGGATATTCGTCGGGCGCCCAGTCGTCGTTGCCGTGGGTGTGGGCGTTGGCGGCGCAGACGCGGTACAGCGCCGCCACGGCGTCCAGATCGGCCTCCGTCGCCGGACGGAAGCGGTATTCGTCGGTCATCATGCTTCAAGCCTCCTCATTTCCCCGCAGCAGCGCCAGCGAGGCGGCGGACGAGGGGTCTTTTCCCACCGCCGCAAAGGACACGGCGGAAAAATCCAGCACCTCCCGGGCAAGCGCCAGCACCTGCTCCTCCGTGACGGCGTCCAGAGCGGCGGCCGTTTCCTCCGGCGCGTGCTGACAGCCGTAGACCATCTCCGAACGGGCGATGGCGTTCATACGGGCGGAAGAGCCCTCCATCCCCAGCAGGAGCGAGGTCTTGAGCAGATCCTTGGTGCGGGAGAGCTCGGCCTCGGTGACGCCGGTCTCCTTGAGCCGAAGCAGCTCCTCCCGGATCAGCCGGAGCGCGTCGCGCTGGGTCTCGCGGCTCAGGGCGGTGTAGATCCCCAGCACGCCGGTGTTGGCGTAAAGGGTGGTGTAGCTGTAAATGGAGTAGCACAGGCCGGCCTGCTCCCGTACCCGCTGGAACAGGCGGCTGCTCATGCCCGCGCCCAGGATATTGTTGAGCACGGCCAGGGCATAGCGCCGCGGGTCGGCGGCGGGAAAGGCAGGGAAGACCATCAGCAGATGATTTTGCTCGATGGGTTTTTCTTTCTCCGTCGCGGCAGGGTGATAGACGGCGTCGGGGAAAACGGCCCGGTCGCCGGCGGGGATGGCGGAAAACAGCCGGCCCACCGCCTGAAGATCGTCCTCGGTGAAGCTGCCCGCCAGCGTGATCAGCAGATTGCTGCCCACATAGCGGCTTTGGAAATAGGCGAGCATGGCGTCGTGATCGATGGTGTTCAGCGTTTCCTCCCGCCCGAGGATGGGCCGCCCCAGCGGCTGGCCGGGGAAACAGGCGGCGGCGAGAAGATCGGCCGCCAGCTCCTCGGGCGTGTCCTCGTACATGCCGATCTCCTCCAGCACCACGCCCCGCTCCAGCTCCAGCTCCTGCGGCGCGAAGACCGAGCGGTGCACCATATCGTACAAAAGCTCCGCCGCCGTCTGCAGATGGACGTCCAGCGTGCGGGCGTAAAAGCAGGTGTGCTCCTTGGTGGTAAAGGCGTTGACCTGACCGCCGATGGCGTCGAAGGCCTCGGCCAGATCGGACGCAGAGCGGGTCTCGGTGCCCTTGAAGAGCATGTGCTCGATAAAATGGGACATCCCGCTCAGATGCGCGGGCTCGTGGCAGCTCCCGTTTTCCACCCAGACGCCCACGGCGCAGGAACGGACGCCCTCCAGATGCTCATACAGCAGCCGGACGCCGTTTTGCAGGATCCGTTTTTCAACCATAATACGCCTCCTTGCGGTCAAAAAAGGACAGGCGCTGCCTGCCCTTGAAAGTTTGTGAAAATCGAAGCGCCTTATTCGGCCTTTTCGGCCATTTCCTTCAGCGCCAGCTTGCGGGAAAGATTGATGCGGCCCTTCTCGTCGATCTCGATGACTTTGCACCAGGTCTCGTCGCCGATGTTCAGCACGTCCTCTACCTTTTCCACAAAGCGGTTGTCCAGATGATTGATGCGGATCAGACCCTCCTTGCCGGGGGCGATCTCCACGAAAGCGCCGAAGTTCATGATGCGGGTGACCTTTCCGTAGTAAAGATCGCCCACCTCGGGATCCTTGGCGATGGCTTCGATCATCTGACGGGCCTTTTCGCCGTCGGCGGCGTTGATGGCCGCGATGCACACGGTGCCGTCGTCCTCGATGTCGATCTTGGTGTTGGTTTCGGCGGTGATCTTCTGGATCACGGCGCCGCCCTTGCCGATGACCTCGCGGATCTTATCGGGGTTGATGGTGATCTTGAGCATCTTGGGCGCGTAGGGGCTCACCTCGGGACGGGGCTCGGGGATGGCCTTGAGCATGATCTCGTCCAGAATGTCGAAGCGGGCGTTGCGGGTCTTTTCAAAGGCCTCCTCGATGATCTCGTAGGTCAGGCCGTCGTTCTTGATGTCCACCTGGATGGCGGTGATGCCCTTCTTGGTGCCGCCCACCTTAAAGTCCATGTCGCCGAAGAAGTCCTCGATGCCCTGGATGTCGGTAAAGGTGATGTGGCGGTCGCCCTCGGTGACCAGACCGCAGGAGATGCCCGCCACGGGAGCCTTGATGGGCACGCCCGCGTCCATCAGCGCCAGCGTGCTGCCGCAGATGGAGCCCTGGGAGGTGGAACCGTTGGAGGACAGGACCTCGCTCACCAGACGGAGGGAATAGGGGAACTCTTCCTCAGAGGGGATGACGGGGAGCAGCGCCTTCTCGGCCAGCGCGCCGTGACCGATCTCGCGGCGGCCGGGGCTACGGGAGGGTCTGGCCTCGCCCACGGAATAGCTGGGGAAGTTGTAGTGATGCATATAGCGCTTGCTGGTCTCTTCAAAGGTGGTGTCCAGCTCCTGCGCGTCCCGCAGAGTGCCCAGCGTGCAGATGGTGAGCACCTGGGTCTGGCCGCGGGTGAACATGCCGCTGCCGTGGACGCGGGGGATCAGACCGACCTCGGCGGCCAGCGGGCGGACCTCGGTGAGGCTGCGGCCGTCCACGCGGCGGCCCTCGTCCAGGATCAGACGGCGCACCACGTATTTCTGAAGCTTGTACATGCATTCGGCAAGCTGGGCCTGGCTGTCGGGATATTCCTCGGCAAAGTGCTCGTAAACGTCGGCGGAGATGGCGTCGATGCGCTCGTCGCGGACGGTCTTGTCATCGGTGTCCACAGCCTCTTTCACGGCGTTCATGGCATAGCCCTTCACGGCCTCGAACATCTCGTCGGAGACCTTCATGCTGGGATAAACGGCGGGCTCCTTGAAATTCTCGGCCTTGATGTTGCGGATAAACTGGATCAGCTCCTGGATGACGGCGTGGCCCTTTTTGATGGCGGTGAGCATCATGTCGTCGGGGAACTGATCGGCGCCCGCCTCGATCATGACCACCTTCTCCATGCTGCCGGCCACGGTGAGCTGGAGCTGGGAGCGCTTGCGCTGGTCGCTGTTGGGGCAGACGATATAGCCCTCTTCCTCGGTGTAGCCCATCTGGATGCCGGCGATGGGGCCGCGCCAGGGGATATCGGAGACCGACAGGGCGATGGAGGCGCCCAGCATGGCGGGGATCTCAGGGGACTCGTTGTGATCCACGCTCAGGGTGGTGCAGTTGACGCACACGTCGTTGCGCATGTCGGAGGGGAAGAAGGGGCGGATCTGACGGTCGATCATCCGGGAGACCAGGATGGCCTTTTCCCCGGGACGGCCCTCGCGGCGCATGAAGCTGCCGGGGATGCGGCCCACGGAATAGAGCTTTTCTTCAAAGTCCACGCTCAGGGGGAAGAAATCGATGCCGTCGCGGGGGGCTTTCGCCATGGTGACGCAGGTGAGGACGCTGGTGTCGCCAAAGGAGACCAGCGCGGCGCCGTTGGCCAGGCCGGCCATCTTGCCAAGCTCGACCTTGAGCTTGCGGCCGCCCAGCGTGGTTTCATAAACGCGATGTTCGGGGAAGGTTGCATGTTTGACCATGATTCGGGTACCACCTTTCATGTAATATCTTGCCCGGGGCGACCCTTAGCACTTGAAGCTGACAAGGAAGCGCGTATTTCTGCAAACACGCGGCCCTTTTCACCTTCAACTGCTAAAAGGCGCGGCCGGGATGGTTTCGGAATGGAGCAGAAGGGGGACGCGGAACCGTCCCCCTTCCAAGACTTTACTTGCGCAGATTGTTGGCAGCGACAGCGGCGCGGTAGCGCTCGATATCGATCTTCTGGAGATAATCCAGCAGACGGCGGCGCTTACCGACCATCTTCAGCAGGCCGCGCTGGCTGTGCTTGTCGTTCTTGTGCTCTTTCAGATGCTCGTTGAGCTCGTTGATGCGAACGGTGAGGATCGCGATCTGCACCTCGGGAGAACCGGTGTCGGTCTCGTGGAGGCGGTGGCTCTCGATGATCTGAGTCTTGGTTTCTTTCTGCATCATGGGGGTTTCCTCCTTAATAATATTCTCCAAGGGCTGAGTAAAGGGATGAGGAAATGCGGCGTTGCGCCGATAGCCCCTTCACTAAGCACCCGGACAGACAAGAATTATTTTAGCACAGGGAGCCCGGCTTGTAAAGAAAAAATTTGTGAAAAATCGGGGAATTTTTGAAAAGAACGGCCGGCGGAGCGCAAAAGACGCCGCCGAACACGCCCATAAACGGCGAACGTTGGTATCCTGTTATAAGACGTGTGATATGATAGGCCCGAAGAGTGCGGCAAAGCAGCCGTGCCATGTTGCAAAAAGGAGGAGAAATCATGAAGAAATGGATCGCGATCCTGTTATCTGCCTCCATGCTGGCAGCGATGCTGGCCGGATGCGGCGGAGACACCCAAAGGGAGAACGGCGGCGGCCGGGAACTGGCGGCCGAGCAGATCTACCGCACGCTTTACAGCAGCGAGAGCTCTACGCTGAACTACCTGTATTCCACCACCGAGGTGGATATGAGCACCGGCGTCAACGGGACCATGACGCTGTATGCCTCGGACCACTACGGCATCCTTCAGCCCAACGGTGCCACGAGCTACGAGGTCAGCGACGACGGCCTGACCTGGACCTTCCACATCCGGGAGGACCAGCGCTGGTATGATTATCAGGGCAACGACATGGGCCCCGTCACCGCCAACGACTGGGTGGCTCCCGTCTATTGGTGCGTGGAAGCCGCCAACGATTCGGGCAACTCCGATTCCTGCTTCCCCATCAAAAACGCCGAAGCCTATTATAACCAGACCTCGGCCGTGCTGTCCGGGGAAACGCCCGCCACCTCTCTGACGCTGGCGGACGTGGGCGTGCATGCCCAGGACGATTATACCCTGGTCTTTGAGCTGGAGCACCCCACGCCGTATTTCCTGAGCATTCTGGAGTTCGGATGCTATTTCGCCACCAGCCAGGCATGTCTGGACGAGTTCGGCGAGCGCTTTGCCACCGACAACGAGTATATGTGGTACTGCGGCCCGTATATCATGGATCAGTTTGAGCCGCAGGAGATCCATCACTATGTGAAAAATGAAAACTGGTGGAACGCCGACCACGTGTATATCACCGAGATCGAGTCCAAATACAACGCCGAGGCCAGCACGCTGCAGCCCACCATGTTCCTGCAGGGCGAGGTCAGCGAGACCGGCGTCAGCGCCGATCTGCTGAGCGAGTGGCAGAACGACCCCGAAAAGGCGAAAATGATCACCACCACCCGCGTCCAGACCAATTACTCCTATTTCTGGGGCTTCAATTTCGAGCCTCGCGTAACCGATACCGATCACAACGACGAGATCAATGTCAAATGGTCCATCGCCGTGAACAATGAAAACTTCCGCAAGTCCATCTTCCACGGCATGGACCGCAAGCGCGCGCTGAGCGTGTCTTATCCCACCAATGCCGACGAGCTGATGATCAACTCGCTGGTGCCGCCTGCCTTCGTGGCGAACAACGGCCGGGATTACACCGAATACGGCGACCTTGCGGCGCTGATGAAGGAGGACTTTTTTGACGAAGCAAAGGCGAAGGAATACCGGGACAAGGCCATGGAGGAGATGCGGCCGCTTTTGCAGGCCAGGGGCTATGATTTCCCCATCGAGATCGTCACCCAGTACAACGGCTCTTCCGACTGGGGCCAGGAGTGCATGGTGATCAAGCAGCAGCTGGAGGCCCTTCTGGGCACTGACTACATCACCGTCACCATCCTGAACTTCGGCTCCTCCGGCTTTTTGGCGGGCACCCGCCGCTGCGGAAACTACTGCATGCAGAAGCTCAACGGCGGCGCCGACTATATGGACCCCGAGACCTGGACCTTCATCACCGAGCCGGGGAACAACTATTGCTTTGCCTATGACACCACCGAAAAATATGAGGTGAACACCAAGACCGCCGAAACGCTGGCCATCGCAAACGAATTCTTTGCCATGCAGGACGCGGCCAAGGCCGAGCGGCTGGATATCGATCGGCGCTACGAGCTGTTTGCCGACGCCGAGGCCTTCTACATCAACCACGCCATGATGATCCCCTATCGCTGCACCGGCGGCGGATACACCGCGACCACGCTGGATCCCTTCGAATCGCCTGCCAGCTCCTGCGGCTGGACTTATCTGAGCTATGTGAATCAGCATATCTACACCACGGCCATGAGCCAGGAGATGTTTGACGCCCGGCTGGTCGAATGGGAGGCGGAGCGCGCCGCCGCTTCCAAATAAGCGAAGCGCGGCTGACCCGAAACAAAGCGGCGCTCCCCTCGCGGAGACGGCTGAAGGCTGCCCGCGGCGGGAGCGCTGCTCCCACAGACGCATTTTTCTGACAAAGGACGTGAAACGATCATGCTGCGATACTCTTTCAACCGTTTGCTGCGGTCGCTGCTGACGCTGGTCATCATCATCGCCGTGGTGTTTTCCCTGCTGCGGCTGATGCCCATCGAGGGTTACTTTGACAATTTTGACAAAATGTCGCCCACCCAGATCCAGAACAAGCTGACGCTGATGGGGCTGAACGACCCTCTTTACCGGCAGCTGGGCCGCTTTATGTGGCGGCTGCTCCACGGGGATCTGGGCACGTCCACCCGCTACCGGGTCGGAGTGCCCATCACGGGGATCCTGGGGAAAAAGATCCTGATCTCCTTCCGTTTCGGCATCCTTGCCATGGCGGTGTCGCTGCCGCTGGGCATGCTTTTGGGCGTGGCGATGGCGCGGGGCAAGGGAAAACTGGCGGATAAGCTGGGCAACGCCTATATCGTCTTTATCCAAGCGGTGCCAAACGCCGTCTATTTCCTCTTTATCCAGCTTTACGGCGCCATGCTCATCGGATGCAGCATGCTTTACAAGGCCACCGACCTGCGCACGGCGATCCTGCCTATCCTTTCGCTGGCGCTGCCCTCGATCGCGGGCTATGCCATGTGGCTGCGCCGCTACATGGTGGACGAAACGAACAAGGATTATATTAAGCTGGCCCGGGCAAAGGGCGTCCCCGAATCGGTGATCTGGCGCAGACACGTGTTCCGCAATTCCGTGGTGCCCATGGTGCAGCTTATCCCGGGCTCGATCCTGATGACCATCTCAGGCTCGATCTATGTGGAATCCCTCTATTCCATCCCCGGGATGGGCGGACTGCTGGTGGACGTGATCAAGCGGCAGGACAACAACATGGTCCAGGCGCTGGTGATTTTGTATTCCATCATGGGCATCCTGGGACTGCTGCTGGGCGACATCCTGATGGGGATCGTGGATCCCCGCATCAGCTTCGTCAAGAAGGAGGGATCCCGCTAAATGAGCAGATTCAGCGTAAAAGAAGGCCGCGCCAACAAACTGGAGGAGGCTCTGCTGGAGCAGCTTGAACAAACGGCGGAAGAGCGGGACGAGCTGACGGAGGAGGAGATCGGCGCGCTGGCGCCGGAAGAGTTCGAGACCGTGCCTTATAACGCCGAGCGCGCCGAGCGGATCGGCTATTCCAATTATTCCTACTGGCGCTCGACCCTGCGGATGTTTCTGAAAAACCGGCTGGCCGTGGCCATGCTCATCGCCATCGTGCTGCTGATGGGCTTTGCCATCATCCAGCCTTATCTGCCCGGACAGGGCACCCGGGGGCTGACCGAAGGCGTCCTCCCGGCCCAGGGACCGAAAAACGCCATCCGCATCTACAACTGGCCTGTCGGCACGAAGGACGCCGGCATGCCCATGAAAAATCAGCGCCCCAGCGGCGAGTTCTGGTTCGGCACCAACGCCATCGGGCAGGATCTGTGGTCCATGATCTGGTCCGGCACGCGCACCTCGCTGATCATCGGCTTTGCCGTGGCGCTGATCGAGGCCGTGGTGGGCACCTTTACCGGGCTGCTGTGGGGCTATATCCGGAAGCTGGATTTTTTCTTTACCGAATTATATAACGTGCTCAACAACATCCCCACCACCATCGTGCTCATCCTGTGCACCTACGTGATGCGGGCCAGCATTCCGACGCTGATCCTGGCCATGTCGCTGACGGGGTGGATGGGACTGGCCCGGTTCATCCGCAATCAGGTGCTGATGATCCGCGACCGGGATTTCAATCTGGCGTCCCGCTGTCTGGGGACGCCCACCGACCGCATCATCGTGAAAAACCTTATCCCGCAGATGGTGTCGGTGATCATGCTGCGCATGGCGCTGGCCGTGCCCGGGGCCATCGGCTGGGAGGTCTTCCTCAGCTATATCGGGCTGGGGCTCTCGGTGGATACGCCGTCGCTGGGCAATCTGGTGAACACCGGGCGGGCCATGATCAGCGCGCCCCGGCTGCGCTATCAGCTCGTTTTCCCGGCGGTGATCCTCAGCGTCATCACCATCTGTTTTTATCTGGTGGGCAACGCCTTTGCCGACGCTGCCGACCCGCGGAATCACCTGTAAGGAGGCGGCAGCATGGAGCAAACCGTGATTCTATCCGTTCATGACCTGCACGTGAAGTTCACGCTGCGGGGAAAGGTGCTGCACGCCATCCGGGGCATCAGCCTGGATCTTTACCGGGGCGAGAGCCTTGCCATCGTGGGCGAATCGGGCTCGGGAAAAAGCGTGTTCACCAAGAACTTCATCGGCCTGCTGGACAAAAACGGCTGGGTAGACGGAGGGGCGATCCTGTATTACGGCATGGGCGGCGAGCCGGCGGATCTGGCGCAGTATCATACGGAGAAGGAATGGAGCCGCATCCGCGGCCGGGAGATCGCCATGGTGATGCAGGATCCCATGACCTCGCTGAACCCGCTGAAGACCGTGGGCTGGCAGATCGGCGAGGCGCTGGAGCTCCATCAGGGGCTCAAGGGCGAGGCCGCCCGGCAAAAGGCGATCGAGATCCTGGCTGACGTGGGCATCCCCGAGCCCGAGCGCCGCTACAAGCAATATCCCCACGAGTTTTCCGGCGGCATGCGCCAGAGGGCGGTCATCGCCATCGCCATGGCGTGCAACCCCAAGATCCTGATCTGCGACGAGCCCACCACCGCACTGGACGTGACCATCCAGGCCCAGATCCTGGACCTGATCAAGGAGCTGAAGGAAAAATACAGCCTCACCACCATCTACATCACCCACGACCTGGGCGTAGTGGCCAACGTAGCCGACCGGATCGCCGTGATGTACGCCGGGGATATCGTGGAGATCGGCACCTGCGACGAGGTCTTTTACGATCCCAGACACCCGTATACCTGGGCGCTTTTGTCTTCGCTGCCGCAGCTGGGCGTCAAGGGCGAGGAGCTGTATTCCATCCACGGCACGCCGCCCAATCTGTTCAATACCATCCGGGGCGACGCCTTTGCGCCCCGCAACCCCAACGCGCTGAAAATCGACTTCAAGCACCGTCCGCCGTATTTTGCGGTGAGCCCTACCCATAAGGCCCGCACCTGGCTGCTGGATCCCCGTGCGCCGCGGATCGAGCCGCCCACCGTGATCCGAAACATCCGCAGCGTCAGAGAAAAACGGACGTGACGGAGCAAAATGATACAGAAAGAATGCGGCATAAAACATATAAGTGCTGTTTGCCCTGATGCGGAGAGAGAGGCAAAAAAAGCAGAGGGGAATTTCAATGACCGTTCTTGTGAAATTACACAATTTTAGGGCGTTAAATCGGTGAAATCTCACAAAAATGATCGTTTTTTCTTTTTCACCACCAAAAAATGAGGACTTTCCTCTGGAAAAAAACACAAAAATATGGTACAGTAACCGTGTACTTATGCCACAGTATGGATTTTTTATTCATCAAACGGCACACAAATGGAGAAAAGGAGAGAATGTTATGAAGAAATGGATCGCATTGCTGCTCGCTTTGACGATGATGGCTGCGGTGTTTGCCGGCTGCGGAAAGTCCGGCGGAAACACCGGCAACATCACCAGCGGTCAGGGCAGCGCTGCTGCGACGTCTGCTGACAATATCAACGATCAGCAGGTCGTGAAGCTGCTGTATCATGATGAGATTTCCGACTGGAACCCCCTGCATCCCTCTTCCGCAAACACTTGGTGTAACTGGATCGACTCTCTGGTCGAGTACGACAACTTCGGCATGTGCCAGCCCTGTCTGGCCGAGAGCTGGACCAAGGAAAGCTTTACCTATACCGATGAGGAAGGCAACGAGCAGGAAGGCCAGCGCTGGATCTTTAAGATCCGCGAAGGCGTCCGTTGGCAGAATTACGACGGATCCTTCTATGGCGAAGAAGAAGTCGTCGCCGAAGACTGGGTCACCACTGCCAAGTGGATCCTGAACCCCGCCAACGGCGCCCGTACCGCCGACCTGCTGTTCGACTTTGTCGGCGCAGAGAAATACTTTGACGACATGCAGAAGTTTGAGGACGGTGTCGCCACCACCGAGCCCGACTTCGAAACCGTCGGTATGAAGGCCATCAGCAAGTATGAGCTGGCCATGGATCTCACCAAGGCCTGCCCCTATTTCCTGTCCCGCCTGACCTATAACTGGGGCTATCCCACCTGCGCCAAGTTCATGGAAGAGCAGGGCGATCGCTTCGGCACCAACAACAAGACCATCCTTTACTGCGGCGCCTTCCTGTGCAAAGAGTGGGAGCAGAACTCCTACTACATCGAGGAGCGCAACCCCGAATACTGGGATATCGAGGATATCCATGTCGAGCGCATTGAGAACCGCTACAACGCCGAGTCCAACACCCTGGCTCCCGAGGCTCTGCTGCGCGGCGAAGTCACCTACGCCGACATCCCCACCTCCCAGATCGATGAATGGCTGAGAGACCCCGAGAAGGCAAAGCTCATCCGACCCAACCGCCCCGGTTCTTACAGCTACTTCTATCTGATCAACTGCATGCCCACTTATGAAGAGAAGGTCATGGAAGGCTATCAGCTGAGCCACGATCAGTGGACTGCCGCCGCCAACAACCTGAACTTCCGCAAGTCCCTGTTCTGGGGCCTGGATCGTGTCCGCGCCATTTCCTGCTACGATCCTTACACTCCCGAGACCTATGAGCTGCGCACCATCACCCCCAAGAACTTCTGCGCTGCCGACGGTAAGGACTTCACCGACTTCGATGAGCTGAAGGAATACACCGAGAAATCCCAGTATCAGCCCGATCTGGCCCGCGAATACCGCGACAAGGCCATCGAGGAGCTGAAGGCTCAGGGCGTCACCTTCCCCATCGTCGCCTATATGCCCTATATGACCGACTCCACGCAGGTCGAGCTGGCGCAGGTCGTTTCCCAGCAGATCGAAAACGATCTGGGCTCTGACTACATCAAGTTCGTGCTGGAAGGCTATCCCTCCACCGACTATCTGAGCACCACCCGCCGCGCCGGCAACTACTCCTTCATGATGTCTTACTGGGGCCCCGACTATGCCGACCCCGAGACCTGGACCGACCCCTTCAACCTGGGCCAGGCTTATAACTACTGGTGGCATCTGGATGGCATGGCCACGCAGACCAGCGAGAGCGACCCCGAGGGCCGCAAGGGCCGCCGCGAGTTTGACGAGACCTACTGGAAGAACTTCCCCTACAGCGAGATGGTCAAGGCCGCTTCCGCTGAGGTCGTCGATCTGAGCAAGCGTTATCACGCCTTTGCCGAGGTCGAGGCTTATTTGCTGGACAATGCCGTCGTCATGCCTCTGGGCACCCTGGGCGGCTGCGGCTATCTGTCCTCCTACATGAATCCCTTTGAGTCTCAGTTTGCCGCCTTCGGTATGTCTGACGGCCGCTATAAGTACCAGGTCGTTATGAAGGCCCCCATGGACACCGAGACCTATCTGGAGAAGCTGCCCATCTGGGAGGCTGAGCGTGCCGAGCGGATCGCTAAGGCGCAGGCCGAGGGCCGCGATTATTGATCGGAGCATCCGCGGATCTGATTTCTGAGTTTCGCTGAATCGCAAACGGAGAGCCCCCGTTTGGGGGCTCTCCGCATAGTTTCAAACGTTCCTGAATAAAGGGGTGACTCTTTTTGTTACGATATACGCTTGGTCGTCTGGGACGCGCCATGATCACCATGTTTTTGGTGCTGTCCATCGTTTTTATGCTGATGCGCCTGCTGCCGGTGGATACCTACTTCGGCGGCCGGTCCGACTCCATGAGCGACACGGTCAAAGACAACATTTTGAAGCAGTTGGGTCTGTTTGACCCGTGGTACGTTCAGCTCGGCAACTTCTGGAAAAATCTGCTGTTCCACGGCGATCTGGGAGAGTCCATCGTCATCCAGCAGGGCGTCAAATGCGTCGACTTGATCATTCCCAAGGCAAAATGGTCGTTCCAGTTCGGCGCCATCGCCATGGTCTTCCAGATGCTCATCGGCTATTCCATGGGCGTTTTGATGGCCCGTTGGAAGGGTAAATTCTTTGACTCGCTGGGCAATCTCTATATTTTGCTGATCAACGCGCTGCCTGCGGCAGTGTATTTCCTGTTTATCCAGCTTTATCTGTCCAAGGTGCTCCACCTCCCCATGTTCTTTGAGCCCTATAACACCGCCAGCCGCATCCTGCCCATCATCTGTCTGTCGCTGGGCGGCATCGCCTCCAACGCCATGTGGATGCGCCGCTATATGGTGGACCAGATGAATCTGGACTATATCCGGTTGGCTCGTGCAAAGGGCATGACGTCGTCGCAGGTGGCCTTCCGCCACGTGATGCGCAACGCCTTTATCCCCATGGCACAGAGCCTTCCCACCACACTGCTGTTTACCATCTCCGGCTCGCTTTACGTTGAGTCGCTGTTCTCGATTCCCGGCATGGGCGGTCTGCTCATCACCTCGATCCAACGGCAGGACAACACCATGGTCCAGGCAATGGTGCTGCTCTATTCCGCCATCAGCGTGGTCGGCCTGCTGCTGGGCGATATTATGATGATGGTCTGCGATCCCCGTATTTCGCTGGTCAAGAAGGGAGGCAGCCGCTGATGATCAACAACAAGGATAAAAACGCCCGGGAAAAGATCCGCCGCGAAGAAGAAGAGCATGGCGTGCCCATGTTCCGCAACTTCAAGGATCATAAGATCGAGGCCCTGGGCAAGGGATTTGAAGAGACCGATCAACTGGAAGAACTGAAGAATCAGCCCTCTCCCGATGAGCCCACTGCCTTCTGCGACGACGGTACGACCCCCATTTCCGACGATCTGTTCACCGCGGCGGAGTATAACGCCGCCGAGGCCGAGCGCTCGGGCTATTCCAACTATTCCTACTGGGGCAGCACGCTGCGCGTCTTTTTGAAAAAGAAGATCTCGGTGTTTCTGCTGGTCTTTTTGGTGGTGCTGCTGCTGTTCACCTTTATTCAGCCGCTGCTTCCCAATCAGAAGGATCCGCTGAAGATCCATACCACCTTCGTCATGGACAGCCAAGGCTTCACCAAGGAGACCCCGATGCGCAACGTCCAGCCCAATTCCGAGTTCTGGTTCGGCACCAACTCCATCGGCCAGGATTTGTGGTCCCGCATCTGGCGCGGCACACGGACCTCGCTGTTCATCAGCTTGTGCGTTGCCATCACCAACAATATCATCGGAATCGTCTTAGGCTCGATCTGGGGCTATGCCCGCAAGATGGACTGGCTGTTTACCGAGATCTATAACCTGTTCGACAACATCCCCTATACCATCCTGCGCATGCTGCTGCTTTATATCATGAAGCCAAGCCTCAAGACCATGATCTTCGTTATGTGCCTGACGGGCTGGATCGGCATGTCCAAGTACATCCGCAACCAGATCCTGATCTATCGCGACCGGGAATACAACCTGGCCTCCCGCTGCCTGGGCACCCCCGGCCTGCGGATCATCCTGAAGAACATCCTGCCGCAGCTGGTGTCGGTCATCATGCTGCAGACGGCGCTGGCCATCCCCGACGCCATCAGCTCCGAGGTGTTCCTCACCTATATCGGACTGGGCCTTCCCATTTCTCTGCCGTCGCTGGGCAACCTGATCAACGAGGGCCGCAAGGTGATGCTTGTGCCGTCACAGCGGTATCAGTTGATCTTCCCCGTGATCGTCGTGGGAGCAATCACTATTTCGTTCTATGCTCTGGGCAACGCGTTTGCAGACGCTTCCGACCCGCGGAACCATCGATAAGGGGGAGGAAAACATGAGTGAAATGAAGCAAGATGTGATCCTGAGCGTCAAGGATCTGGTCGTCAAGTTCAATCTGCGCGGTCAGGTGCTCACCGCGATCCGCGGCATCAGCATGGACCTGCACAAGGGCGAGAGCCTTGCCATCGTAGGCGAATCCGGCTCGGGCAAGAGTGTGTTCTGCAAGACCTTTATGGGTCTTCTGGACAACAACGGCTGGGTGGATTCCGGCTCCATCGAATACGCCGGGCAGGATCTGGCCACCTTTAAAAAGGAAAAAGAATGGCTCCACATCCGCGGCAAAAAGATCGCCATGGTGTTCCAGGACCCCATGACCTCGCTCAACCCTCTGAAGCCCGTGGGCAAGCAGATCCAGGAGGCCTTCACCTTGCACAACAAGGTGAGCGCCGCCGAGGCGAAAAAGCGCACGCTGGAGCTGCTGGCCGACGTGGGCATCCCCGAGCCCGAGCGCCGCTACAAGCAATATCCCCACGAGTTTTCCGGCGGTATGCGCCAACGCGTGGTCATCGCCATTGCCATGGCCTGCGTGCCCGAGATCCTGATCTGCGACGAGCCTACCACCGCTCTGGACGTGACCATTCAGGCCCAGATCCTGGAGCTGCTGAAGGCGCTGCAGCGGAAATACGGACTCACCATCATCTACATCACTCACGATCTGGGCGTGGTGGCCAACGTGGCCGACCGGATCGCCGTGATGTATGCCGGCGACATCGTGGAGATCGGCTCCTGCGACGAGGTGTTCTACGACCCGAAGCACCCCTATACCTGGGCGCTTTTGTCTTCGCTGCCCCAGCTGGGCGTCAAGGGCGAGGACCTGTATTCCATCCAGGGCACGCCGCCCAATCTGTTCCACGAGATCCACGGCGACGCCTTTGCCCCCCGCAATCCCAGAGCTCTCAAGGTGGATTTTGTGGCCCGGCCGCCTTATTTTGAGGTGAGTCCCACCCACAAGGCCCGCACCTGGCTGCTGGATCCCCGCTCCCCCAGCGTTGAGCCGCCGGAGCACATCAAGAATATCCGCAACATCCGGAAACTGAAAAAGGAGGACGCTGTCAATGAGCAAATCACTCGGTGAAGTCCTGGTCAGCGTCCGAAATATGGAAGTGACCTTCGGCAGCCGCAGAAATAAATTCGTGGCGGTCAAGGGAGTCAGCTTCGATATTTACAAGGGCGAGACCTTTGGCCTGGTGGGTGAGTCCGGCTCGGGCAAAACCACCATCGGCCGTGCCATCATCCGCATCAATCCCATGTCCGACGGCGAGGTCATCTACAAGGGCGAGCGCATCAGCGGCAAGATTTCCAAGGAGCTGGACAAAAAGGTCACCCAGCAGATCCAGATGATCTTCCAGGATCCCATGGCCTCGCTGAACGAGCGCGCCAAGGTGGACTATATCGTATCCGAGGGCCTGATCAACGTGCGCCCCGATCTGACCAAGCAGGAGCGCTCGGACATGGTGGCGAAGGCGCTGCTGGAGGTGGGCCTGCTGCCCGAGTTCGCCAGCCGCTTCCCCCACGAGTTTTCCGGCGGCCAGCGTCAGCGTATCGGCATCGCCCGCAGCCTGATCATGGAGCCGGAGTTCATCATCGCCGACGAGCCCATCTCCGCACTGGATGTGTCGATCCGCGCCCAGGTGCTCAATCTGCTGAGCCGCCTGCAGAAGGAGCGCGGCCTGACCTATCTGTTCATCGCACACGACCTTTCGGTCATGCGCTTTATCTGCGACCGCATCGCCGTGATCCACAAGGGCGTGATCGTGGAGCTTTCCGAAACCGAGAAGCTCTTTGAGCATCCGCTGCATCCTTATACCCGCGCGTTGCTCTCCGCCATTCCGCTGCCCGATCCGGAGTCGGAAAAACGGAAGATCCTGGAGATCTACGATCCCTCGCAGCACCATTACGAAACCGACAAGCCCGTCTGGACCGAGATCGAGCCGGGACATTTCGTCATGGCGAACCAGGAGGAGCTGGAGCGCTATCGGGCAAGACTGGAAGCGTGATTCGATCCCAAACGCCGGAGCGGCTGCTCCGGCGTTTTTTCCGGCTGCGGGCCGGAAAGAAAGGAGCTGTTATGCGGAAATTGATCAAGCCCGCCCGGCTGCGGCCGGGGGACAAGGCGGCGGCCGTCAGCCTCTCCTGGGGCGCCGCCGGCGAGCCGGATATCCGATGGCGTTATGAGTTGGGCAAAAAGCGAATGGAAGAGGAGTTCGGCCTGCGGGTGGTGGAGATGCCTCACACGCTGGCCCCCGCAAAATACGTCAGCGATCATCCCGAGGCCCGCGCCGCCGACCTGATGGAGGCCTTTTCGGACAAAAGCATCCGGGCGGTGTTCAACGTCATCGGCGGCAGCGACAGCATCCGCATGCTGCCTTTTTTGGATTTTTCCGTTTTGCGGGACAATCCGAAGATCTTCACCGGCTATTCCGACGGGACGGTCACCGATTTTTTCTGTCTGCACGCGGGGCTCGCCAGCTTTTACGGCGCCCACGTGCTCAACGACTTCGGCGAGCCGGGGCAGATGCACCCTTATACCCGTCGGATGGTGAAAAGGATGCTCTTTGACCCGTCGCCTGTGGGCGACATTGAGACCTGCGGCATGGTCAGCCGCTCCGAGCTGCCCTGGTCGGAAAAGGCCCAGCCCGCGAGGCGATATTTCGTCCCCGACACGGGCTATCGCCCGCTGCGTGGCGGCGTGGCCGAGGGGCGGCTTTTGGGCGGCTGCTTCGAGGTGTTCCCCGACGTGTGGGAGCTGTTCCCGCCGCCGGAGGAGTGGGAAAACGTGATCTTTTTCTTTGAGGTCTGCGGAACACCCACCGAGGAACGCTATCGCGCCCGCCTGCGGAAATACGGCGAGATGGGCATTTTGCAGCGCATCTCCGGCCTGCTGATGGGCAAACCCCTGGGCGGCCCCGCCGCCGAGCGGCTGTATGACCGGGTGACGCTGGAGGTGCTGGAGGAATACGGAAGGGGCGATCTGCCCGTTTTGTCCAACGCCAGCTTCGGGCACAACTGCCCCAGCGGGATCATCCCCATGGGAGCCCTTGCCCGTATCGACTGCGAAAAAGGCCGCTTTTCCGTTCTGGAAAACACTGTGGTATGAAAGGAATGGCAGAATGCCGATCATGTGGCTCTTTTTTGACGTGGGGACCGCGCTCGTGGACGAGAGCGCGGCTGCGACGGAGCTTTTTTGACTGCTGTTTTATTATAAGGAGGCAACCGATGCTTACTATCGTAAAGTGGGGCGCTGAGCACAGACCGGAAATGCTGGCGCTGGAGCGGATCTGCTTTCCGACGGACTACTGGAAAAGCGAGGATTGGGATGACCTGCTGTCCGACGGGCGAGCTGTCTATTATGCCCTGACGGACGGCGAGCGGCAGGCAGGCTGCGTCTATATTTATAATTGGCAGGGGGAAGATGATTACGTCAAGCTGATGAATCTGGCCATTCATCCCGATTGGCGGGGGCGCGGGCTGGCCCGGCGCCTGCTGCATCATGTGGCGGCGGAGATGGAGGTGCTGGGGATGCGGCGCTTTTGCGGAGAGACCCGATTCAGCAACGCCGCCATGCGGCGGGTCTTTGAAAGCTGCGGCTACCGGCTGGACCGAATCGAAGAGCACTATTTTACCGACCCTGACGAAAGCGCGTGCAAATATGTCCTGCGTCTTTGAACATTATAAGTAAATAAGAAAGGAGCGGCGGCGCCGCTCCTTTCTTGTTTTTAATAATACAGCTCGGCCTTTTGGTGCCTATTTGGCGAAGACGTGGTCTCCGATGGTCAGCACCACCGGGCGGGAAAAGATCCATTTGCTGGTGCTTTTGGCGGGGTTGTAGAAATAAATGGCGCCGCCGGTGGGGTCCCATCCGTTGAGAGCGTCCCGGGCGGCCTTGCGGGCGCTGTCGGTGATGGTCACCGCGGCAAACTGCCCGTCTGACACCGAGCTGAAGGCCCCGGATTGGTAGATCACCCCCGCCACGGTGGAGGGAAAAGAGGGGTGCTTCACCCGGTTGAGGATGACGGCGCCCACCGCCACCTGCCCGATATAGGGCTCGCCCCGGGCTTCCGCGGAAATCGCCCGGGCCAAAAGATACAGGTCGTTGTCGCCGGCGGCGGAAACCGAAGATCCGCCGATCCCCAGAGCCGCCAGTGTCTTTTCGCCGCAGACCCCGTCGACGGTCAGCCCGTTTTTCTGCTGAAAGCGCCGCACGGCGTCGGCAGTCTTTTTGCCGTAGACCCCGTCTACCGAGCCGTTGTAATAGCCCCAGCGCTTGAGCTTGGTCTGGATGGTGCGGACGTTATCGCCCCGGCTGCCCAATTGATAAACGGCCGCCCGGGGTGCCGTTGTCAGAATGACCACCAGCATGGCGGCGGTCAGGATGGCGAAAATACGGATTTTACGTTGTGATCCCATGCAGCATCGCTCCTTTTTTGCCTATTCTCTGCGAAAAAACCGCCGTTATACCGATTTTTTTGCGGCGGCGGAATATTTTTCTTCCTTTTTGCCGATGATCCTGGCAGAAAGCGAAGGAGGCAAGGTCCATGAAACGAAATCTTTTGGAGCGGGCGCTCGTCGTGGCGCTGGTGACGGCGATGATGACTCAGGTGCTGCCGCTGAACGCCCGGGAAGCGCTGGCGGAAAAGCTGACCCGGCTGCATGTGCTGGCCAATTCCGACAGCGACGCGGATCAGGCGCGCAAGCTGCTGGTGCGCGACGCGGTGCTGGAGGCGGCCGCGAGCGCAGAAAAGCCGGACGCCGCGCTGCTGGGAAAACTGGAGCGGGCGGCGCAGCAGGCGCTGCGGGAGGCCGGCTCGGACGAGCCGGTGCATGTCAGCTTTGAAAAGTGCTGGTTCGAGCGGCGGGAGTACGAAACCTTTTTCCTGCCCGCCGGGATCTACGACGCGGTGCGGGTGGAGATCGGAAACGCCGCGGGGCATAACTGGTGGTGCGTGATCTATCCGCCGCTGTGCGCCGGCGTCTGTCAGAAGGACGCGGAACAGGCAGCCCGGGAGGCGGGACTGACGGAGGAGGAGATCGGTCTGATTTTTTCGGACGAGGGATATATTCTCCGCTTTCGCCTGGCGGAGCTCTGGCGCGCGCTGCTGCAAAAGCTGCGAAATTATAAACCGGTTGTATAAATCACGGCGCATAAAAGGCGAAACATTCCAAAAGGCAAATACAAAGTGTAAAACTTGAAAAAAATCGAATTTTTTTCAAAAAAGGTGTTGACAAACGGGAGGCGGCGTGGTATTCTAATAAGGCGCTCGGGAAAACGGGCCGGAAAAAGCCCGGAAAACCGGCGCAAAAAGCACTTTGTAAATTAAACAACACCATGAAAATTGGAACCCTGAAATTTATTTGAGTTTGAAAAGTATTTTT
>JAFOPS010000019.1 GCA_017394205.1 Clostridia bacterium | reverse complement strand
CCCGATCCAAAAGAAATCCGTCCCGATCCCCGCTTCCGTCAGCGTCTTTGCGGCCTCACGAAGGGCGGCGTCAGTGCAGCCGTGTTCATTTGGGCTGCCGTTGATCAATAATACCTTCATCAGCTTGTCCTCCTTGTCAATCGATCTCTCCGGTGATCTCTAACAGTTGCGGCGTATGTCCTGTAAAGGGAAAATACTTTTCAAACAGATCTGAGGTTTTCAGCGCGACGCTGGCCGTGTTGACACATGGGTGGACGCAGATCTCATCACAGGAAAGCAGATCCCGGTCTACCAAAAGCCGCACCTGCTTCTCCCGGTCGAACACCAGCCCAAGCGGCGTGATCGCTCCCGGGCGGACGCCCAACAGCTCATAAAGCTTATCCGCTTCGCCGAAGCTGAGACGGGACGCCCCGATCAGCTTGGACACCTCGGCCGTGCGAAAACGCTTGTCCTCCCGGATGAGCAGCAGGTAAAAGCTCGTCTTCTGTCGGTTGCACAAAAACAGGTTTTTGCAGAAGGGCGCGCCCAGTTCGACTTCCACGGCCGCCAGGTCCTCCATGGACGATGCCTCCGGATGCTCGATCCTGCGGTACGGGATCGCCAACTGCTCCAGCAAACGGTAGATCTCATTCGGATCGGAACGGTTCATGCTCTGTCCTCCTTCGGATGCGTTTTGCCCGGCAGCTCGGTCAACAAAACGGCAAATATGATCAGCCCGCCGCCCAAGAGCAGCTGCCAGGTCAGGCGTTCATACCCTAAAAGCACCGAGCCGGCGCAGGCAAACACCGACTCCAGCGTGTAAATGATGGCGGCACGGGTGGGATCGATAAACCGCTGCGCGTACGTCTGCGCAAGGCACGAGCCGATGGTGGGAAAGATCGCCATCAGCGCCACCACCGTGAAAAACGTCCTCTGATCGACGCCATCCATACGGAAGCCGCCCGTACACAGCCCCACGCCGGATGCCAGAAGCGACGCGAACAGCAGCGGAACGGCGGTAAGAACGGTGGTTTTGGTCGTCTGCGCCGCATAAGAAAGATACGGCACCTGGATCGACCAGGTGAGGGCGCACAGCAGAGTGATCGCATTGCCTGTATTGATCTGAAGTCCTTCGCCTGGGCTGAAATTCAGCGCGTAAAGGCCGGCCACGCAGATCGCAATGGACACAAACAGCTTTTTTTCCGGTTTCGTCTTCATCAGAAACGCGGATACAAAGGGTACGAGGATCACATATGCCGACGTGATGAACGAGGCGTTCGCGGGAGTGGTGTATTTCAGACCCCAGACCTGCGTGATCTGCGAAAAGTAATAAAGCAGCCCCAGGATCAGACAGTGGATCAGATCCTGCCTGTTCATGGCACGGATGTCCTTTAAGCAAAAGGGCAACAAAAGAAGCGTCGCGATGCCGTAACGAAACGCGACGAAAACATGATAGTCCACCCCGGTCGCGGCGATATCCTTGCTCCAGATATAGCCCATTCCCCAAAAGAACGTGCCCAGGAGCAACAGGCCCTCCATGGCGAAGCGGCGTTCATGCAGCGGCTTTTTCAAACGGTCCGATCCCCTTTTCATCTCTATACCCTGTTTTATTATAACGGCTGACGGAAACGGTGTCAACGCTGTCTCCGCTCCGAAAAGAAGCGCCGCCTCCGCAAAGCAGAGACGGCGCCGATCTTACAGGCGGATCATTTCAGATACTCGCGATAAAAGGCCTCGATCTTGTCAAAGGGGATGACGTCCGTCCGGTCATAAAGATCGGTGTGGACGGCGCCGGGGATGATCATCAGCTCCTTGTTATCGCCGGTGAGCTTTTTGAACGCGTCTTCGCTGAAATAGCGGGAATGCGCCTTTTCGCCGTGGATCATCAGAACGGCGGAGCGGATCTCGGAGGAATACGCCAGGATCGGCATATTCAGGAAGGAAAGCGCCGAGGTGACGTTCCAGCCCCCGTTGGAATTGAGGGAGCGGGCGTGATAGCCCCGAGGCGTTTTATAATAGTCGTAATAATCCTTGACGAAAAACGGTGCGTCGGCAGGCAGCGGATCCACCACGCCGCCCGCCAGCGCATAGGTCCCGCTGCGATAGTCCTCGGTGCGCTGGGCGTTGAGCTTCTGCCGCAGCGCATAACGCTCGTCCGGGCCCATGGCGTCAAAATAACCGTTGGCATTGACCCGGCTCATGTCGTACATGGTGGAGGTGACGGTGGCCTTGATGCGCGTGTCGATCGCTGCCGCGTTCAGCGCCATCCCGCCCCAGCCGCAGATACCCAGGATCCCGATCCGCTGGGGATCGACGATGTCCTGCACCGAAAGGAAATCCACTGCGGCACAGAAATCCTCGGTGTTGATGTCGGGAGAGGCCACGTTGCGGGGCTCGCCGCCGCTCTCGCCGGTAAAGGACGGATCGAACGCCACCGTGACAAAGCCGCGCTCGGCCAGGATCTGCGCATACAATCCGGAGCACTGCTCCTTAACGGCGCCGAAGGGGCCGCATACCGCCACAGCGGGCAGCTTTCCCTGCGCCCCTTTGGGAACATAAAGGTCGCCGGCCAGGAGCACGCCATAGCGGTTGTGGAAGAGGATCTTGCGGTGTCTGACTTTGTCGCTTTCGGGGAAGGTCTTGTCCCACTCGGTAAGGACCAGATCCTCCAGAATCATTTTTTCTTCCATGATGTTCGCCTCCTGTTGATTGATGTTTTCTTTGAATCACAAATGGGGAAAGCGCCCGATGACGGGCGCTTGGCGACGTTATTTGATGGGAAAATCGAAATACGTATCGGGATACGGCTCGGGTTCTACGCTGAAATGCCACCACTCCCTCTCATATGGAACAAATCCGACCGCCAGCATGGCATCGCGCAGGATATAGCGGTTTTGCCGCTGCTCCGGCGTGACCTGCTCGCTGTCCGTCCAACTGCGGGGATCCATATAATCAAAACCGGACCCCATATCCAACTCCTGATGGGTCTTGACGTCCACAAGGGTCAGATCAACGGCCTTTCCGCGGGTATGACCGGATCGGCGGGCGATATATCCCTGCTCGAACATGTCTTTTTTCTCGATGTTGGGATATTGGATCGGCTTGCGGCGGGCATCGCAGACATCCTCGCCCCACCGGCAGAAATCGTCAACTGCGCGCTGTGGGCGGTAGGCATCGAAAAATTTCAGGACAAAGCCCTGCTTCCGCACAAGTTCCGCAGCCTTGACGCATCTTTCAGCGACCTCCTTCGTCATGACCACCAGCGGCTGCTCATACCCGTCGGCGGGACGGCCCATAAAATTATCGGTGCCGGCATATTTCGCGTCGATGATGCAATCGTCGATCAGTTCGTCGATATAAACAAACCCATCCGGAAGCTCTCTTGCCTTCGGCACACATACCGTGCTTTGATTCATACGATCATCCCTCCCGTTTGCGTTGTATTACTATTCGTTTTCTGGTTTAATTATAATCCTTTTTTTCAAAATGTCAATTCATTACAGCGTCTTACAGCAGGATCGGCTGGAGCTGTTTCCCCGCAAGCGCGGCGTCCAGCGCCGCCTCACACAGGCCGAAGCCCGCCGCCATAGAGCGGGGCTTGTTTTTCGGATCGTCCTGCCCGAAGGGTACGAAATACAGATTCCTCCGGTTGAGCAGCGCCCCGATGTTCACCGCGCCGGCCCCCAGCGCGTCGTTTGTGGAAAAGGCCAGCACCACGGGCCGGTCGTTCCGAAGCTGCGCCTTTACCGCCATCAGCACGGAGGTGTCTGTGATCCCGCGGTTGAGCTTCGCCATGGTGTTCCCGGTGCAGGGTGCCACCAGCAGGATATCAAAGAGCTTCTTCGGCCCGATCTGCTCGGTCTGGGCGATGGTGGTCATCAGCGGGTTCCCGGTGATCTGCTCCAGCTCCCGCCGGAGATCCTCGGCACGGTAAAAGCGCGTATCGGTCTCGGCGGCGGCGCGCGACAGGATCGCGGTGACGGAATTCCGCTCCGCCAGCGCGCGGATCACGGGAATCACCTGCGAAAAGGTGCAAAAGGATCCTGTCAGCGCAACGCCGATGTGTTTATCATTCATCGTTCTCCTCCTTCAGCTGCTCCAGTATGGCATGTTGAATGGCGATGGCTCCAGAAACGGGAGTCAGCAGGCCGGGAAGCCCCAAGGCCTGCACGCACTTGATCCCCAGACGTTCGGCCGCTGCGCGGTCGACGCCGCCCGGACGGGAGGCAAGATCGATCACCAGAACCCGGGGATGAAGCTGCTCCAGCACCGATTCCGGCAGTACCATGGCAGGCGCGGTATTGAAGATCAGATCATACTCCCCTGCCTCCTGTTCCAGCGCCGCAGACAACACGGGGCGGTAGCCCTCGGCTCTCACCTGCCAGAGCTGCTCCTCTTTTCGTACCGCAACGCCCACGGTGACGCCCAGCGCCTGCAGCATGGCGGCCAGCGGCTTTCCGATATTGCCCCAGCCGATCACCAGGGCGCGGCTCCCCCGCAGGATCCGAAGCCGATGCTTCATGGCGATCCGGATCGCCCCTTCGGCGGTAATGACGCCGTTCTCCCGCTGAAACGACGGAATCGCGCCGTATTCCAGCAGACGGAAGCCCTCGCGCTCGGCTGCCCGGCGAAGTGCAGACGAGGCGGACGCCGTGACCAGGATCGCGCCCGGCGGCGGCAGGTTTTCTTCGTTCCATCGGCTGCAGTCAGGCAAAATCTGCGCCTCGCATCCGCTCGCCGTCAGCAGCTCATACAGGACATTTTGCCGGCGGTCGCCCTCCATGATCGCGAAAAAATGCGTATTGTTCAAACGCACACCTCCCTTTCATGCCAATCTATGTGGGCGCCGGGAAAAGGGTGTCGGCCGCAATAAAAAAAGACTATGCAAATCCGGGATTCTGTGATAAACTATTGGTAAATATGGGTATCACTCAAATGTCTGCCCATCTGCAAACATGATGTACGGGGCGCGCGCCCCGGAAAGGTCGTTTTATGAGCGAAGAGCGTCAAATCATTGATTCGGACCTCCTGCGGACCGAAAAGCCGATCCATCTGGTGGGCATCGGCGGCGTATCCATGCGTGCGCTGGCACGGATGCTTCAGGATATGGGCGCCGCCGTCCGCGGCAGCGACAGGGACGAATCTGTTTACACCCGCCGCCTCTGCGAGGCGGGGATCCCCGTTTCCATCGGGCATCATGAAGAAAACGTGGCCGGCGCAGGTCTGGTGATCCGCACGGCCGCCATCCCCGACAGCAATCCCGAAATCGTCGCCGCAAGGGCGGCGGGCATTCCCGTGCTTTCCCGCGCGGAGGCGTGGGGCATGATCATGAAGCACTATTCCAGCGTGGTGTGTGTTGCCGGGACCCACGGCAAGACCTCGACAACGGCGATGATCGCCACGTTTACCGAGGCTGCCGCACTGGATCCCACCGTGATGGTGGGCGGCGACCTGCGCTCCATCGGCGGCACGCTTCGGATCGGGCACAGCAATCTGTTCGTGGCGGAAGCATGTGAGTATCAAAACTCCTTTTTGTCCTTCTGCCCTTCTGTGGCTGTGATCCTCAACATCGACAAGGATCACGTGGACTTTTTCAAGGATACCGACGACATCATTCTTTCCTTCCGGAAATATGCCATGCTCACGCCGGAAAACGGTCTCGTCATCGTTAACGGCGACGATGAAAAGAGCCTGCGCGCCGTTGAGGGGATCCCCCGCAGGGTGGTCACCTTCGGCATGGGAGAAAGCTGCGATATCCACCCTGAAAATGTGGTGCTGCAGGACGGGTGCTTCCGCTGCGACGTGATCGCCTTCGGCAAGCTGTGGTGCTGCATGAGACTCAGCGTTCCCGGGATGCACAATCTGGTGAACGCTTTGGCGGCGGCGGCTGTGGCAATTGAGCTGGGCGTTCCCTCCGAGGCGTTTGCCAAGGGGATCCGGTCTTACAGCGGCGTTGGACGGCGCTTTGAATATGTCAAGGATTGGCGCGGCGCAAAGATCTATGACGATTACGCCCACCATCCCAATGAGATCGAAGCCACCCTCCGCGCCGCTAAGGATCTGAAGCCCGGCCGGGTGATCTGTGTGTTTCAGCCTCACACCTATTCCCGCACGGTATCGTTTTTGAAGGAGTTTGCCGAGGCGCTGAAGCATGCGGACAAGGCGATCCTCTGCCCCATTTACGCGGCACGTGAGGCCAACACCTGGGGCATCTCGTCGGAGGATATCGCAAAGCTGATCCCCGGCGGTGAGGCCGTGGAGGACTTTGCCCACGCGGCAAAGCGGCTGGAAGAGCTGGTCAGACCGGGAGACATGATCTTTACCATGGGCGCGGGCAACATCAACCAGCTGGCGTCGTTTTTGGAATAACAGGAAAAACAGGCGGCTTTTACAGCCGCCCGTTTTCGAAAGGGGCCGATCATGGAAAGCCTATTGCACAGCACGCTGAACACCCGTCAGCTGGTCCCCGGCAGCTTTCGCTATCTGCGCTCCGACGTTCCCGACAGGATCACAGAGGAAGAAAAGCGGTTTTTGCTGGAGCACGACGTCCGCCTTGTGATCGATCTGCGCGCTGACCGGGAGCGACGGGAACGGCCTTGCCCGCTGGAGGACGACATCCGGTTCGATTATCGTTCCATGCCCGTCACCACCGGCGATATCGTCCCTCATTGCTTCGAAGACGTTCCCGCTGCCTATCTTGACATGGTGGACGGACAAATGGAACGCATCGTGCGCACTGTCGAAGAATCCCCCTGCGGCGTTCTTTATTTCTGCAACGCAGGAAAAGACCGCACCGGCGTGGTCTCGGCCCTTTTGCTGCGCAGGATGGGCGCGCCCCGCGAGACCATTACGGAAGATTATGTCCGCTCGGCAGCGCTTTTGAAAGATATGCTCCGCGATTTTGTTTCCAAGCGGCCGGAGCTTAAGCTCGAGGTGGTCACTCCGCGGGCGCAGACGATGGAAGTATTTTTGGATCGGGTGGTCTTTCCCGGGCAAAACGAATGATACGCGAGGCGAACAGATGAAAAACAGGATCATGGACGAAACCGCCGTGCATCGCGCATTGGCGAGGATGACCCACGAGATCATCGAGCGCAACAACGGCGCCGAGCAGCTTTGTCTGCTGGGCGTGCGCCGGCGGGGCATTCCCCTGGCAAAGCTTTTGGCGGAGAACATCGCCCGGTTCGAGGGTGTGGAGATCCCCGTGGGCACACTGGATATCACCCCCCATCGGGACGATCTTTCGCCGATAGACAAAGCCGATCTGCAGGGCGAATGCGCCTTTCCCTGCCCCGTGGAGGATAAGACCGTTGTGATCGTGGACGACGTGCTCTATACCGGCAGAAGCGCCCGTGCCGCCATCGAGGCGGTGTTTGCCTTCGGGCGGCCGCAAAAGCTTCAGCTGGCGATCCTGATCGACCGGGGACACCGTGAGCTGCCTATCCGCGCCGATTACGTAGGAAAAAACATTCCCACCTCCCGGGAAGAGACCGTGGAGGTCTGCCTTCCGGAATACGACGGAGAGACGGCCGTTTATATTTGTAAAAATGAACCGGAGAGCGGTTTGCCCCATTGACAAACCGCCCGGGCGGTGCTATACTCATTTCAAATGATCTTTAAACCGATACTGAGAGATCGGCAAGATTGTCATAACGCCATCGGCCGCGCTGTACGCCGCGGAAGAATGTTTGTCATGCCATGCCTTGCCGGATCCCGGCAAGGCTGTTTTTTATGGAAAGCGAGGAGAAGACATGAGCAAGACTGTGCGTGCCTCCGTTCATACGCATCCGCTCTTTCCCGCATTCACCGCCGAAGCAGCGGCGAATGCGTATCCCATGTTTCCCGGTTCTGACCTGGATCGCCCTGAATATGATATTTTTCCCGGCTTTTGCGATGTGCATGTGCATTTTCGTGAGCCGGGATTTTCTTATAAAGAGACCATTGCCACCGGAAGCGCCGCGGCGGCGGCCGGCGGCTATACCGCCGTCTGCGCCATGCCCAATCTCGATCCCGTGCCCGACAGTGTGGAGCATCTGGAACGGGAGGAGGCGCTTATCGCAGAACAGGCGTGCATCCGGGTCCTGCCCTACGGAGCGCTGACCGTGGGCGAACGGGGCGAGCAGCCCGCCGATCTGACGGGGCTCGCAGGCCGTGTGGTCGCCTTTTCCGACGACGGGCGCGGCGTCCAGAGCGAAAGCATGATGCGGGAGCTGATGACGGCCTGCCGAAATCTGGGCAAGCTGATCGCCGCCCATTGCGAGGACAACTCCCTGCTGCGCGGCGGCTATATCCACGACGGCGGCTATGCCCGGGATCACTGCCACCGGGGTATTTGCAGCGAAAGCGAATGGGGGCAGATCAAGCGGGATCTCCGCCTGGCGAAAGAGACCGGCTGCGCCTACCACGTCTGCCATATTTCCTGTAAGGAGAGCGTAGCGCTTATCCGACAAGCGAAAAAGGATGGCGTGAACGTCACCTGTGAGACGGGCCCCCACTATCTGCTGCTCACCGACGCCGACCTGCAGGAGGACGGACGCTTCAAAATGAATCCGCCGCTCCGCGCGGCAAGCGACCGCGAAGCCCTGCTGGAGGGCCTGCTGGACGGCACCCTCGATATGATCGCTACCGACCATGCGCCCCACAGCGTCGAGGAAAAAAGCCGCGGACTGGAAAAGAGCGCCTTTGGCATCGTGGGATTGGAGACCGCCTTTCCCCTGCTGTATACCCGCCTGGTCAAGCCCGGGATCCTCTCCTTCGACAGACTGCTGGAGCTGCTGGTGATCAATCCCCGCAGACGCTTCGGCATCGGGTCCGACCCGGGATTCTCCGTTTGGGACCTGAACGCCTCGTATGCAATCGATCCCGAGACCTTCCGGTCCAAGGGCCGGGCCACCCCGTTTGCGGGAGAAACGGTCAGCGGAAGATGCCTCGCAACCTTTTTGAACGGAAAACAGGTTTACCGATGGAGTGAGCAAGGATGAAACAAGGGCTTTTTACAATTTCCGAGCACCGGCCCCTGACGGAAAACGTCATGGAACTGCGTCTGCGGGGCGACGCCTCCGCCGTCACGGTGCCGGGGCAGTTCGTGAACATCCGGCTGGACGGAAGATTTCTCCGCCGTCCCATTTCCGTGTGCGATCGCGCGGGCGACACGCTGACCTTGATTTATAAGATTGTGGGCGGCGGCACCCGTCAGATGGCGCAGATGCGCGCCGGGCAGCAGCTTGACCTGCTCACCGGGCTGGGCAACGGCTTCGACCCCTCTTTGGCAGGCGACGCTCCCGTGCTTCTGGGCGGCGGCGTCGGCACGCCGCCCATGTATTGGCTGGCAAAAACGCTGATCGCCCGGGGCATGCCCGTTCGCGCGGTGCTGGGCTTCAACACAAAAAGCGAAGTGTTTTATGAAAAGGAGCTGCAAGCGCTGGGCGCGGAGGTCACCGTGACCACGGTAGACGGCAGCTGCGGCGTCAAGGGCTTTGTGACCGACGGGCTCCCGAAGCAGTATTCCTACTTCTTTGCCTGCGGCCCCGAGCCCATGCTGAAGGCGGTCTGGAAGAGCACGGGCACCTCTGGACAGCTCAGTTTTGAAGAACGCATGGGCTGCGGCTTCGGCGCCTGCATGGGCTGCTCCTGCAAAACCCTCACCGGCTTCAAGCGCATCTGCAAGGACGGCCCCGTTTTGCGAAAGGAGGAGATCCTGTGGGAAGCACGCGTGTGAACCTCTGCGGCATCGAGCTGGACAATCCCGTGATCCCGGCCTCCGGCACCTTTGGCTACGGCTATGAGTTCGCGGAGCTTTACGACATCAACTGTCTGGGTACCTTTTCTTTTAAGGGAACGACCCGCGAGCCCCGTTTCGGAAACCCTACGCCCCGCATCGCGGAATGCACTGCTGGCATGATCAACGCAGTGGGGCTGCAGAATCCCGGCGTGGAAAAGGTCATCTCAGAAGAGCTTCCCCGACTCAGGAAGGTGTTCCGCAAGCCCGTGATGGCAAACGTCAGCGGATTTTCCGTGGAAGATTACGCCGATACCTGCCGACTGCTTGACAGGCAGGAGCAGGTTGGCTGGCTGGAGGTCAACATCAGCTGCCCCAACGTCCACGGCGGCGGCATGAGCTTCGGCACCGACCCCGCTGCGGCCGCCTCGGTGATCCGGGCGGTCAAGGCGGTGACGACCAAGCCGGTGATCGCCAAGCTGTCGCCCAACGTCACCGATATTACAGTCATTGCGAAGGCCTGTGAAGACGCGGGGGCCGACGGCATCAGTCTGATCAACACCCTTTTGGGCATGCGCATCGATCTCAAAACCAGAAGGCCGGTGATCGCCAACACCATGGGCGGCTTTTCCGGTCCGGCCATCTTCCCCGTCGCCTTGCGCATGGTCTATCAGACGGCCCGTGCGGTCACGGTCCCCGTGATCGGCATCGGCGGCGTCGGCACGGCAGAGGATGTGATCGAGATGATGCTTGCAGGCGCCACGGCGGTAGAGATCGGGGCGGCCAACCTGGTGGATCCCTTTGTCTGCCGCGACATTGTGCGTGATCTTCCGGAGGTCATGCGGCAATATGGGATCGACGATTTACGTGATGTGACAGGAGGAGTAAAACAATGGGAAAAGACGTGATCATTGCCTGTGACTTTGCCGGCGCACGGGAAACCTTTGCCTTTCTTGATCGGTTTACCGAAGAAAAGCCCTTTGTCAAGATCGGGATGGAGCTGTTTTACGCCGAGGGGCCGGAGATCGTCCGACAGATCAAAGCCCGCGGGCATAAGATTTTTCTCGATCTCAAGCTTCACGATATTCCCAATACGGTGAAAAAAGCCATGGCTGTGCTTTCCGGTCTGGACGTAGATATCTGCAATCTGCACGCCGCAGGCACCGGCGCCATGATGCGCGCCGCGCTGGAGGGGCTGACCCGGCCGGACGGGACGCGGCCGCTGCTCATTGCCGTGACGCAGCTTACCTCCACCGATCAGGAGGCTATGGAACAGGATCTCTGGATCCGCGAGCCCATCGATCAGGTGGTGATGCATTACGCGGAAAACGCAAAGAACGCGGGGCTGGACGGCGTTGTCTGCTCGCCGCTGGAGGCGGAAAAGGTCCACGCGCGCTGCGGCGCGGGATTTCTCACCGTCACGCCGGGGATCCGGTTCGCCGACAGCGCCGCGGGCGACCAGAAGCGCGTCACCACCCCCGCCCGGGCAAAGGAGCTGGGCTCGGACTATATCGTGGTGGGGCGTCCCATTACGGGAGCGCCCGACCCTGTGGCCGCCTATCGCCGATGTGCTGCGGAATTCATCGATTGACTGAATATTGACTGAATAAGGAGGAGATCCAGTGGAAGAGCTTCAGAAAACCATCGCAAAAGACCTGTTGTCCATCGGCGCCGTGTTTTTCCGGCCGGACGAGCCTTTTATCTGGGCCAGCGGCATCAAAAGCCCTGTGTACTGTGACAATCGGCTGACGTTGACGGCCCCTGCCGTGCGCACCGACGTGGAAAACGGACTGGCACAGCTCATTCGCACCCACTTCCCCCAGGCGGAGGTCCTGATGGGCACCTCGACGGCGGGCATCGCCCACGCCGCCATTGTGGGACACATCATGGGTCTTCCCATGGGCTACGTCCGCTCCGGCGCAAAGGATCACGGGCGGCAAAACCGCATCGAAGGCAAGCTGGAGCCCGGCCAGAAAGTCGTGGTGGTGGAGGATCTGATCTCCACGGGCGGAAGCGTCATCGAGGTGGTGCAGGCCCTGCGGGAGGCGGGCGCCCAGGTGCTGGGGGTGGTTTCCATCTTCACCTACGGCATGAAAAAAGGTCTGGAACGGCTCAAGGCCGAAAACGTGGCCAATTATTCCCTGACGAATTTTGACTGTATTGCCGAAGTGGCAGCGCAGGAAGGTTATATACAGTTGGAAGATATCAAACGATTGCTCGCATTTCGCGACGATCCCAATGACGAAAGCTGGATAGGAGGATCTTTATGAGAAGCTTGATCGACGTACAAGACCTGAGCACAGGCGAGATCGATGAATTGATCGCCACCGCCTGTGACATCATCGAAAACCCCGCAAAATACAGCGAGGCCTGCCATGGAAAAAAGCTGGCGACTCTGTTTTTCGAGCCGTCTACCCGCACCCGTCTGAGCTTTGAGGCTGCCATGTACGAGCTGGGCGGACATGTGATGTCGGTTTCCAGCGGCGCCAGCTCTTCCGCCGCCAAGGGTGAGAGCGTGGCCGACACCGCCAAGACTGTGAGCTGCTATGCCGATATCATCGCCATGCGGCATCCGAAAGAGGGCGCTCCCTTTGTGGCGGCCCAAAACGCCAGCATCCCCGTGATCAACGCCGGCGACGGCGGACATAACCATCCCACCCAGACGCTCACCGACCTGCTGACCATCTATCGGGAAAAAGGCCATTTTGACAATTTGACCGTGGGCTTCTGCGGCGACTTGAAGTTCGGCCGCACGGTGCATTCTCTTATCAGCGCCATGTCCCGCTATGCCAACGTCAAGTTCGTCCTTATTTCGCCCGAGGAGCTGAAGGTGCCCAGCTACGTCAAGAGCGAGTACATCAAGAAAAAGGGCATCCCCTATGTTCAGACCGAAGAGCTGATGGACGTGATCGGCGATCTGGACATCCTCTATATGACCCGTGTCCAGCGGGAGCGCTTTTTCAACGAGGAGGATTACCTGCGCCTCAAGGACAGCTACATCCTCACACCGGAGAGACTCCGGAACGCCAGGGCGGATCTCAGCATCCTGCACCCCCTGCCCCGCGTCAACGAGATCTCCGTCGCCATCGACGACGATCCCCGCGCCTGCTACTTCAAGCAGGTGCTCTACGGCAAGTACATGCGCATGGCGCTGATTCTCAAGCTCTTACAGGAGGCGGGACGGCTATGAACATCGACGCGATCCAAAACGGCATTGTCATCGACCACATCACGGCCGGGCGCGGCAT
>JAFOPS010000114.1 GCA_017394205.1 Clostridia bacterium | reverse complement strand
TGAGAGTCGGAGCCCAGGACCATCTTGCCGCAGCCGGCCAGACGCTCGCGGGCGTACTGGTGGATGACGGCCTGGTTGGCGGGAACATAGATGCCGCCGTACTTCTTGGCGGCGGACAGACCGAAGGCATGGTCATCCTCGTTGATGGTGCCGCCCACGGCGCACAGGGAGTTGTGGCAGTTGGTCATGGCATAGGGGATGGGGAACTCCTTCAGGCCGGAAGCCTTGGCGGTCTGGATGATTCCCACAAAGGTGATGTCGTGAGAGATCAGCGCGTCGAACTTGATCTTCATCTTTTTGGGATCGGTGCCCACATCGTGAGCGCGAAGGATGGAGTAAGCGATGGTCTTCTCACGCGCCTCGTCGGGAGTGAGAACGTTTTTGGCCTCGTCCGCGTAAACGATCTTGCCGTCTACCAGATAAGCGCCCTTTTTGATGACCTCAACCATGGGTGTTACCTTCTTTCTTAATATAGTTTTCAAATCTTGAACTGCGGATTCATCGGGAAAAATGCAGCAAAAACAGCATGACTGCCAGCAGGTCGGCACAGCCGCCGGGGCTGATATTGCGGGCGATGCAGCGGTCGTCCAGCGCCTCCAGGGCCTCTTTTTCCGGAACTGGCAGCAGGGACTTTGCCTGCTCCTGAAGCCAGCAGAGCCCTTCCCTTCCGGCACGGTGGAGCACGGTGGTGTCGTCCACCTGCGCCGTCAGCGCCAGCAGGGCGCACAGCGCCGCCTCCTCGTGGGAACGGGTTTTTCGCGCCGTGCGATAGGCAGGCAGAGCCAGCTCAAGCACGCTGGGAAAGCCGTCCTCCGCCTCGCCGCGGACGCCCCGTCCGCCGTATCGGCGGCAGGCGTCCAGACCGTGGGTCCCGCTGCCGGAAAGCTCGGCAGAAACACCGGAGGCCAGCTCGGCCGCCGTTTTGCACAGCGCGTCGGGCACAACGACCCGATCCGACGCACTGAGCCGCCCTGCGGCGGCGCACAGCAGGCCCATGGAAAACAGCGCGCCCTTGTGGGTGTTGATGCCGCCGGTGGCGCGGTACATGGCCTCTTCGCCGGCAAGGCCGACGGGCCGCAGCAGCGGGAGGATCCCGTCTGCGGCAAGAAAAGCGGTCTCGGCCCCCGCCTGCGCCAGCCTTTCAAAAAAGGGCTCCAGCGCCGCCGCAGATCGGAGAAAGGTATCCGCGTCCATGTCGGTGTGCGCGCCGGTGTTCCGGCGGTCCACCAGACCGGGCTTGGGCGTCAGAAGCACCTCTTCCTCCAGTGCCTGCCGGGCCAGCAGGGCGATCTCAGCGGGCGTCACGGGTCTTCTCCCACTGGGCCAAAAGGCCGTCGACGGCGGCGAGGATCTGCTCAGGCGGATGGGCGCGGCTGCGGGCGCAGGCCGCCGCCATCTGCCCACAGACCAAACATTTGCGCGGCGGCTGACCCAGACGGGAACGGCTCACCTGGACCCCCGGCGCGGAAAGCACGTCGATGTCCATCAACCGTCCCAGCGGATGGCTTTCCTCGATGGCGACCATCTTTTCCTTGAGGGTCTGCGCATCCATGTCCACCGCGAAATAGCCCTCCGGGCCGGTGTTTTTGTCCAACAGCTTGTAATAGACGATCTGCCCTGCCAGCGCCTCACGGATGGCATGCACGCCGGCGTCAAACACCGCTCTGGAGCGGCGGTCGCGCTTGATTTTGCCGGGCATGTTGACGGTGAAGGACACCAGCGGCGTATGATAGCCGTTGAGCAGGATGGTCTGGAAGGCAGCGCGGTCGTCCCGGCTCTGTAAAAGCTCTTCCAGGGTGATCTCGACTGTCTCTTCCATTCCAACCTTCCTGTTCTCTTGCAGATTCAAGGATTACGCCTTTACGTTGTAGATGACGTCCAGCGCCTTGCCCTTGGGATCGGTGACCACGGCCACGACCTTGTCGCCAAACTCCAGCGCGTCGGGCTTGCCCACCACGGCATAGGCCTCGTCACGCAGCTGCTGGATGGTCTTGACATTGAGGCCGGCGGCGCGCAGGCGCTCCTCCACCTCGGGGCGATTGGGGTTGACGGCGATGCCCACATCGGTGACCAGCACATCGCACACCGAGCCCTCGGTGATCAGGCAGCCCACATGATCCACCACACAGGGGATGCGGCCGCGGATCAGCGGAGAGACGATGACGGTGAGGGCAGCGCAGGCGGCGGTGTCGGGATGGCCGCCGATGGCGCCGCGGATGATGCCGTCCGAGCCGGTGAGCACGTTGACGTTGAACTGGGTGTCGATCTCCAGCGCGGACAGGATGACCACGTCCAGCTGGTGGATGGCCGAGCCCTCATTGAAGGGGCTGGCGTACTGGTTGCCGTCGATCTCCACGTGATTCGCGTTGTCGCGGATCGAGCGGGCGGCCTCGCCGTCGAAGCCCTGCACGTCCAGGACCTTCTTCACCAGGCCCTGTTCATGGAGCTTGACGATCTGGGAGGTGATTCCGCCCAGAGCAAAGTCGGCGGTGATGCCCTTTTCGCCCATCTCGCCCTCGATAAAGCGGGTGACGGCCAGCGCCGCGCCGCCGGAGCCGGTCTGGATGGAAAAGCCGTCCTTGAAATAGCCGGAGGCCATGATGGCCTTTGCGGCGGTCTCGGCGATCATCAGATCGCGGGGGTTCTTGGTATAGCGGGTGGCGCCGGAGGAGATCTTGGAGCTGTCGCCGATGGCGTCCACCTTCACCACGTAGTCCACGTCGGTGGCGGGGATGGAGGCGGGCAGGTTAGGATAGGCGGCCAGACGCTCGGTGAGCAAAACCACCTTGTCGGCATAGCGGGCATCCACGCGGGCATAGCCCAGGGATCCGCACATGCTCTCGCCCTCGGCGTTGGTGCCCGAGGCGTTGCCCAGCGCATCGCAGGAGGCCACGCCCAAAAATGCAATATCGATATGCAGCGAGCCGTTGGCGATGGCGGCGGCGCGGCCGCCGTGGCTGCGGAAGATGACGGGCTTTTTCAGCTCGACCTCGCACTTGGAGATGGCGTCGGCCAGCTTGCCGCGGCAGCCGGAGGACTGCAGGGCGGTCACGGTGCCGTCCTTGATGTACTGCACCAGCGGGCCGTGGGCGTTGCTCAGAGAAGAAGAGGCGACGGTGATATCCTTATAGCCCATCTTGGAGATGGTTGCCACCACGTTGTTAAGCACGTAGTCGCCGTCGCGGAAATGGTGATGGAAGGAGATGGTCATACCGTCCTTCAGGCCGGCGGCGCGGATGGCGTCCTCCAGAGAGGGCATCAGCTTGCCGTTGTGCTCCAGACGCTCGTGCAGGGTGGCGGTATCCTTCTTTTCAGCGGTTTCATGCAGCTCCAGTCCCAAAGACTTCATCAGTTCGGGAGAGAGCTCGTGTCCGATTGCATTTTTCACAGCGACTCGACCTCCTCTTTGGTAATGATGCCGGAGACCAGCGCCAGCTCGATGACGCGCTGAGCGCGGATGACCACGGGCTTATCCACCATCTTGCCGTTCAGGCTGATGACGCCGGAGCCCCGGGCCTCGGCCTCCTTGATGGCGGCGACGATCTTCTTGGCTTTGTCGATATCCTTTTGCGTGGGATTGAACACAGAATGAACGGGAGCGATCTGGCGGGGATTGATGACGGATTTGCCGTCGAAGCCCAGATCCTTGATGAGCCGTGCTTCATACAGAAGCTGCTCCTCGTTGTTCACGTCGGAATAGACGGTGTCCAGCGCGTCGATGCCGGCGGCGCGGGCGGCCAGAACGATGGTCTGACGGGCGAGCTGCAGCTCGGCGCCGCTGAGGGTGCGCTGGCATTTCATGTTGGCGCAGAAGTCCTCGGCGCCCAGGGCGATGCCGATAAGGCGCTTGGATGCGGTGGCGATGGCATAGGCGTTGATGACGCCGAGGGCGCCCTCGATGGCGGCCATCATCAGGGTGGTGCCAACGGGGATGCCGTGCTTGATCTCCATCTCCTCGATGACCTTTTCGCATTCGATGATATCCTCGGCGCGCTCGGTCTTGGGCATGCGCAGTACGTGGGCGCCTGCGCAGACCATGGCCTCGATATCGGCGCGGCCGTAAGGAGTATCCAGCGGGTTGATGCGGACCACCAGCTCGGTGGTGCCGTAATCGATGGTCTTCAGAGCGTTATAGACCAGCATCCGGGCCGCGTCCTTTTCGGCCATGGAAACAGAGTCTTCCAGGTCGAACATCAACGAATCGGAGCCGTAAATGTGCGCGTCGCGCATCATGCCGGGGTTGTTGCCCGGGATGAACATCATGGTGCGGCGCAGTCTCTGTTTTTCATGCATAAGACTACCTCCCCCTTATTTCACGGTCCAGCCGTAGTCGCTGCTGTCGCAGGCACGGAGGATCGCCGTTTTGACTCTGGCGCGGATGGTACAGTCCAGCGCGCCCTTGTCGGAGGCCGTTACCTTGACGCCGCTGACGCCGCATTCGGCCACGGTCTGTTCGATCACCTCGCGGATGCGGCGGCCGTAAAGACCCATGACCGTGCTGTCCAGCGCGATCTCAACGCCGCTCGCGCCGGTCTTTTCCACTTCCACCAGGATATCGCCGGATTCGACCGTTCCGGCCATACCTGCTTTCAAAAGTTCCATCATTTCACGCTCCCTATCGTATTAAAATGGATAAATATTCCGCGGGAGAGCACACTCCCCCATCAACGATTATATCTTTCTTTCTATAGGAAAGCAAGGAAAAAGTTACGGAAATCGTCAGGTTTTTCGAAAAATACCCGGTTTTATGTATATAAAAATACAGAAATCCCTGTATACAATCCCCACAGCGCACAAGTGCTGCGGGGACCCCTCCCTTTTTGTTACGCTCCGGGCGGGGCACACAGCCCCTTCCTCCGCGGACGCCGGACTCCCGGCGCGGCGCAGAAGCGCCGTATTGCCCACAGCGCACAAGTGCTGCGGGGACCCCTTCCTTTTGTTACGCTCCGGTGTTACGCTCCGGGCGCAAAAAATCCCGCAGAGCACCGCTCTGCGGGTTTCATACGTTCGATCGTCAGACGGTTTTCGCTTCCAGCTCGGCCTTGACGATCGCTACACCGGCAGACGCGCCGATGCGGGTGGCGCCGGCTTCGATCATGGCGCGGGCCGTGGCATAGTCCCGGATGCCGCCGGAGGCCTTGACGCCCATTTCCGGCCCAACGGTCTTCCGCATAAGGACGATATCCTCCACGGTGGCGCCGCCGGTGGAAAAGCCGGTGGATGTCTTGACGAAATCGGCGCCTGCGCGCTTGGCGATCTGGCAGGCGCGGATCTTCTCTTCCTCGGTGAGCAGGCAGGTTTCGATGATGACCTTCAGCAGCGCGCTGCCCTCTGCCGCGGCGGCGAGCGCCTGGATTTCCTGCTCCACGGCCTGGAAGCTTCCGGACTTCATGGCGGAGACATTGATGACCATGTCGATCTCCTCCGCGCCTGAGCGGATGGCCTGGAGGGCCTCGAAGACCTTGGTTTCAGTGGTGGTGGCGCCCAGCGGGAAGCCGATGACGGTGCACACCTTGACGCCGGTGTCCTTGAGATTCTTGACGCAGCGGGGCACGAACCAGGGATTGACGCAGACAGAGGCAAAATGATATTCTGCCGCCTCGGCGCACAGCTTGTCGATCTGCTGCACGGTGGCGTCGGGTTTGAGCAGGGTGTGGTCGATATAGGAAGCGATAGACATATCAGAAACTCCTTCAGATCTTTTTCTTCATAATACGAAAAAACAGCCTCTCTGTCAAGCAAATCGCGCAGTTCAGATATCACAAAAACGTCCGCGTGACAACCGTCACGCGGACATATAATCAATGCTTGGAATCAATTGTAAATCCAATGGTGGTAATAATTGCAATACTCCCTCTCCTGAACGATGTACGGTTCAGCGAATGTGTATGCGCAGTTATCGCACCCGTAAATTTTATGGACCGTGCGTTGCTGGACTTCATGCGTCGCAGAAATGCCGTGAGGGAGTTCACAACCGCAGCTTCTGATTTCGTCTATCGAAAGCCACGGGCGATAAAAGAAATACTGAAAACTCACCGTTCCCGTTCCGCACTTGTCACAACACTCAGCCCTGAACAGGTCTGCAGGATCCAATTCGGCCTCAGGGCCCTCCTCCTGCATGGTGTACGCCGCATCCTCCGGAACAGGCAGAATCTTTTCCGGCGCCGGGGTTTCTTCCGGAATCACGATTTCTTCCAAAACCACTTCCTCCGGTGCAATGATCTCCGGTTTGCCTTCCTCCTCAAATGGACCGTCAGCATAAATCAAAAAAGAGCAGGTCCCGAAGATCATCAGCAAGGCCAGCAGAGTCGACAGCCATTTTTTCATAGAACCTCACCTCCCATTTTTTATTTTGAATAAGTTTGTATCAAAATTATACCATGTTATTCTTTGGCTTGTCAACATTTCTGGTAAAAAAATGTAAACAAAACTACGGCGCGCTGTTTGTATATATTTTCCAAACCTCAAAGCATGTATCTCTCGGCATATTCCCTTCCCGTTACGTGAAAAAAGATCGGCGGTCATTGCGGCGAACCGGCGCCCGCTGCGGCACAGTTCTTGAACAGGCTGTAAAACCCACGCCGCAATCTCTTGACGATTACTCTATAAAATGATAGAATAAACTGATTATTTATGTGATGACCGCTTTTGGGCGGTTTCCGAAAGGATTTCTTATGTGGACATCGACCCATTGGAAGGACTACGCGCTGCTGGACTGCGGAAATGGCCAGCGGCTGGAGCGCTGGGGAAAACAGATTTTGGTGCGGCCCGACCCTCAGGCCATCTGGACTCCTGCGGGCGACCCCCGCTGGGACAGGGCCGACGCTGTGTATCATCGCAGCAAGACCGGCGGCGGAAGCTGGGAGGTGCGCTCGCTGCCTCAGCAATGGACCGTGGGCTATGACGGACTGGTTTTCAACGTCAAGCCCATGAGCTTCAAGCACACAGGCGTGTTCCCCGAGCAGGCCGCCAACTGGGACTTCATCCGGCAGCAGATCAAGGGTGCGGGCAGGCCGGTGAGCGTGCTCAATCTCTTTGCCTATACCGGCGGAGCGACGCTGGCCGCCGCCTCGGCCGGCGCCTCGGTCTGCCATGTGGACGCCGCCCGGGGCATGGTGACCTGGGCCAAGGAAAACGCCCGCTCCTCGGGACTGGAAAGCGCCCCCATCCGCTATATCGTGGACGACTGTCAGAAGTTCATCAAGCGGGAGATCAACCGGGGCCGCCGCTACGACGCCATCATCATGGATCCCCCCTCTTACGGCCGGGGGCCCAACGGCGAGGTTTGGCGGTTTGAGGACAGCATCGGCGATTTTGTAAACCTGTGCGCCGGGGTGCTGTCGGATCATCCTCTTTTCATCATCATCAATTCTTACACGGCGGGGATCTCGCCATCCGTTCCGGCCTATCTGCTGGGCACGGCGGTGCAGCCCCGCTTCGGCGGATCGGTGGAAGCGGCGGAGCTGGGGCTCCGGTGCGAATCCACGGGACTTTTGCTGCCCTGCGGACACACCAGCCGCTGGATCGGAGGAAACGCGCAATGACCATCATCGAAACCAAGGATCTTACCTTCCGCTATGAAGACGCCGACAGCGACGCGCTCTGCGGCGTCACGCTCTCCATCGAGGAGGGCTCCTTTACCGTGATCCTGGGCCACAACGGCAGCGGAAAATCCACCTTTGCCAAGCATCTCAACGCCATCCTGCTCCCCACGGGCGGAAAGGTGTATGTGGGCGGTGTGGACACCGCCGACGAAGACCGTCTCTTTGACGTGCGGAAAACGGCGGGCATGGTCTTTCAGAATCCCGACAACCAGATCGTCGCCACCGTGGTGGAGGAGGACGTGGCCTTTGCCTGCGAAAACATGGGCCTTCCGCCCGAAGAGATCCGCAAGCGGGTGGACGAATGTCTGGCCGCCGTGGGCATGAGCGAATATGCCAAGCATGCCCCTCACCTGCTCTCCGG
>JAFOPS010000113.1 GCA_017394205.1 Clostridia bacterium | reverse complement strand
GCGGCGCTTCGCGCGCCGACCGTTGACGGCCATGGATCAAATAGAAGAGGCCGTGAGTTCCACCCGCACAAAGCAAAAAACAGCAGTGGGCAAAATACCCACTGCTGTTTTTGGTCCGAGTGGCGAGACTTGAACTCACGGCCTCTTGACCCCCAGTCAAGCGCGCTACCAGCTGCGCTACACCCGGATGCTTCCTTGTTCGGTCAGCAAGGATTATATTATCATGTTTTCAGAAAAAATGCAAGAGTTTTTTTCATGTTTTGCAAAAAAGTTTCATAGATTTTGGCATGAGACAAGCGAAGGTATTTTTGCGGAACACACTGATCCTGACGGGGGCCTCCCTGCTGCTGCGGATCCTGGCCATGGGCTTTCAGATCCTGCTCAGCCGGTGGATCGGCGCGGCGGGGATCGGACTGTATGAGCTTTTGATGTCGGCCTACGGGCTGGCGGCGGCGGTAGCCGTATCCGGCGTGCGGCTGTCCACCACCCGGCTGGTGCTGGAGCTGCCCCTGCAAAAGGGCTGGGCGCGCGGAAACGTCATGCTTTTGTGTCTGGGCTACAGCCTTTTGCTGGGTGTGGGCGCGGCGGCGCTGCTTTGGATGGGGAGCGATCTTGCCGCACAGAAGTGGCTGGACGCGCCCGCGCTGGGGCGATGTCTGCGCACACTGGCCTTTTCCCTGCCCTGTATGGCGGTGTCGGCATGCGTGGGCGGCTGCTTTTCCGCGCTCCGGCACGGCGGACGGACAGCCGTCCTGCAGGTAAGCGAATTCTTATTCCACGCCGGGATGACGGCGCTGCTGTTTTTCCGTCAGACGCCTCACTCTCCCGAAGCGGCCTGTCTGCTCCTGTGCAAAAGCGCGCTTTGCTCCGAAGTCTTTTCCGCCGTGCTGGGCAGCGTGTTTTTCCGTGCGGAAAGGCTGGAGCGTCGCGGCGGGATCTCACTTTCCGCCGCGCCCGATCTGCTGGCAATCGCCGTGCCGGACGCGGTGGGCTCATGGATCCGCTCGGGTCTGGTGACCGCCAAGCATATGCTCATTCCGAAGGGGCTGCGCAAAACCGGCATCGACGCCATGGGGGCGCTGGCTGCCTACGGCGTGATCCAGGGAATGACGCTCCCCGTTCTGACCTTTCCCTCGATCCTGCTGGGTACGGTCTCGGGGCTGCTCATTCCCGAGATCGCCGAACGAAACGCCCGGGGCGAGCTGGCAAGACTGCGGTCGATCCTGCGGCAAGTGCTTCATCTGACGCTGCTGTTTTCCTTTTTTGCCGCGGCGGCACTGGCAGTCTGGGGCGGCGCGCTGGGGCAGCGGCTCTATCGCTCGGCCGAGGCGGGGCGTTATATCCGGCTGCTGGCACCGCTGACGCCGCTGATGTATCTGGACACAGCCGTGGACGGCATGCTCAAGGGACTCGGCCTCCAGACGGCCAGCATGCGGATCAATATTCTGGACGCCGCCCTTTCCCTGCTGCTGGTATGGCAGCTCATCCCGCGCAGGGGCGTGGGCGGCTACCTGATCATCCTCTATTTCAGCGAAACGCTGAACTTCCTTTTGAGCTACCGGCGGCTTTTTCGCCACGCCGGACTGAAGGTCGAGCTCTACCGCAGCGTTCTTGCGCCGGTTTTGTCGGTGTGCGCCGCAGTCCTGACGCCGTTTTTGCTGGCGCCGACGCTGGCGAAAAGCCACCCCCTGCTGTCGTTTTTTGCCGCCGGAGGGGGCTATTTTGCTCTTTTGCGGCTGTTCGGCTCCGTCACCGGGCGGGAATTGCGGTATTTCCGCAGGCTGTTTCAAAAAGAGCCATAAGAACAATAAAAAGCCGTCCGTTTTTTCAAACGGACGGCTTCTTTTTCGTTGTCAGCCGATATATTCCCGCAGGCCATGCTGCACGCGGCCGTCGCGGCCGGTGGTGGTGGCGGCGTGATACAGCGAGCTGATAATGGCCTCCTCCACCGCCTCGGCGCTCATGGCGAAAACGGGATCGATGGAAGAATCATCCATCATCTTCATATCCACGAAGGCGCCCTTGTTGTAATGAGGCACCCGATTGGCCGTGGTGAAGGCGATGGCGATATCGCCGCTGCCGTTTCCGTAATAAGAGCCTGTGCGGGCAAGGCCGACGCCCGCCCGGCGGGCCACCCGCTTGAGCTGACGCTCGGAAAGGGGGATGTCGGTAGCAAGGATCATGATGATGGAGCCCTTATCCTTCGTTTCGCCGTCCAGCCTTTCCTTGATCTCGCGGCCCACATGGCGGCCGTCGATCATCAGATTGCCGGCGGAACCGAAATTGCTCATCACCAGAGCGCCCACGGTATAATCCTTCCCGTCCAGCGTGACGATGCGGGAGGCCGAGCCGATGCCGCCCTTGAAGCCCAGGCAGCGCATGCCTGTTCCGGAGCCGACGGCGCCCTCGGCAAACTCCTCGGAGGCGTTGGCAATGGCGTCAAAAACGTGCTCCTCGGTGATGTGGAGGCCGCGGATATCGTTGAGCCCGCCGTCGTTGCACTCGCAGACCAGCGGGTTGACCGTGCCGGTGGTGCGGCCGATATCCTCGTTCTGCGCCAGCATATAGCGGATCAGCGCAGTGGCGGCCGTGCCGATGCTGAGGGTGTTGGTCATGACGATGGGGGTCTCGATGGTGCCAAGCTCTTCCACCTGCACCAGCCCCATGCTCTTGCCGAAGCCGTTGATCACGGCGGCGGCTGCCATGACCTTGTCCCGGAACAGGTTGCCCGGATGAGGCAGAATGGCGGTGACGCCCGTATTCACGTCCTTGCCGTCACGCACGGTGACATGCCCCACCTTGACCCCAGGGACGTCGGTGATCAGATTGCGTTTGCCGGGAGTTCCCTTCCCGATGCGGATGCCGGAGCTTTGTTCCAGACCCATATGACAGCCCTCTTTCTCGCGTGATCGCGTTATTTTGTCAGTTATTCTTCATCCGGTTGAGCATTTCCCGGATATTTTCAAAAATATAAGTCGGCTTTACGTCGCTTTGCTCTGCGTCGGCCAGCGTCGCTTCGCCGCTGAGCACCAGCGCCGTATCGATTCCCGCGTTGACCCCGGCGGCGATATCGGTATAGAGCCGGTCGCCCACAAGGATGGTCTCGGCGGGAGAAAACCCCGCGCGCTCCATGGCAAAGCGCACCATCTCGGGCTGCGGCTTGCCGATGAAGCGGGGCCTGCGCCCCGTGGCGCGGAAGAGCATTTCAGCAACGCTGCCGCAGTCGGGAACATAGCCGTACCAGGTGGGACAGACCCAATCGGGATTGGTGGCGATATAATCTACTCCCCTGCCGAGAAGGATGCAGGCATCCTCCAGCTTTTGGAAGGCCAGCTCGGTGTCGAAGCCCATGCACAGGCAGTCGATCCCCTCTTCCAGACGACAGGTGACGGGAAGTCCCGCCTCCGCAAGCTGGGCGCGAAAGGCTTCGGTGCCCAAGGCATAGATCAGGCGGTGGGGGTTTCCCTTCAAAAACCGGACGGTGGCGTTGACCGAAGTGTAAAAATCCTCCGGCCGGGCGTCAATGCCCATCTTTTTCAGTTTTTCCACGTAGCGCTGAACGCTTTTGGAGGAATTGTTGGTGAGATAAAGGGCGCGGCCGCCGATGTCCTCTACGTGGGCAAGAAAATCCAGCGTACCGTCAAACAGCGCGTCATCCAGATAGATGGTGCCGTCCATATCCAGCAGAAACAGACGTTTTTCGGAAAGCCCGCTCACGGCGCTCCCCCCCTTCTCACCAGAATATGATACCCTTTCCGGCGAAAAAAGTCAACGAATCGTGCAGGAAAAGCCGGAGCGTTTTGCTCCGGCTTTTCGCTCAGTTCTTTTCCATCCCACAGGGGAACGCCTCGTCGGCTGCGGCGCGGTCGGCGGTCACCGTCTGCCAGAAGCGGTAGCCTCCCGCCAGGTTGCGGCAGTCAAAGCCCTTTTGTGCAAGAATGCGGCAGGCGATGTAGCTCCGCAGGCCGCTCTGGCACATGACGTACACCGGTTTTCCCCGCTCCAGCTCGTCCAGCCGCTCCCGCAGGTCGTCCACGGGGATGTGGCGGAAGCCCTCGATATGGCCCCGACGGTATTCGCCGTCAGTGCGCACATCCAGCAGCGTCACGCTGCCGTCCCGGGGCAGATCGGCTGCGTCGTGCCAGAAAAACTGCCTGAGCTTGCCGGAGAGAACGTTTTCCGCCAGATAGCCCGCCATGTTCACCGGATCCTTGGCAGAAGCATAGGGCGGCGCGTAGGCCAGGTCCAGCTCGGCCAGCTCGGGCGCGGTCATTCCGGCATGGATGGCGGCCGACAGCACGTCGATGCGCTTGTCCACGCCGTCGCCGCCCACGATCTGAGCCCCCAGCAAGCGGCCGCCCGGAGTCTCGAACAGCACCTTGACCGTCATCACCTTTGCGCCGGGATAATACCCCGCATGGTGCGAGGGGGAAAGATAGATCTTGTCGTAAGCGAGGCCCGCGGCGCGGGCGGCTTTTTCATTAAGGCCGGTAGCGGCCGCCGTCATGTCAAAGAGCTTGATGACGACGGAACCCTGCGCGCCGCCGTAGCGGCTGTCAAGGCCACAGATATTGTCCGCCGCGATGCGCCCCTGCTTGTTGGCAGGGCCGGCCAGAGAGATCAGCGCCGGCCTTCCGCTGACAGAATGGCGGATCTGCACCGCGTCGCCCACGGCGTAAATATCGGGGACAGAGGTCTCCATCCGATCGTTGACCGCGATGCTGTCCTTCGCCCCCAGCTCCAGCCCCGCGGACTTTGCCAGCCCGCTGTCGGGCGTCACGCCCACGGCCAGGATCACCAGTTCGGCCTCCTGCGCGGGCTCGCCCTTCAGCAGGACCTTTACACTCTGTGCTTCATGGGAAAAGCCCTCTACCGTCCGCCCCGTCAACAGGCGCACACCGCGCTTGCGCAAGCCTGCGTGAACAAAGGCGGCCATGTCCGCATCCAGCGGGTTGAGCACCTGCGCCGGACGCTGGATCACCGTGACCTCCAGTCCCTTTTCCCGCAGCTCCTCGGCCATTTCCAGCCCGATGAAGCCCCCGCCGACGACAGCGGCGGACCGGGGCTTTTGCTCCTCGAGGAATCGATGGATGCGGAAGGTGTCCTCCACCGTGCGGAGTGTAAAGATCCGCTCTCCTTCGATGCCGGGCAGATCCGGGCGCACCGGTTTTGCGCCGGGAGAAAGGATCAGCTTATCATAGCTTTCGTCAAATACACGGCCGCTCTCCAGATCCCGTACGGTGACGGTTTTTTCCGCGGGATGGATCGCCAGCACCTCGTGCCGCACCCTTGCCCGAATGCGGAAACGGGCGAAAAAGCTCTCCGGCGTCTGGAGGGTCAGTTCCTCAGGGTCGGTGATGACGCCGCCGATGAAATAAGGCAGGCCGCAGTTGGCATAAGAAATATATCCCGAGCGCTCGAAAATGACGATCTCGGCCTCTTCATCCAGTCTGCGGATGCGGGCGGCCGCCGTGGCGCCTCCCGCCACGCCGCCGATGATCACGACCTTCATCGTTCCACCTCCCCGCGCCAGGCACGGATGCCGCCGATATCGTGTACGTCGGTGTAGCCCATGCTCCGCAGGGCCGAGGCTGCGGCACTGCTTCTGCCGCCGCTGAGACAATACACAAAGACGGGGGCCGCCTTGTCCCGGATGAGCGCCGGGGCCTGCGAAACGGAGGCCAAGGGCAGATTACGGCTGCCGGGAATGTGGCCGCTCTCATATTCGCCGCGCTCACGCACGTCCAGCAGAACGGCGTTTTCCGCCGCGCGGTACTCCTCAACACCCCTGTTGATGTCCTGTTTTTGAAAAATACCCGGAAATCCCACGTTTTTTCTTCCTTTCCTGCCGAAAAACGGCCTTGTTGATCGTTCTGATGTTATCATATCCTATTTTTTCAAAAAATACCAGTGACCGGGTCACGCTGAGGCGTCTGCGCATGAAAAAGGCGAAGCGCTTTTGCGCTCCGCCTGGAGTTTTTATCTCGTAAAGGGGATCATGATGAGCCTGCCGGGAGTGAGCTCGGCGCTCTGCAATCTGTTTGCCGAAAGGATCTCTTCCACCCGTGCTCCATAACTGCGGGCGATGCTCCACACCGTTTCCCCCGCGGCGGCCGAGCGCAGTACCAGCGTTCCGGGCGCGGGGAGCGACCGAGGCCTTTCCCTGTCTATGGTGCAGGCAGCCACCTGACGGCAAGCCTGCTCCCTGGCCCCGACCGCCTGCAAAACGGCGGTGAAGCGCAGGCAGAGCTGCCCGTCGGCGGACGCGGTGACCGAAAGCCGCTGCAACCCGGCGCGGCAAAAGAGATCGGCGGCCTCCGCCGGCTCTTCCGCCGTCACCCGCACCGTCCGCTCGCACACGTGCAGCCGCCCCTCGGCGCAGCGATACAGGATGCGGAAATAATATACGCCGCAGAGCCGCCCGCCCTCTTCCACGCCGCCCCGCGCCTGCCATGCGCAGTCCGCCACGCGGGCGGCGGGCTCGTCGGCCGAAAACTCCTCGCTGACAGGGATCTGACGCTCGATCGTGCAATAGACCGGGCAGCGCACCGTTTCAACGGTCGCAGCTGTCTCCCAGCGGGTGCTGTAAAGGTCGCGCACCACGTTCACCCGCAGGCGGCGGCTCACCCGGACCCGCACATTTCCCGTTGCGCTGCAGGACAAAATCGGGATCTCTCCCTCCAGGATCCCGGTCTGGAGCTGGAGCGTCTGATAGGCGGCTTCGGCCTCGTCGCCCGGCTGGACGCCGTCGCACTCCAGCACCTGGGAATAAGGGATCCGGATCTCCCGGGATATGGTTTCGTCGTCCTGAAGGAATACCGCATTCAGGCTGAGCTCGCCCCGGAGCATCACTTTGTTGGCCAGCACCCGAAGCTCCTCCTGCTGCCATTCGCTCTCACAGCGAAGCAGATGCCCGCTCTGCTCCAGCCGGATCTCATCCGCGGCCACCAGCTTCTTTTCCGCCACGCAGCACAGCACCGTCAGTTCCTCGGTTTCGGTAAGGACCTCTATGCCCTCCTCCGGCTGCGCGGCGACGCTCTCGGTGATGTGAAGCGGCTGCCGCTGATACAGCCGGACGGCGGCGGAGGTCTGGATCTGAAATTGCAGCTTTCGGGGGTTTCGGAGCTGCGCCTCGGCGCGAAGCACCGTCAGCTCCGTTTCCGCCACGGCGCCCTCGCCGCACCCCGGCAGAGCATATTCCTGGGAAAAGGGCAGACTTCCGCGGACAAAGGAGCAGCGGCCCTCTTCCTCGGTGACGCAGAGCGCCTCGGCCTCGATCACGCCCTCCAGCACCACCGCGCCCTCTCTGACCGTTTTCTGCCTGATCTGGCAGACGGCGTTCACCGAAAGCACGCCGTAAACGTCCGGCTGGGTATCCGGCACGATCACGGCGCCGGTCTCTTCCCGTCCCTGCTCGGTCTGCAGCAGCAGGGCATATCGTTCATATTCGTTTTGCAAAAGCTCCATTTCCGGTCGCTCCTTCCCTGATTGGTCATTTCAGACTATGCAAAAGAGGGAACGGATAGAACAGGCGTCTGCTTATTCGCAAAAAAATGCTGCAAAGTCAAAATACTTTGCAGCTTGCCTGCCGAAAGCTTTCCGGCAGATTTATTTCACGCGCAGACGGCGAAGCAGCGACATCACGCGCTTTTTCGGATTCCAAACGTAGATCCGCACGGTCATCCCTCCCGCTGCATCCTATGCATCAGAGCGGCGGAAGGTGCCGCTCACTCCCAAAGCTTCTGGTTTGAGACCTCTTCCAGAAGAGTGCAGTAGCTTTCATGGCGGCTTTTTGCGATCTCGCCCCGCTCCACGGCCTCGCGCACGGCGCAGCCGGGCTCTTTGCTGTGACGGCAATCGGAAAAGCGGCACTGTCCGAACAGGCGGTCGATCTCGGGGAAATAATGCTGGAGCGTGTCGGCGGTAAGACGTTCCATCCGGACGGCGTCGAAGGTGGAAAAGCCGGGGGTGTCGGCCACGAAGCCGCCGTTTTCCAACCGGAGCAGCTCAACGTGGCGGGTGGTATGACGCCCGCGGCCGATCTTTTCGCTCATGCCGCCCACCTGCAGGGCAAACCTCCCGTCGAGCCGGTTGAGCAGGCTGGATTTTCCGATGGCGGAATTGCCTGTAAAGGCCGACACCTTGCCGCTTAAAAGCCCGCGCAGCTCGTCAATGCCCTCGCCGGTGACGGCGCTGGCACGCACCACCGGAAAGCCTGCCTGCGTATAAGCGCGAAACAGGCTCTCGCTGGGCGCAAGATCGGATTTGTTCAGCACGATTATCGGATCGATCCCCTGATACAGGGCGATGACCGTCACCTTGTCGATCAAATAAGGATCGGTGACGGGCGGCGCCTCGGAGGCCAAAATCACCAGCTGGTCGATGTTGGCGATAGCCGGGCGGATGAGACCGTTGCGGCGGGGATGGCGCTCCAGAATATAGCCCTCTCCCCCGCTGCGCTTGACCGTTACCCGGTCGCCGCAGACCAAAAGGCCGGTTTCCCGGCGCACCTTGCCGCCGGCACGGCAGCGCAGGATCTCGTCGCCGCAGGCCACGTCGTAATTGCCGCCCACGCCCTTCAGGACCACGCCCTCCAAACGCTCTTCCATCAGAAGGTCACCGTCTCATGCACGCTGAGCTCGCCGTTTTGATAGACGTAAACGGTATGGTCTCCCTGCAGCCCCTCCAGGGAGATGGTGACCGTGCCCTCGGAGGAATTGTGCATGGCACTGTAAACCATGTTCACATCAAGGAAGACCTGCACGGCAACGGGAGCCTCGCTCTCGATCAGCGTGACGGTATAATTCCGGGTGACGGTCTGGGGCTCGGGCGGCGGCGGAAGCTCCTTGCTCAACTGATAATGGACCACGGAGCCGGCGTCCACCTCGCTGCCCGCGGCGATGCTCTGCCACACCACCAGGCCGGGGGTGCCCTCCTGCTCCACATAGGTGGGCGTGTCCCAGGAGAGACCCGCCGCCTCCAAAAGCGCCAGCGCCTCGCCCTCGGTCTTCCCTTTCAAATCTGGCACGACAGCCTTGAGAAACTCGGGGCCTTTGCTGACCGTAAGGGTGACGGTGTCGCCGGCTGTGAGCTCGGTGCCCGCCTCGGGGACCATGCGGATGACGCTCCCGGCGGGGACCTCGTCGTTGTATTCCGGCGTATCCTCGACACAGAGGACGCCGAACCGGTCAAGCTCGATCTTGGCCTGACGGGCGTCGCTGCCCACATAATTGGGCAGCAGGAAGGTCTTGGCGCCGCGGCTGATGGTCACGGTGATGGTGCCGCCCTTCTCGATCCGCCGATTGGCGCCGGGATCCTGAGAAATGATCTTGCCCGCGTCTACCGATTCATTATAAACATATTCGCCCTCTTCGATGACGAAATCGCTGTAATCGGGGTCAGCGATGACCTGGGAATAATACAGGCCGCGGAGGTCTGGGGCCTTGACGCGGCCGTTCTCCTCCGTCCCACCGTAAGGATCCACGATGGAACGGATGAAATACCAGGCGCCTCCGCAGAAGATCAGAATGGCGATCAGGCCGAAGACCAGCGCGCCGGGGATGGGCGAACGCTCGCGGGAGCGGCCGGTTTTCTTTTCCGTCAGTTCCGTTTCGCCGCCTTGCTCCGCAGGCAGCTCATCCTCGTTTTCCAGCAGCGCCATCACCTCGCCGGTGTTCTGGATCTTGCGGGTGGCGTCGATATCATCCTCCGCCTCTCCGTCGCCGGGAAAGGCGATCTCGGGCTTATCCACGTTGATCTTGAACTGCTCCTGATTCTGGAACGCCTCCAAATCCTCCAGGATCTGAGTGGCGGAGGCGTAGCGCTTGGAAAGGACGGGGTTCATCGCCTTCATGGTGATCTCTTCCAGTCGGGGCGGCACGTCCTCGGCAAAGACCGAAGGCGGCAGCGCGATGGAATTGATGTGCTGCAGGGCGATGGACACCGGGGTGTCGCCCTCGAAGGGCAGACGGCCGGTGATCATCTCATACATCACCACGCCCAAGGAATACAGGTCGGTGCGGTTGTCCACGAAGCTGCCCTTGGCCTGCTCCGGCGAAACGTAATGCACCGAGCCGATGGCCTCGCCCTTGCTGAAATTGTTCTCCTGCGCGGCAAAGTGTGCGATGCCGAAATCGGCCACCTTCACCGTCCCGTCCCGCAGAAGCATGATGTTCTGGGGCTTGATGTCCCGGTGGATGATGTCATGGCTGTGCGCATGCTCCAGCGCCCGGGCGATCTGAGTGGTGAACACCGTGACCTCCTTGGGCGAAAGCTGCCCGCGGCGGCTGAGATATTCCTTCAGCGTGATGCCGTCGATCAGCTCCATCACGATATATTCCACATTGCCCGAGCGGGAAACGTCGTAAACATTGACGATATTGGGATGAGAAAGCATAGCGACGGCCTGGGCCTCGTCATGGAACTGGCGGCGGAATTCCTCATCCTGTGCATATTCATCCTTGAGGATCTTCACCGCAACGTAGCGGTTGAGACGGTGACATTTTGCCTTATAGACCACCGCAGTGCCGCCCACGCCGATGACCTCCAGCAGCTCATAGCGATTGTCCAGCATGGCTCCGATAAATCGATCCATGGTCACACCTCCTTAAAACGCCACCAGCAGCAGCGTGATGTTGTCACGGCCGCCGCGGCTCTTTGCCAGTGCCATCAACCGGTCACAGGCCGTTTCGGGATGGTCGCACTGATAGATCTGATAATAGATTTCGGGATCCGCAACGTCGCGGATGAGCCCGTCGCTGCACAAAAGCAGGTATTGCCCCGCCTTGACCTCCAGCGGGAAAACGTCACACTTTACGGTGGCGTCGGCGCCGATGGCGCGGGTGATCACGTTCCGGCTGGGATGATGGCTGGCCTGATAAGGGGTCAAGTCGCCCCGCTTCATCAGCTCGCTCACCAGCGAATGGTCCTCGGTGATCTGGCGGGCGCCGTTTTCATCCAGCAGATAGGCGCGGCTGTCGCCCACGTTGCCCACCAGGACCCGGCCCTCCGTACAGACGGCGGTGACCATGGTGGTGCCCATCCCGGCGTAATCCGGATCGGACTGCGCCATGTCGTATACCGTTTCATTGACCCGGTCGTACGACTCGCGGAGCTGCTCTTCGGTACAGCCTTCGCTCCACTTGCCGTCCATAAACTCCAAAAACGCCTCGGCGGCCAGCCGGCTTGCCACCTCGCCGGCCTTAGCTCCGCCCATGCCGTCACAGACCAGAAAGAGGCCTGCCTCTTCCCCGTCGGCGCGTTTCATGCGGAACGTGTCCTGGTTGACCTCCCTGACGTTTCCCACATCCGTTAAGCCCCAAGCTTTCACAGATCTACCTCCTCTTTATGCTGCCGGCGAAGCTGGCCGCAGGAGGCGGCGATATCGCCGCCCAGACTGCGCCGCACCGTGGCATTGAGTCCATGCTTCAGCAGCTCGTTTTGAAATCTCCGCAGATCCTCCCGCGTGCTGGGCACAAGGGGCGAGCCGGGCACGTGGTTCAGCGGGATCAGATTGACATGACAGGAAAACCCCCTCAGCAGGGCGATGAGCTGGCGAGCGCACTCCGGTGTGTCGTTGACGCCGCCGATCATGGCGTATTCAAAGGAAATGCGTCGCCCCGTGGTCTCGAAATAGTGCCGACAGGCGGGGATGAGTTCCTCCAGCGGATAGGCCCGGTTGACGGGCATCAGCCGCGAGCGCAGCGGATCGTTTGGCGCGTGCAGCGACACGGAGAGCGTAAGCTGCAGCTTTTCCTCCTCCAGTCGGCGGATCATGGGCACCAGCCCGCAGGTGGAAAGCGAGATGTGCCGCATGCCGATATTGATCCCCATGGGATGGCTCACCAGCCGGAGAAAGGTCATCACGTTGCCGTAATTGTCCAGCGGCTCCCCCGTTCCCATCAAAACGATATTGGAGATCTGACGGCCGCTGTCCTTCTGTGCGAACAGGATCTCGTCCAGAATCTCCGACGGGCGAAGATCGCGGCTTTTTTCCGGGTCGAAGGACGCGCAGAACACGCACCCCATCTTGCAGCCCGCCTGGGTGGAAACGCAGACGCTGTTGCCGTGCTCGTACTGCATCAGAACGGTCTCGATGCTGTTGCCGTCGGCAAGGCCGAACAGATATTTGATCGTGCCGTCGCGTGCCGAGACCTGCTTGCGCAGAATCTTCGGCACGGTGATGAAGCATCGTTCCTCCAGCTTGGCCCGCAGGGTCTTGGGAAGGTCGCTCATCTCCGAAAACGCCGCGACGCCCCGGTGGAGCCATTGAAAGATCTGCTTTGCCCGGTATTTCGGCTCGCCCATGGAGAGAAGCAGCGCTTCCAGCTCCTCGGGCAAAAGGGATTTTAAGTCGATTCGTTCTTCCATATCATCCTCGCATGTTTCGAAGCTTTGCGATGAAAAAGCCGTCGGTCCCGTGGAGCTGAGGCCAAAGGGTGATCTGGCCCTCGCCTGCCTCGCCGACGCCGGGAAGCGAAAAAGCCTCCGGCGCAAAATCGGGATTGCTCCGCAAAAAGGCCTCGATCACCGCCTCGTTCTCCTCCCGCAGCAGCGTGCAGGTGGAATAGATCAGTCGCCCGCCGGGCTTTACACAGCGGGCGCCGTTTTCCAGAATGGCGCGCTGCAGGGGCGGAAGCGCTTTGATGCTGTCGCCGTCCTTATAGCGCACGTCGGGCTTTTTGCGGATGACGCCCATGCCCGAGCAGGGCACGTCGCACAGCACCGCGTCGGCGTTTGCCGGCGCATCGCAGAAGGTCGAAGCGTCTCCCTCCACGGCCCGCAGACAGGTCACACCCAGTCTGGCGGCGTTTTTCTCGATGAGCTCCACCCGATGGGGATGGATATCCACGGCGACGATCTTTCCGGTGTTTTCCATCATCTGCGCCGCCAAAAGCGCCTTGCCGCCCGGCGCGGCGCACAGATCCAGCACGGTTTCACCCGGACGCGGACCCAGCGCCTCCACGCAGAGCTGGCTGGCGATATCCTGAATATACAATAAGCCCTCGTCCATCAGCCCCGTCCGCAGGGCGGCTCCCGCCTCCTCCAGAATCAGGGCGTTTTCCAGATCAGGGTGCTCCCGGGCCGGACAGCCCGCCTCCTCCAAGCGGCGCAGCAGCGCCGCCCGGTCGGTTTTCAGCGTATTGACCCGCGCCGTCACGGGCGCGGGGGCGTTGTCCGCCTGCAAAAGAGCTTCGCACCCTTCGTTTCCCAGCCGTTTGCACATCTTCCCCACGAACCAGCGGGGGTGGCTGTAACGGGTGGAAAGGTAGGCGAGTCTGTCATCCTGCGGCACCTGCGGCAGATCGGAAAGACGGCGCTCCAGACTGCGGAGCAAGCCGTTGGCAAAAGCTCCCGCGCCGGGATTTCCCGCCTTTTTCACCTGCTCGACCGCCTCGTTGACGGCGGCGCTTTTGGGAATCCGGTCCAGAAAAACCAGTTGATAGACTGCCAGCCGCAGCGCGTCCAGCACCTGCGGCGTCAGCTTTTCCATCGGACGGTTGCTGAACGCGCCGATGAGAAAATCCAGATACGCGCGGTTCTCCAGCACGCCGTAGGTCAGCCGGGCGGCCAGCGCGGCATCGTCGGAGGACAGGCGACGGGAAGCCCGTTTCAGATATAAATCGGGCCACGTTCCCTCGCGGCGAAAGGCGACCAGCGCCCGAAGAGCGGTATCACGGGCGGGGCTCATCTTCTGCGCCGTCCGTTTCCGCCGAAGATCATCAGCAGCCGCAAAAGCTGCGCCGCCGAAACGGCAAGGGCCGCCACATAAGTCAGCGCCGCCGCCCGAAGCACCTTGCGGGCGCCGTCGAGCTCCGTCTCGCTGAAGCGGCCGCAATCCTCCAGCGCGCGAAGGGCCCGGCGGGAAGCGTCGAACTCCACGGGGAGGGTCAAAAGCTGAAAGAGCACCGCCGCCGAAAACAGCAGAATGCCCACAAGCATCAGCTTCTGGCTGCTCAGCAGCAAGCCCAGCATCAGAAGCGGCCAGGAAAACGCGGCGCCGAACTGCGACACGGGGATCACCGCGTTGCGCACCTTCACCGGTGCATAGCCCCGGGCATATTGGACGGCGTGTCCCGCTTCATGCGCCGCCACGCCCACGGCGGCGACGCTGTCGGCGCCGTAAACGGGCTGGGAAAGGCTGATCACCTTGCTGCGGGGATCGTAATTGTCCGTCAGGTTGCCGCTGATGGGACGCACGGCCACGTCGGCGACCTCGCCCGACCGCAGCACCATCTGCGCCGCGGCCATGCCGCTCATTCCGGCGCGGACGGCGGAATATTTTTGAAAAGCGGACTTGACCCTTGCCTGCGCCCAAATCGAAAAGATCAGCGCCGGAAGGATCAGAATCAGATAGGTATAATCCATAATCAATCCTCCTGGTCGGAGCGTTAGACCGCCGTATGAAGCAAAAAGTTTCGTTATCGGAAGATTTCGTTCAAAAGGCTCTGATGTCCCCGGAAAAAGGCATCGGCGGGCATCCGTTTGCCTCCCGCCCCCTGCACCTGCGCCACCCGCACGGCCCCCCGGCCGCAGGCCACGCAAACGCCGCTTTTGTCCACCGCAAGGATCTGCCCCGGCGCGCCGAGGCTGCCCTCGTCCTCCGCCACGGAAGCGCCGAACAGCTTCATCTTGGTTTCGCCCAAAAGGGCGAAGGCCCCGGGCTGGGGATCGTAAGCCCGAACAGCGCAGGCCACCCGCTTTGCGGGCAGATCGAAAGACAGCTTGCAATCCTCGCTGCGGATCATGGGCGCGTAGCTCGCGCCAATCTTCGGCTGAGGGACGGCCTTCAGCTCGCCCCGCTCCAAAAGAGCCAGCGCCCGCACGATCGTCTCGCCGCCCAGCTTTGCCAGCCGGTCGTGCAGACTGCCGAAGGGCTCGTCTGGCAGGATCGGCAGGGCGGCGGGCAAAAGCATGTCGCCGGTGTCAAGACCGGCGTCCATCTGCATGATGGTAACGCCGCTCTCGGTCTCGCCGTTCAAAATGCAGGCGTTGATGGGGGCCGCGCCCCGATATTTGGGCAGCAGCGAGGCGTGGACGTTCAGACAGCCGAAACGCGGGACGTCCAGCACGGCCTGAGGCAGAAGCCGCCCGTAGGCCGCGACGATCACGGCGTCGGGCGCAAGTGCGCGAAGCTGCGCCTGCGTTTCTTCACCCCGCAGGTTTTTGGGCTGAAAAACGGGAATGTCGCGCGCCTGTGCCAGCACCTTCACCGGCGGCGGAAGCAGCTTCATCCCGCGGTTTTTCGGGGTGTCCATCCGGGTGTAGACGGCAGCGATCTCATGACCGGCGTCCAGCAGCGCCTGCAGCGACGCCACGGCAAACTCCGGCGTCCCCATGAAAACCAGCCTCATTCCGCTTCCTCCGTGTCCAGAAGCGGGCCGTCGACGATCTCGGTGTAAAGATGACCGTCAAGATGGTCGATCTCGTGGCAGAAGGCCCGGGCAGTGAAGCCCTCGGCCTCGCGCTCGTGCCAGTTCTGCTCCCGATCCTGATAGCGGACCGTGACCTTCATGGGGCGCTTGACCATACCGTATTTCCCCGGGACGCTGAGGCAGCCCTCGCTGCCCTCCTGTTCGCCCTCACTGGCGACGATCTCGGGATTGATGATCTCCAGATAGCTCTCGTCCTCCACCATCACCAGCGCGAGGCGGCGCAGAATCCCCACCTGCGGCCCGGCAAGTCCGGCGCCCTCGGCGGCCGCCAGCGTGTCGTGCATGTCGTCCAGCAGCGTGAACAGCCGCTGGTTGAAATCGGTGACGGGACGGCATTTTTTGGTGAGGATCTCGTCCCCCACCTTGACGATATTGCGGATAGCCATTTCAGTTTCCTCCAAACGAATCCATAGGATCGATCTCGGCCGAGACGGTGGCGCCGGGCGTGCGGAGCATCTGCTCCGCCGCGGCCAGCATCTTTCCGGTGAAGCGGCGGCTTTCCGCCGACGCCCTCCCCCGCGCCGAGACCAGGTAATAATATCGTTGATTGACCTTTGCCGGCACTGCCGGCGTAGGGCCAAGTACGCTCGTTTCCAGATCGGGACAAGTGCGCAGCCTGTCCCGCAAAAAAGCTGCAAACCGCTGTGCCGCCTGAAAAACGGCCTCCTCCCGCTTTCCGCCGAAGCGGAACACGAACAGATCGGCAAAAGGCGGCGTGCGCAGCGCCTCACGCGTGAGGATCTCTTTTTCGTAAAAGCCCTCGTAATCCTGCGCGGCTGCCGCCAGGATCACGGGATTCTGCGGCGTATAGGTCTGAATGACGGCCCGTCCGCGGACGCCGCGCCGTCCGGCCCGCCCCACCACCTGCGCCAGCAGAGAGAAGGTGCGCTCGGCAGCGTGATAATCGCCGCTGTAAAGGGAAAGGTCGCCCTCCAGCACGCCCACCAGCGTCACGTTGGGAAAATCCAACCCCTTGGCCACCATCTGCGTCCCCAGTAAAATATCGGCCTCGCCTTTGGAAAACCGCTCCAGCAGCGCCTCGTGAGAGGTGCGGCCCTCGGTGGTGTCGGCGTCCATCCGCAGGATGCGGGCCCGGGGAAAAAGCTCCTGCAGGTCCTCTTCGATGCGCTGGGTGCCCGAACCGATGAGCCGGATATGGCTGCCGCCGCACTGAGGGCAGGTCTCCGGCAGGGGGATCGAATGGCCGCAATGGTGGCACATCAGCCGCCCGTTGCGGCCGTGATAGACCATGGCAACGCTGCAATTATTGCAGACGGGGACATAGCCGCAATCGACGCAGGCGGCCATGCGGGCGCTGCCCCGCCGGTTAAGGAACAGGATGCTCTGCTCTCCCCGGTCGAGGTTGGCCTGAAGCTCCTCGCGCAGACGGTCGCTGATGCGGGAGGGGTCGCCCCGCTTGAGCTGACCGCGCATATCGGCCAGCAGCGTCTCGGGCAGCGGAACGCTGCCGTAGCGCTTTTTCAGTGTGAACAAATGATATTTTCCCTGGCAGGCGGCGTAATAGCTTTCTACCGAGGGGGTGGCGGAGCCCAAAAGGAGCAGGCAGTTTTCCCGGGCGGCCCGGTATTTTGCCACCTCGCGGGCATGGTAACGGGGATCGGTCTCGGAATGGTAGCTGGGCTCCTGCTCCTCGTCGAGGATGATGCAGCCCAGCTCCTGCACCGGCGCGAAAACGGCGGTACGGGTCCCGATGATCACCCGCGCCTCGCCCCGCAGGATGCGGAAGTACTCCTCCCGCCGCTGGGCCTGTGTCAGGGCGCTGTGCACCACCGCCACCTGCTGTCCGAACTGCCGCCGGAAGCGCGCCACGATCTGGGGCGTCAGCGCGATCTCGGGCACCAGAAGCAGGGCGCTTTTCCCCCGCTCCAGCATGGCGCGGATCAGACGGATGTAAATCAGCGTTTTGCCGCTGCCCGTCACCCCGTGGAGCAGCGCGGCCTCGGCCCGCCCCGTTTCGGCAAGGGACAGCAGCCCGGCAAAAGCGGCCTGCTGCTCACCGTTGAGGACGACCTCCTCCGACGGGCCGGAAACCTCCGCCGGAAGACGGCTCATGGGCGCTTCCTCCACCCGGAGGACGCCCTTTCCGACCAGTGAACGGACGACGCCAGACGTGACGCCGGTGCGGTAACAGATCTCTTTTTCCGGCAGCGGGCCGGAGGCAAGCACACAGTCCAGCACGGCTCTGCGCTGGGGCGTCATGCCCTTTTTCCCAAGCGCCGCCGCGATCTCTTCCGGCGGGAGCGCCGGGAAAATCATCCGGATGGTGCGCTCGTGAGAAACCGCCGGATCGTGCCGCTCCTCCTCAAGGATCCCCGCGGCGCAAAGCTGCCGCAGCTCGGCGGAGATGCGCGCCAGGCCGCTTTGCCGGATGATCTCGGCGGCGGTCAGCGGGGTTTCCGCCTGAAGGACTGTTTCCAGAATGCGGCGTTTTTTGGCGGTCTGCCCCGCCATCGCCTCCTCCGGAGAGGCCGCGCAGAACCGGTAGGTCTCAGGCCTGCGGCCCCAGATCCCCGGCGGCAAAAGGGCGTCGGCCGCCTGGAAAAAAGTGCAGAAATACCGTCTGCACAGCCAGAGCGCCAGCTCCTTTTGCTCCGGCGAGAGCATGATCTCGTCGGAAAAGGCGAATTCCAGGGCTTTCAGCTTCCGGTCCGGGACGGTGCGATGCAGCTCCAGAACGATGCCGTTCGCCCTGCGGTTGCCCGCGCCGAAGGGGACGATCACCCGCTGCCCCTCCCGGACAGAGGCGGTCATCTCCTCGGGGACAATATAATCATAGAGGCGGTCTATGGAATAGACCGCCGCCGATACCGCAACGCGGGCCACCAAAGCCGGACCGGTCATGCGTCTCAGAGATCGTAATGGATGTTGTCCGCCATTTCGTCCTCGTCAACGGGCTTGGCGACGATCTTTCCGCTGATGATGTCGTCCAGCGCCAGCTTCACCGGCTTTTCGGTGAGCTTTTCCTCGTTGAGCTCGGCCTCTTCCGCGATGTCGCGGGCACGGCGGGCGGTGACGTTGACCAGCAGATAGCGGTTATTCACCTTTTTCAGCAGTTCGGTCATGGAAGGATGCAGCATGTTATTCTCTCCTTATCTTAATCGATTTGATTCAATTCAACGAAAAATCCCGGTTTTCCCGGCGGCAGCGATAGGCCGTGATGATGCTTTTCAGCTCGCAGGCGGCATCTTCCACCCGGTCGTTGAGGACGATGTATTCAAAGTCCTCCATCCCGGCACATTCCCGCCGGGCGGTCTCCATCCGGCGGAGGATGGTCTCCTCGCTCTCGGTGCCCCGTCCGCGAAGCCGGTTTTCCAGCTCCTCGAAGGAGGGCGGCGCGATGAACACCAGCGCGGCGTCTGGCCGTCGGGCCTTGACCTTGCGGGCGCCCTGGATCTCGATCTCCAGCACCACATCGTCGCCCTGGGCCAGATGCTCCTCCACGGGAGCCAGCGGCGTGCCGTAATAGTTGTTCACATATTCGGCATATTCCAGAAGGCGGTCGTTTTCGATCAGCGATTCAAACTGCTCCCGGGTGATAAAGTGATAATGGACGCCGTCCACCTCTCCCTCGCGAGGGGCGCGGGTGGTGGCGGAAACGGAAAAATACAGGTGATCGGTGCTTTCAAATACCTTTCCAAGCACCGTTCCCTTCCCGGCGCCGCTGGGGCCGGTAACGACAAAAAGCGTGCCTTTTCTACTCATCTTCCTCTTCCTCTTCTTCTTCATCCTCGCTGTACAGGCGGTTTGCGATGGTCTCGGGCTGGATCGGCGAAAGGATCACGTGATCGGAATCGGTGATCAGAACGCTGCGGGAACGCCGCCCGTAGGTGGCGTCGATGAGCATATTGCTCTCCTTCGCCTTGGAAATGATGCGCCGGATGGGCGCCGACTCGGGGCTGACGATGGCCACCAGCCGGTTGGCCGAGACCATGTTGCCGAAGCCGATGTTGATCAGTTTCATAAAAACCCCCGCTCTACTCCAGATTCTGGATCTGCTCCCGGATCTTTTCGATCTCGGCCTTCATGTCCACCACCTTGTTGGCGATCTGGAAATCGTTGGCCTTGGAGCCGATGGTATTGGTCTCGCGGTTCATTTCCTGCACCAGAAAATCCAGCTTGCGGCCCACGGCAACGGGGCTCTTCAGCATGGAATCCAGCTGTGCCAAATGGGAACGGAGCCGGACGATCTCTTCGGTGACGTTGACCTTGTCGGCATAAAGGGCCGCCTCCTGCAAAATGCGGGTCTGGGCAAGCTCGCTGCCGTCCAGAATTTCCTCCATGCGGGCGGCGATCTTCGCCCGGTATTCCTCGACGCATTCAGGCGAGCGCTGCTCCACAAAGTCCACATATTCCCGCAAAAGCCCGGCGCGGTAAGCCACGTCCTCGCACAGACGGGCGCCCTCGCGGGCACGCATGGCATTGTATTCCTCCAGCGCCTTGCCCATCACCGCCAGCACCTGGGCGGTGAGCTCGTCGGCGTCGGCCTCTTCCTTATCTTCTTCCATGGCGTCAGGCAGGCGGATCAGGGCCAACGCGTTGACCTCGTCGCTGACGCCGTAGGCCTGGGAGACCTGCTTCAGCGCGTCGAGATAGCCGCGGATCACGGGCATATTGGGAGTGATGCGGATATCGCTGCCCTCTTTTGCGCGCACCGTGACGAATATATCCACCTTGCCCCGGGCAATGGCTGCCTGGGCCGCCTTGGACACCGGGTCCTCCAGATAGCCGCAGACCCGGGGCACCTTGATATTGAGATCGAGATAGCGATGGTTCACCGAGCGGATCTCCACCGTGATCTCGCGGGCTTCGTTTTCCTCCTTGACCCGGCCGTAGCCGGTCATGCTTTTGAGCATAGCTTCCACTTCCGTTCCTTCAAAATCGTTATTCCGCGAAACGGGAGATGGTGAAATGCATCTCCCGATGATTCTTTTTCATGCCGCGGGAAACCAGCACGCATACCGCCATCCCCGCCGCAAAGGCCAGCGCGCCTGCCAGCGCCCGGCGGCCCTCGCCGCCGCCCGCCGCAAAATATCCCGCGAAAAACAGGACCAGCGGCATGATATACAGCAGCATCGCCAGCCGAAGCACCCGGCCGGTGGCGCTCTCCACGATCACCTGGTCGCCGGCGTCGGCGCCGATGAGATTGTCCGCCCGGACCACCACCGTTTCATCGGGGTGGGGGCAGCCGTGACAGGTATGACAATCGCCGCTGCAGGCCGATTTCCGCGTCACCGCCACCATGGCGGTGCGGTCGTCGACCCTGCGGACCACTTGCGCTTTTTGTTCCATATTCGTTCCTCCGTTTACGGTTCGATGGGCCGCCAGCGGGCCATGACGGCCTCAGCAGCGCGGATCCCGTCTACGGCGGCGCTGACGATGCCGCCTGCATAGCCCGCGCCCTCTCCGCAGGGGATCAGGCCGGGAACAGTAAGACTGTAAAGATTTTCCCCCCTGGTGATGCGCACAGGAGACGAGGTGCGGGTCTCCACGCCGGTAAATACGGCGTCTGGCGCGTCGTAGCCCCGGAGCTTTGCCCCGAAACGGGGCAGCGACCGCCGCAGCATCTCGCAGACAAAGGGCGGAAGGAGCTCGTCCATCCTGCAAAACTGCCAGCCCCGGGGATATGTGGGCGTCACGCGGCCCAGCGCCGTCGTCTGCCGGGCTGCGAGAAAATCGCCCGCAAGCTGCACAGGAGCGGCATAATCGCCGCCTCCCAGCGAAAAGGCGCCGCGCTCCAGCCTCCGCTGAAGGGCCACGCCGTCCAGCGGGCCGGCCCCATAGTCCTCGGGTCCCACCGAGACGCACAGCGCCGCATTGGCGTTGCGCCCGGCGCGGGCGTGATAGCTCATGCCGTTGGTGACCAAACCGCCCTGTTCGCTGGCAGCGGCCACCACCTGTCCGCCGGGACACATGCAGAAGGAATAACAGCCTCGCCCGTTTTCCCGGTGGGAAAGGGTATATTCCCCCGGCGGGAGGTCGGGCGTGCCGGCATATCTCCCGTATAGGGCGCGGTCGATCTCCTCCTGCAGATGCTCGGCGCGAACGCCCACGGAAAAGGGCTTGGGCTCCAGAAAAACGCCCTGCTCCAGCAGCGCGGAAAAGCTGTCCCGCGCACTGTGACCGACGGCCAGCACCGCCGTTTCGCAGGAGAGCTCTTCCCCGTCCAGCCGCAATCCGCGCAGCGTGCCGTTTTGCAGGATCAGGCCCCGCATCGGGGTCCTAAACCGCACCGTGCCGCCCAACGAACGGATCTCGTTTCGGATCGAAACGACGATCCCCTTCAGCAGATCAGTGCCGATATGAGGCTTGGCAGCCCGCAGCGCGTCCTCCGGCGCGCCGTGCTGCCGCAGGATCTCGGTGACCAGCTCGCAGCGGTTGTCTCCGATGCGGGTGGTGAGCTTGCCGTCGGAATAGGCTCCGGCGCCGCCCTCGCCGAACTGGATGTTGCAATCCTCATCCAGCGGGCCGCCGGAGAAAAAGGCGTCTACCGCCCGGTCCCGCTCTTTCATTTCCGCGCCCCGCTCCAGCACCACAGGCCGATAGCCCCGTCGGGCCAGAATCAGCGCGGCAAACATCCCCGCGGGGCCGAAGCCCACGATCACGGGCGGCGCGCTCAGACGCTCTTCCCCGCCGGGTGCGGGCAAAACAGGAGCTTTTCGCAGGCGGACGGCGGGATCGTTTTTCATCCGGACAAACGCCGCCTCATCCCCCGTCAGTTCAAGCTCCACCGTGCAGATGGCATGAAGTCCGCCGTGCCGCAGGTCAAGGGACTGCCGGTGGATCCGGCCCGAGGGCGCGGATTCTCTGCTCAGACCGCATCTGCGCCTGGCGGCAAGCAAGGCTTCCTCTTCTCCGAAGGGAAAAGGAAGCCTGACGTCAGAAATCAGGATACTCATGGCTCGGGAGGCGTTTCGACGGGGGCCGAAGGATTGCGCGCCGCCTCCAGCGCCTCTGCCGGGATCTGCGCAACGATCTCGACGCCGGGATAGATATAAATCCCCCGCACGTTGGTTTCAACCGTGCAGCGCAGCCTGTTCTCCCCCGCCGCAAGCGACATAAGCTCGTATTCCGGGGTCAGAATGAAGTCGTCCTCCTTCAACTGAGCCACCGTGTTTTCGGGTCCGAAGACGCGGAAGGTGACGGTCTGCTCGGGATAAGTCAGCAGCTCGTCTTCCCGGATCCGGCTCTGAGAAACGATCATTTCCCGGAAGGCGTATCCGTCCAGCGTCAGCGTCACGGTGGCCTCGGAGGGGATATCCTCCTCAGACAGCACGCCGTTTGGCAGCATGATGGGCATCGTATAGATCATCGTTCCCTCGTCCTCCAACTCCTGGAGGTCGATGGTGCCCAGCTCGATCTGGTTGAGCACGGCGATGGCGTCGGGATCGCCCGTGAGCGCAAGCTCCTGGGGCTCGATCCTGTAGTCGATCATCCGCTCGGTGATGTGCTCGCCGTTGGTAAAGCGCACCGTCAGCGGGATGGCGCCGTTCTGCTTCACCGTGAGCGCCAGCATGGTAGAGGGCGAATCCGCCGTCACATGCGTGCCCGTGACCTCGTTGTCCTGAGCGTCCAGCAGCGTGTAGCTCACGCTGGTCTGGGTGCTGCGGGTAAGGCCGCTGACGTCGTAAACGACCTTGGCCTTTTTGATCTGCTTCAGAAGGCTTTCTGCGCCGCGCACCACGACGGCGTCGGGCGAAACGGAATAATCGGCGACGGTAAGCCCCCCGGCGGGCGTCCCGGTGAGCTCTACCTCAACGGGGACGGAAACGGCGGACATGCTGTCCACCACCACCTCGATCTTGGAGGGGTTTTTCTGTGAAAGCGTGACGCCCGAAGCGTCTACCACCACGCGGTAATTGAGAGAATAGGTCCCCGGCTCGATGATGGAGCCCACGCTGGCGGTGGCGGTGATATACTCTTCGCTCATGTCCAGCACGCTGTTGAAAGCGCCCGTCACCTTGACGGACACCGTGCTGCTGCTCCCGCTGAGGATCACCAGATTGTTTTGAGCAAGCTGGTCCAGCCCGTCGAGCTGGACGGGAATGTTGCGGTATTCCACCGTTTTGTCGGTGTTGCGGGCGCTCATCACATAGACCCACAGCACGGCGGCCAGCAGCAGGGCAAACACCCGCAAAACCACGTCATGTTCTTTGATCCATTTCATTTGCGGAGCAGCCCCCTTATCCGTTGTACCAGCGTACGTTTATCCTCGGCGTCTTCCTCGGGCATCAGCTTTGCCGTCAGCAGGCGCTCCAGCGTCTCGGGCGCCAGATGCTGCTTGAGCACGCCGGCCTCGGCCAGTGAGATCGAGCCGGTCTCCTCGGAAACGATCACCGAAAGGGAATCGTAATGCTCGCTCTGCCCCAGGCCGGCCCGGTGGCGGGTGCCCAGGTCCTTGCTGATGTTCTGCTTCCCGCTCAGCGGAAGGATGCAGCCCGCGGCCACGATCCGCCCCTCTGCCACGATGACGGCCCCGTCATGCAGCGGCGCTTTGTTGTAAAAAAGATTTTTCAGAAGCTCGGCGTTGACGTCGGCGTTGATGGTGGTGCCAGTGTTGATGATGTCGGTAAGCGGGTCGTTGCGCTGGAAGATGATCAGCGCGCCGGTCTTGGTCCAGGACAGGGCGTTCACCGCCTCGATGGTCTGGACGATCACGGCGTCGGTGACGTTTTTCTGCTGCTTCCTGCTGTCGGAGAAGAAGCGGGCGATGCGGTTGCTTCCGAACTGCTCCAACATCTTCCGCAGCTCCGGCTGGAAGATGATCACCAGCGCCAGCAGACCGAACTGCATCACCGTTTCCATGATGAAATGGGTCACGTGGAGCTCCGCAAGATCGGAAAACTCCAGCAGCAGAAGCAGGATGATCAGCCCATAGATCAGCTTGCGTGCGCCGGTGTTCCGCAAAAACCGGATCAAACGGTAAAACAAAAAGGCCACGATCAGGATGTCGAATACATCCCACAGTGTGGCCAGTTTTGCAGAATTGACGATGGATTCCCAAACACTCATAGCCGCTTTCCTTTGCAATAGATTATTATTCTTGTAATAATACTAACAAAAAGACGGCGTTTTTTCAATAGCGAACGGCAGGTTTTTTGCGTTTTACGCGGATTTTAACAATTCCTTTAGAATCTGAAGGAATTTTTCGACCTCCGCCGGAGTCGTGAAGGCCGAAACGCTCAGGCGGGCCGTCCCTTCCGGCAGCGTTCCGCCGCTGCGGTGCGCCAGCGGCGCACAGTGGAGGCCTCCCCGCAGACACACGCCTCGCCCGGCAAGCATCTGACACAGGTCGGAGGGATCGATCCGTCTGCTGCGGAACGAAAGCACCCCGGATTGGCAGGAGTCGGAGCAATAGACCTCCAGCTCGGGAAGCTGAGAAAGGCCCTCCGCCGCCCGGCGGAGCAGCCGCGCCTCCCGGCGGCAGATCGCCTCCCGCTCCCGGGCAACGAAGCGGATCCCCTCCCGCAGACCGGCGATGCCCGGGACGTTGAGGGTCCCGCTTTCCAGCATGTCGGGCAAAAAGTCCGGCTGGCGGGTCTCCAGCGACAGGCTGCCGGTCCCGCCCTCGATCAGGCTGTAAAGGTTTTTATCTTGACAGCAAAGCAGAATTCCCGTCCCCTGCGGTCCGTAAAGTGCCTTATGGCCCGGCATGCAAACGAAGGCCGCCGCGCGAAGCGTGCGCACGTCCAGCGGCAGCACACCTGCCGATTGCGAGGCGTCCACGATAAGCGGAAGCCCCTTTTCGGCGCACAGATCGTCGATCTGCTCCAGCGGCAGGATAAAGCCGAAAACGTTGGAAACATGATTGAGGATGACGCAGCGGGTGTCGGGGCGGAGGGCGGCCTCCACGGCGCGGCAGACCGCAGCAGGGTCAAACAGCGGAGAGACCGCCGTCGTATAGGTGACGCCCCGCTCTGCCAGCGCCTCCAGCGGACGCACCACAGAATTGTGCTCGTAGCCGGAGATCACGGCGTGCCCGCCGCCGTGCAGCAGACTTTTTATGGCAAGATTCAGGCTGTGGGTGGCATTTTGCGTAAAGACCACCCGCTCGGGACGCTCGATCCCGAAAAAAGCAGCCGCCTCTTCCCGGCAGTCGTAAACGATCTCGGCCGCCCGCAAAGCCGGCCGGTGGCCCGAGCGGCCCGGATTGGCACAGGTGCTCACGGCCCGCGCGGCGGCGCGGCTGACGGCGGGCGGCTTTTGCAGAGTGGTGGCAGCGGAATCCAGGTAGATCACCACAGCACCTCCCGATAGCGGCCGTCCGGCAGGACGTCGTAAACGCCCGTGATGCGGACGGCGCTTTTTTCCAAACGCTCCATGGCAGCGGCGAGATAGCTCTCCCGCAGGCGGATCCCCTGGGCGCAGGAGCCGCGGGCCAGCGCGGTGGGCAGTCGGAGCGGCTCGGCGGAAAGACCGCTGCGCCGCAAAAGCGCGGCGGCCCGCTGCACGTCGGTCAAGGAGCGGAACAGGATCACACAGTACACGAACAGACACTTCCCTTCGCTCCATGCTATGCATGGCGGCGTCTTCCCGTTCTTTTCTTCGGACGAAAAAAAGAGCGGCGAAACGCCGCTCCCGTTTGGCTGGGATCAATCTTTTTCGATCAGGCAGACCGCCTGGGCCGCCATTCCCTCGCCGGTCCCGGTGAAGCCGAGCCCCTCCTCGGTCTTGCCCTTCACCGACACCCGGTCGACGGCGATCCCCAGCGCGGCGGCGATGTTCCCCCGCATGGCAGGGACGTAGGGCGCGATTTTGGGGCGCTGAGCGATCAAAACGGAATCCACGTTGACCACCTGCCAGCCGGCCCGCTTCAGCTCCTCCGCGCACAGGCGCAGCAGCATCAGACTGTCTGCGCCCCGGTAGGCGGGGTCGCTGTCGGGAAAATGAGAGCCGATATCACCCATGGCGGCCGCGCCGAACAGGGCGTCGGTAACGGCATGGAGCAGTACGTCGGCGTCGCTGTGACCCAAAAGTCCCTTTTCAAAGGGGATCTCCACCCCGCCGAGAATGAGCTTTCGCCCCTCGGTGAGACGGTGGACGTCGTAACCACATCCGATCCGCGTCACAGCTCTCCCCTCCTTTCAAAGATCGCCTGCGCCACTGCAAGGTCGGCAGGCGTGGTCAGCTTGATGTTTTCGTAAGACCCGGCGCTGATATAGGGCCGCACGCCCAGGCGCTCCAACGCGGCGCACTCGTCGGTGACCGCCGCGCCGGCGTCCTTCGCGCTCTGCAGCGCCGCCAAAAGCAGCGCCTTGTCTGCCGCCTGCGGCGTCTGCATCGCCATGAGATTTTCCCGGTCGACAGTTTTGACCACGCAGCGCTTTTTGTCGACTTCCTTGATCGTATCATTCACCGGAACGCCTGCGGCAGCTGCGGTGTGAAGGAATGCGGCTTCACAGCAATCCGCGATGATCTTCTGTGTGACCAGCGGGCGTGCGCCGTCGTGCACGGCAAGATATTTTGCCTCCTCCGACGCTTCGCAGGCGCCAAGATAGGCGCTCTCCAGCCGGGTCTGCCCGCCGCGGATCACCTTGGTCAGCTTGCCGATCTTCAGCGCCGCGCCCAGCTCGGCATAGGTCACCACCTGATCCTCCGCGGCCACCACGATGATCTCGCGGATATACGGGCTGCCCTCAAAGGCCAGCATCGACCGCCCCAGTACGGGGATCCCGCCCAGCTCCATCATCTGCTTGTTCTCTCCGCCCATGCGGCGCGAGGCCCCGGCCGCCAGGATCACGGCGGTGACGAAGGGAATGGGCTTCTCTTTTTTCCCGAACAGTTTCATAGCATCCTCCGAAAAAGCCGGGGCACAATGGCCCCGGCGAATGTGCTCACGGCTCTCCAAGCGGCGTCAAAAGTCCTTCGGCTTCCCACAGCGAGAGTTCAAGGACAAGGGCAAGCTCGGAAGCAAGGATCTTTTTCGCCGACGTCAGCATCCGCTGCTCCCCCGCCGAAAGCTGATGCTCCCGTCCGCGCAGGGCAAGGCCGCGGACCACCTGCGCCACCTGCGCCGGGTCCCCCGTGCGGATGCGGAGCATGTTTTCCCGATACCGCCTGTTCCAGCCGACGGGCTCGTCGGCACGGACCGTGGGGAACGAAGCCACCAGCGCTTCCAGCTCGGCGGCGCTGCGGACAGGCCGCACCCCGATGGCTTCGCAGGTGTTGCAGGGCAAAAGGATCTGCAGGCTGCCGGAGACCAGCGTAAGGGCATAATACTGCCGAAGCTTTCCGTCGGTCTTCCGCTGTGTGATCGCGCTGATCGTCCCGGCTCCGTGCAGGGGATGCACGACACGGTCTCCTACGTGATACATATGCCCCTCCTTTTCCGCTTGCTTTTATTATAAAGCCTCTGGCAGAAAATTACAAGGGGCAATGCGGCGTCTCAGCCGACCCGGCGCTCCAGGCGGATCCGGTCGGCGATCATGGAGATGAACTCGGAATTGGTGGGCTTGCCCTTGGCGTTGGAAACCGTATAGCCGAAATACTCGTTGAGCGTCTCCACGTCGCCCCGGTCCCATGCCACCTCGATGGCGTGGCGGATGGCGCGCTCCACCCGGGAGCTGGTGGTTTTATACTGCTTCGCCACCGTGGGATACAGCACCTTGGTGATGGCGTTGATCACATCCAGATCCTCCACTGCCATGATGATGGATTCCCGGAGATACTGGTACCCCTTGATGTGCGCGGGCACGCCCACGTCGTGGATCACCTGCGTCACGCGCATCTCCAGCTCCAGCTCCGGCGAGGGCGCCTTTGCCGCAGAGAAATTCCCGGTAATAAATTGGCGATCGGCAACTCTGTTTGCAAGGTCTGTAAAGTCACATGGCTTTGCAGTGAAATACTGCACCTGCAGTGCCATGGCCTCTGCCATGAGCACATCGCTGGAGAAGGACGAGAGCACGAAAAAGGCCGGCTGTCTGCTCAGGTCCATCTCCCGGATGGCCCGGATCGCGGCAAGTCCGTCTTTCTGCGGCAGCACGGCGTCTGTGATGATCACATCCGGCGTCTGCCGCTGGGTCTCCCGAAGCAGCGCAAGTCCGTCCCGCACCGTTGCCGTGATCTCGATCCCCTCATGTCTGCGAAGCTGTTCCTGCAAAAGCGCGCAGAACTCTCTGTTGTCGTCTGCGATGATCACTTTGATTTGCTGGGTCGTCATGACTTGCTACCTCCTGCTTGTTTTTTCTTTCTTGCATGTATAAAATATCACATTCTTCCACACATTACAATGCAGTTTTTTGATTTTCTGCGAAAACCGTCAGACTTTTTTCGACATTTTTCGACAAAAACAGACCCGTTTTTCTCCGGATTCCGGGAAAAACGGCCCTTTTTGTCGGTCTTTCTCTTTTGCCTTTTCAAAAATCCAACAGGGGAATTTCTCTTGCCATATTTCAAAAATATGGTACTATAATAATAGAATAATAGGAAATCCTCAAAGGAGGCCGCCTATGCGTCAGCGAGATGACTGCCCTTCCGCGGGGTCGCAAAAGGCCTCGCCGCTGCGAAAACAATATATCGTCCGCCTGGTCTGCCGGATCGTGATCTTCGCCGTCAGCGCCCTTCTGCTGCTGCGGGATCCCTCCCGGGCAGAGGTTTTGCGGGGCTGGAATTTTTTCCGGAAGCTCTCCCCCTTTCACCTGCTGTGGCTGGTGTGGGTGTTTGATATGCTGTGGCAGCTGATCCCGGTCAAAAACTCGCTGCCCCTCGGGTCGCAGAAGCTGTTCCGCATTCGCTTTCAGCCCATCAAGCAGGCCATCAATTATCAGGCGCTGCGCCGCCATATCATCGATACCACCAAGGCGGCCTACAAGGTCTTTCTCATCTGGTTTCTGGCCATTGCCGCGCTGTGCATACTGCGGCATTTTCACGTGCTCAACGACATCGCCCTGTTTCTTATCACCATCGGCTGCTATGTGTGCGACCTGATCTGTGTGCTGGTGTGGTGCCCGTTCCGCCTGATTATGAAAAACCGCTGCTGCACCACCTGCCGGATCTTCAACTGGGATCATTTGATGATGTTCACCCCGATGCTGCTTTTGCGGGGCTTTTACTCGCAAAGCCTGATCCTGATGGCCTTCGCCGTGTGGCTGGTGTGGGAGCTGTGCATCATGATGTATCCGGAGCGGTTCTGGGAGCATTCCAACGAAGCGCTGACCTGCGCCAACTGTACCGACAAGCTCTGCACGCAATACTGCCGCAAGCTGCGGCCCGACCGGCCGAGCCATCAGAGCTGACCGTCCCCTTTCCCGCACGGTGCCGGGGCTCACGCTTGACGGGCCTGTACTTTCCTGCTAAAATGGATAAAATCCGCGAAACAGGTCACGTTAAAAAGGAGGTGTCCTATGCCGGAGCTGGCTCCCTATCTGGAAAAGCTGCCCTATTGGAAGGATCTTTCCGCAGAAGAGCGCGACTTTGTCCGGGAAAATGCCTCCCTGCCCTTCTATCCGGCGGGAAGCGTGATCTACGGCTCGTCCACCGCCTGTCTGGGCATGATCTATGTGGTCCGCGGCAGCATTCGCGTCTTTTTTCTGTCGGACGAGGGGCGCGAGGTCACGCTGTTCCGGCTAAGCCCCGGAGATTCCTGCGTCCTCTCGGCCTCCTGCGTCATCGAGGAGATCGATTTTGACACGCAGATGGCGGTGGAAGAGGACTGCGACGTGCTGGTGGTCCGGCCAAACGCATTTGCCGCCCTGGCGGAGCGGAACATTTACGTAAGATGCTATATGTTTGAGGACGCCACCGAGCGTTTCTCGTCGGTGATGTGGGTGATGCAGCAGATCCTGTTCGCCCGGTTCGACCAGCGGCTGGCGTCATTTCTTCTGCGGGAGAGCGCCCGGCTCGGGACAGACGGGCTTCGCATGACGCACGAGCAGATCGCCCAGCAGGTGAGCTCGGCCCGGGAAGTGGTGGCGCGCATGCTCAAGCGGTTTGCCGCGGAGGGGCTCGTTTCCATGAGCCGCGGTCAGGTGACGATCCTTGACCGCGCCGGTCTGCGGAAGCTGCTGTGACTGTTCCCGGCCGGCTTCGGCAAAATGCGACCCGGTCACAGACAAGCACCGGCTTCCCTGCTATACTCAAAGCGAAATCAAAGCTGCGTCAGGAGGAAGGTACCATGAAAATCACGCTCAACCCCAATGAAGAGGTCGTCAAGACCGTCAAGGAGGGGCTGGTCCGCACGGGAGGCTATTGTCCCTGCCGCATGCAGCGGACCGAAGACACCAAATGCATGTGCAAGGAGTTCCGCGACCAGATCAAGGATCCCGATTACGAGGGCTTCTGCCACTGCATGCTGTATTACAAATCCAAGGATTGACAAATCATATCACAGAATCTGAAAGGAGCAACGAATCATGGCTGAAATCACTTTGACCAATGATAATTTCGAGCAAGAGGTTTTGAACGCGGACAAGCCCGTTTTGGTGGACTTCTGGGCAAGCTGGTGCGGTCCCTGCAAGATGCTGGCCCCCACCGTCGCGCAGATCGCGGAAGAGCATCCCGAGATCAAGGTGGGCAAGGTCAACGTGGATGAAGAGGGTCTTCTGGCCGCCCGGTTCGGCATCGCCAGCATCCCCACCGTCATCCTGTTCAAGGACGGCAAGCCGGCCGGCTCGTCCATCGGCTTTGTCCCCAAGGAGAAGCTGGAGGAGCTGATCCGGTAATCGGGGCGATCATTGCCGCGCTGAGCCCCCATGCCGTCGAGGCAGGGTCGGATATATGCCGCGGCATTTTCTAAAAATACAAAAACGCATTGAAGAAAGCCCGCTGTAAAGGCAGCGGGCTTTCTCAAATCCGGGAGGAACATATGACGGGAAACGAATATCAGGCGCAGGCAATGCGTACGCTGAATCCCGCGCTCTCTCAAAAAGACATGCTGATCAACGGCGTCATGGGACTGTGCGGCGAGGCCGGAGAGGCCATCGATCTGGTGAAAAAGCATCTGTCTCAGGGGCATCCACTGGACAGGGCCGCGCTGGTCAAGGAGCTGGGTGACGTGGCCTGGTATCTGGCGGAGACCGCTTATGCGCTGGAGGTCCCGCTGGATCATGTGCTGGAGGAAAATCTCCGCAAGCTGCGTGAGCGCTATCCGGAGGGCTTTTCCGCCGACCGGTCTCTCCGCCGGGAGGAAACGGAGGCAGACGTATGACCGGTTATGCCGCGTCGCGCAGGCGGACTGCCCTGCTGCTCAATCTGGCGATCGTGGTGATGGAGCTTATCGGGCTCTTTCACACCTGGCGCGATCTGGGCGCGAGCACGTTTTTATTTTATACCACTGACAGCAATCTTTTCTGTCTGATCGGATGCCTTATATTTCTGACATATGCCGGGAAAGGTAAATCAGCCGTGCCCCGCGGCGTACATCTGCTGCGCTACGTTTCCACCTGCACGGTGGCAGTGACCTTTCTGGTGGTGGTGACCATCCTCGCCCCCGCTTCTCACGATTATTTTTCCGTTTTGCTGGGCGGGAGCCTGCTGTGGCTGCATACACTGTGCCCACTGCTCTCGATGATCTCCCTGATCTTTTTTGAGGGTGAGCCGCCGCTGGAGCGCCGGGACGAGCTGATCGCCCTGATCCCCACGGCGCTTTACGCCGCTGTCTTCGTGGTCCTCAACCTCCTGCGGCTGGTACGCGGGCCGTATTTCTTTCTTCTGGTCTATGACCAGCCCCTTTGGATGAGCGCGCTCTGGCTGGTGCTGATCCTGGGGATCGCTCTGTTGCTGGCGTGGGCGATCTGCAAGGCAAACAATGCGGTATTCCGCAAGCTGTAAAGTAAAATCCCTTTTCACACAAGCAAGAAAAGGCCGCCCCATCCCCGCACCTATCATAGGGAAACTTTCTGAACAGCCGAATTGAATAGTGATTTGTTTCCCTGCGGGGCTGTGCTGTTTGGCACAGCCCCGCGTTCCTTTTATGCCACCTCTGTTCGGGTGGGCTTTTCTTTCTTTGCCTCCATCGTCTCGGGCATCTCGTCGATGAGTCCGATGTCACGGTAGTAGATCCGAATCTCCTGCGGTGCATTGCGGTCATAACGCTTTGCCCGTTCTCCAACTTCCACCCGCTGGATGAAGGTGTGCAGGATCTCACAGGTCAGCTCCGGGATCTCCGTGTACCTCCGCGCATTCTCCAGGAAGCGGCTGACGTTTCCTGCTGAGTCCTTCAGCTTCTGGAGCTGCTCCGTCACCTTCGGAAGTGCCTCATCGATCTCCGCCTGCTCCCTGGTGTAGTCCCGTGAGAGAAGCCGGTACTGTTCGTCCGGGATGCGCCCGAGGACGGAATCCTCATACAGCCTTTTGAAGATCGCCGACAGTTCTATTTTTCTCCGTTCCATCTCTGTCGCTTTCTTTTGGAGTGTCGCAATCTCTCGCTGGGCTTCCTTGCCTTGCTTTACGCCGATATACTCGGCGAAGCGCAGCTCGTTCTGCCGTGCGAAGTGGGTGATCCTGCGAATGTCATCCAGTAGCACCGCCGCCAGTTCCACCTCTCGGATATAGTGTCCAGAACAAACCTCTTTGCCCTTTTTCTTGTAGGTGGAGCACATGAAATTGTTTTTGACCGCATCCATTGTGTGCGCCCGGTGGAGCACCATCGTCCCGCCGCAGTCGGCACAGTACGCCAGACCGGAGAACATATTCTGCTCCGCAAAGTTGGCTCGGCGCCGTTTGTGCTTACGGATGTCCTGCACGATCTCCCAGGTCTGCTTGTCCACCAGCGGTTCGTGGGTATTTTCGAAGCGAAGCTGTTCCGACAGCGGTCGCTCAATCTTCTTTTTGTTCTTGTAGGAGATCGTGGTGGATCTCAGATTAACCGTGTGGCCGAGATAGGTTTCGTCCTCCAGAATCGAGGCGACCGTCGTGGATGACCAGCGATAGGGTCTGCTCAGATCCAAGCCCGTGGTTTCCTTCCCGTACTTTCGGTAGTAGTGGTTGGACGGATTTGGGATCTGCTCCCGTTCCAACTGTTTGCCAATCTGCATCGGGCCGCTTCCGGCAACGCACAGCGCGAAGATGCGCTGGACGACCCACGCCGTATCCTCGTCCGGCACGATGTGTCGCTTCGGATCGTCGGGATCTTTCTTGTAACCATAGCAGGGACGGGAGGCGACTCTCGCGCCTGTCTCCGCTTTGACCCGCACCGAGGTGCGTCCCTTCTTGCTGCAGTCCTTGGCGTAGAACTCGTTGATGATGTTTCGGAACGGAGTGAAGTCGTTGGTGTTCTCATACAGACTGTCCACGCCGTCGTTGACCGCGATGAACCGGACGCCGCAGCTGGGAAAGATCAGTTCAGTGTACTGTCCCACCTGCAGATACTCTCTGCCAAGCCGGGACATGTCCTTGACAATGATGGTCGCCACTTGATCGGACTCCACCAGCTCCATAACCTCCTGCCAGCCGGGGCGGTTGAAGTTCGTTCCCGTATAACCGTCGTCCGATATGAACTTGGTGTAGCCGAAACCGTGATCGGCAGCGTACTTTTCCAGGTACAGCCTTTGATTCAGAATGGAATTCGAATCGTCTTCCTTGCCGTTTTTCTTTTGCAGATCCTCCTGGCTCAGCCGAGCGTAGAGGATCGTATACTTTTCTTGACTTGCCATGTCTTCTCCTTTCTGCGGCAAGCCGATACGGTACCACACAGTATACCGTGTCGGCTTTTTCATATCCAGCACTATTTTGTTAACTTCGAAAGATCTTCATCGACAACCTTCAGCAGACGGTCGGTAGCAGTCTTGTCCGATCCGGCGTCGAAGATGGATCGGATGGTAAAGACCCTGCCGCCGACCATCATCTGCCGCCGCAGTTCAATGTGATCGTTCTGTGCAGTGCAGACCGTGTCACGGAAGATCGGTATGATCTTCCCGCCGCCCAGCCTGCGCTGTGTGATTTCCTCCGGTCGGTAGCCACCGAGGATTTCGGTTTCCAAATAAATTTCACTTTCTGTTTTCATATTCGAGCGATCACTGTTCATCGTCTTCGTACTCCTTTCCCCAATGGTCATCCAGCAGCGTCTTGAGATCAATAACGCCTTTGGACTTTGCCACCCGCGCGTTTGCAAACTTTCTTACGTACTCAAGCTGCTCTGCCGACCACTCGGTGTCCTGATAAGCGATGATCTGGCAGAGCATATCGATGAGAACCGCATATCGGTACAGCCCTTTCGAGAGCCGTGACGCGATGGGCCGCACCTCGTCCCGAATGGTTTTCGCCAGTTCCTCCGAGATGAAGGAGTGGGGCTGATCGGTTACAAGATAGTCGATATAGCAGTCCAGCGCCTTTCGGACGAAGGAGGAGAAGCTGTCAACCTTCGCTTCTCCATAGAGGATATGACACCGACGCAGGATTTCCTCGTCGAGATAGACGGTCGTTCTGACCGGATTCTTAAATTCTTCCATTTTTAAAATTCCTTTCTGCATCTCGTGATGCACACTTGTTTTTCTCGCCAAATACGGCGTTTTACGGTTTCACTCACACAATCGAGGTGTGACAGCACCGCAGGGGCGCCATCATACAAATTTGACGGAAGGCTTCTGAAAACCCGCCAAACACGGGCGTTTTCCTCGGTCGGCGTTGCCGTCCGATGTGAACGGGGGCGGTGTGAGGCGCCGCCCCTTTCACCTGCTGATTTCTCGACCCTGGGATTTTGACCCTGTTTTCCTTCTCCCTGTCAAAATGCACAGGGCGGAACATCTGCGGCTTCTTCGCCCACGGTTGCCTTGCACTTTTGTGGTGGGTATATTCTCGCCTCCACCGGGAAAAGCGGACACGGGGCGTTCTGCGGGCTCAGGTCGCCGCCGCAGGAACGCAAGGGACGGAAGGAACGCAGGAAACGCACGCTGTGGTTTCTCCGTCACTTACGGCACTTGCGTCACCGGCAGAGGAGAAAGATATCTCCAGCAGCCGCTGCCCGTTGCTGCGGTGACTCTCGAAGACCACGCCCTGTTCCTCCAACGCGTATCGCCAGCGGTTCATCATCTGCTTGAGTGCTTTTGGTGAAAGACTCCCGCCGGAGAAAGAATTGTATTGCTCCGCGAACTCCGTGTTGCTGCCGGAGAAGGATTTCTCTTGGTTCATGAACTCAACCAGCGGAACCAATTCCCTCGGCAGTGCCAGCATCGGATTGTCAAGGGAATCGGAGATCCGCTCCCACACAAATTTTTCCTTGGAGAAGTTCAGTTCCAATTCTCTGTATACGATATCCCTGCCCGTGCAGATCAAGGTTGCTCCGGTGGCGTTTCGCTTGCTCTGATCCAGAACGAAGGCCGCGTCCACAGCGCCGCTGATTCCCGTGGTACCGGAGAGCTTGTTCAGCGGATCGCTGTCACCCTGCTTGCGGAGATGGTGTACCAGCAGAAGAGAAATATTCAGTTTGTCGGCAAGCTGCTTCAACTTTCGTATCTCATCGTAGTCGTTGGCGTAAGAGGTGTCGGCAGTACTGTTTCGTATGATCTGGAAGGTATCGATGGCGACAAGCGCCGTGTCAGGATGTTCTGTGACGAAGCTTTTGATCTGCTCGCAGAGACCGTCTGTCAGAGTTCCCGCTGCCGTTGCAAAGAAAGCGTTGGGAGGCGCCTCGTCGGTGATGCAGCTCAGCCGTTCCTGCACGCGGCGGAGTGGGTCCTCCAGGCAGAGATACAGCGTTGCGCCTCGGCGTGTCGGCAGCTCCCACAGCGGTTCTTCCTTGGCGATGCGGATGCAGAGATCCAGCACCAGCCACGACTTGCCGATCTTCGGCGCGCCTCCGAGG
>JAFOPS010000112.1 GCA_017394205.1 Clostridia bacterium | reverse complement strand
CGGGACCTGATGAACCGGCTGCCCATGACGGTCACAGGCTTTGATTCCGGTATCGATTACTGCTGTGCGTGCGCAGACGGTGAAATGGATGAGAACGAAATGCAAGACGGATGGAAAAACGGAGACATCAACCTTTCCGGCGGATATTTTGCGATCCTCTATGGCGGCGAGGAGCAGTCGGCTTCTTACCGTCAGATGATTGTGGCGCACCTGTCAGAAGAAGACAATCATTTGATTCAGACGCTTCCCAGGCAGGCCGCGTTCCGGTTGTCATTGGAAGAACCCTACAGGAGATAATGTACCATGAAACCAATCGGACTTGCGATGATTGTCCTGTTGCTCCTGCTTTCCGGCTGTGCAGCGCAAACACACAACCCGGCCGATGACCAGCCCATGCCGGTACAGACAGAGCGTGCCGCGCCTGCCGATGCTTCCGAAGAGGAACCACAGCAGACAGGAGCTGTAGAGACTTTTGAGAAAACAGAACCCGCAGAAGAAACCATATCTGAAACAGAGAAGGGCGAGGTGGAGGATACCATGCATTTATTGATAGGAGGAACAAAAGTCCCTGTGACTTGGGAAAGCAACGCGTCTGTGGAGGCACTTAGAGAATTGTGTCCTGTTACGATTCAAATGTCCATGTACGGCGGTTTTGAGCAGGTCGGAAGCATCGGACAGAGCATCCCAAGGAACGATACGCAGATCACAACGAGCTATGGCGATATCGTTTTGTATTCCGGCAATCAGATCGTGATCTTTTACGGCTCCAATTCCTGGGCCTATACAAGGCTGGGGCATATTGATCTGACGCAGCAGGAAATGAGCGATCTGCTCGGCAAGGGCGATGTTGCCATCACGCTGGAATAACAAGGAGGAGCAGCCGATGAGACCATATATTATCTGTCATATGATGACATCCATCGATGGAAGAATTGACTGTGCTATGACAGCAAAGCTCAAAGGTGTTGAAGACTATTATACGACGCTGGAGGCATTGGATACGCCATCGACACTCAGCGGTCGCGTGACCGGAATGCTGGAATTGGCGGAACCCGGTGAATTCCAGGCGAAGGACAAGAGGGTCCTTGGACAGGATGGCTTCTCAAAAAAGATCGACGCTGATGGTTACGAAATCATCGTTGATACAAAAGGCACTTTGCTTTGGAACGAGGATAGCACCTACGACAAACCGCATTTGATCATCACCAGCGAACAGGTGACGAAAGAGTATCTATCCTATCTCGATAAGAAAAACATTTCGTGGATCGCATGCGGCAAGGATCGGATTGACCTTCAGAGATCGGTTGAGCTTCTTGGTGAGCAGTTCGGAGTCAAGCGTCTTGCGATTGTCGGTGGTGCGCATATCAACGGCGGATTCCTCGATGCGGGTCTGCTGGACGAGATCAGCATTCTGATCGGATTGGGCGTCGACGGGCGCGAAGGAATGCCCGCTGTGTTGGATGGTCTGCCGGGAGATCGGGAACCCATTCCGATAAAGCTGAAAAGCGTGGAGCAGTTTGAGGATGGCGCAGTCTGGCTTCGCTACTCCCTGAAGAATTCCAGGTGAGGGATGAATATGAGAACGATGACTGGCTGAAGCACGTCTGCCAGACCAATGCTTTCGGCCTGTTCCGTTTCATCCGTGAAGCACGGAAGGTCTTCTTCCCGAAGAATGACGGCTGCATCATCACCATCTCTTCCGTAAACGGTGACCGCCCCTTCTGCGGCGCATCCTATCCTTCATCCAAGGGCGCGATCAATACGCTGACCAGGAAGGTAGCAATGCGGCTGATCGATACCAATATCCGCATCAATGCAGTGGCTCCGGGCGCGACCGTCACACCCGCACACCCGGCCAGCAAAGCCGGAGACCAGCCCGGCGGAGCGAAAATGCCGGAGTACAGCAAACACTTTGCCTGTTTCCCCGGCCCGGAGCGCGACCCGATGGATCAGGCCAACGCCTGCCCGTTCCTTGCGTCAGATATGGGAAGGCGTGTAAAAGGACAGGTCTCAGGTTTGCAACGGCGCATTTCTGTAAAAGTTAGAACAGCGGTAAATCTGATTGTTGAGAAGAAAGGGTGTGTACACATTGAGAAAACCAATTGAGAAACTGGCTGCCATCGTGATTTGTGCTGCAATGGTATTTTCCTTCGCAACCGTTACCATGGCGGAAGGCGGCAACTATAGTGACGTCAGCGAAAACGCCTGGTATGCTGAGGCGGTAATGGCCTTGCGGGAAAAGGGCATTATGGACGGAGTCGGTGACAACCGCTTCGAGCCGGACGGTGTTTTCACCCGTGCGCAGCTCGCCACGGTGCTTTATCGTCTGGCGGACAAGCCAACTGTATCCGGTGAGGACAGCTTTACGGACACGGAAAGCGGTAAATGGTATTCTGATGCGGTGCTGTGGGCATCGAAGAGCGGCATTGTCAGCGGCTATGGAAACGGCCTGTTCGGGACAAACGACCCGACTACGCAGGAACAGCTTGCCGTCATGCTGTGGCGAAATGCGGGTTCCTATATCCTCGGCAGCGAGTATACAGACCCGAGCGGCGCAGAGAACAGCGCCAGCGGCTGGGCTGTGGACGCGGTGCGCTGGGCACGGGTAGACGGCCTCCTGACGGATGCCGTCCCGTTCCGGCCCAAGGAGCCTGCCACCCGCGCGCAGGTCGCAGACATGGTATATCGCTACCTGCAGCTTCTGGAACGCTTTTCCGATGTGGACGCCGTGAGCGGCGCGACGAAACAGGCGGAGGAAAGCGGCAAGGTGCTGGTGGCCTGTTTCTCCTGCACCGGGACGACGGAAAAGATCGCCGGGTATATCGCCGGCGAGTTGGGCGCGGCGACGTTCCGGATCATCCCGGAGACGCCCTATACCTCCGCTGACCTGAATTACAACGACAGCTCTGCCCGTGCCGCGCGGGAGCAGAACGATGCGGATGCCCGCCCGGCGATCTCCGGGACCGTTGAGAACATGGACGACTATGACGTGATCTTCCTCGGCTATCCCATCTGGTGGGGCCAGGCGCCGAAGATCCTGTACACCTTTGTGGAAAGCTATGACCTCAGCGGCAAGACCATCGTTCCGTTCTGCACCTCCGGCTCCAGCGGGATCGGCAGCAGCGCCGCAAATCTGAGCAAAAGCGCCCCGGACGCCACCTGGATTGCAGGCCGCCGGTTTTCCGGCAGCGCCTCTCTTGATTCGATTCGGGAATGGATCGACGGACTTGGTCTGGAATTGGAAGTGGAGAAAACCATGCGCTTGAAGATCGGCGAGACCGAAGTCCCTGTGACGTGGGAGGATAATGCATCTGTCGCCGCCCTGCGGGAGCTGCTTCCGCTGACCATTCAGATGTCCATGTACGGCGGTTTTGAGCAGGTCGGAAGCATCGGTCAGAGCATTCCAAGGAACGATACGCAGATCACGACGGGCTATGGCGATATCGTTTTGTATTCCGGCAATCAGATCGTGATCTTTTACGGCTCCAATTCCTGGGCCTACACGAGACTCGGCCATGTGGATTTGTCCCAGCAGGAAATGGCAAGTTTCCTTGGCACAGGTGATGTAAGCATAACATTGTTCTGAAAAGACCGCTTGTCTGAATGCAGACAAACTTGCTATCAATTCCGTCCGGCATCTCCCCGTATATCAGTTCGGCACGAAAGAAGACCTTGATCTGTTTAAAGAAAAATTCAAAGGCGTCCTGACATTTGATCACGGATATGATGAAGTATCATCCTTCGACGAGGTGACCCGCGAATATGACGACAGCTTCTTTGCCGAACATACGGTGCTCCTGGCGTACGTCACCGCAGGCAGCGGCTCCTTCCGGTATGGCATCCGGGACGTCTTCCGTGATGACGCCGCACTCTGCCTGAATGTGGTACAGACGAATCATCCGGAAGCAGGAACGGACGATATGGCAGGCTGGTTCATGATCGCCGAGGTCCTTGACTCCGATATAGCGAATATCACCGAATTTGATGCGATCCTTGCGGAAGATTGAAGTCCGGACTGCTTTCAAGGGTTTTCGGCTTTTGGGTTTTTGCCGATCTTGCGGTCCCTCTCGCATATCATGGCGGACAAACTATAAAAACGCTGACCACCATTCAAACTCATGCTCCAGCAGCAGAACGGGGATCCGAATCCTTCCGTGCGCGCAGAAAAGAGCCGCTTCCTCCGAAGCGGCTCTTTTCTGATATTTCCATGCAGCGAAGCTGCCGACAATCCATTTTTGTGAACGCTCGCAAATCCCTGCGCCTCACCAGCCCTCTTCATTCAGAATATTGGCCAGGATATACTCACCCCAGGAGTATTCCGAGAGGAACTCTCCTTCGAATTTGTCCCGCGCACCCATATTCTTGTCCTGCCACGCGTAATAATCACAGTCGAACACGGCGGTGTTGATCATCTGTCCGCGGGTGGTGGAAATCAGCAGCTTTTCGCAATTTGCCTCCTTCAGGGCCTTCTTCAGCCGGTGGAGGGCGTTATACAATACGCTCATGTTGGCGTTGCTGTACTCCCGCCCTTCCCAGAGCGTGCTGTAGATCTCTTCGTTGCTGATCTCCTTGCCCCGGCGGGTCACCACCAGCGCCAATATCTCCTTGGCCTTTCCCGTCAGCGGCAGCGGAACGCCGTCCCGCATCACCAAAAACCGCCCGAATGTCTGGATATACAGCTCCTTGTGCTGTCTGCGGGAAATCAGCCTGATCCGTTCCATCGCCATTTCCAGCGTCTTTTTGCTGTAAGGCTTGATGATATAATAGTCGCCTCCGATCTGGTTGAAATCCCAGAGATATTCATCATAGGCGGTAACGAACACGATCAGGATATCCCCCCGCAGGGCACGCAGCTTCTTGGCCAGATCCATGCCGCTCATTCCGGGCATGGCGATATCAAGAAACGCCAGATCGATGGGCGTTTGCTCCGCAAAATCCAGCGCCTCCTGGGCGCTCTGGAATTTCCCTGCGATATTGATATCCGGGATGCCTCCGCTCAATCGGACAAACCGTTTCAGCATCAGTTGTTCGTCGTCGACGATGATTGTTCTCACGCTCCGCTTCCTCCTTTCGGTATCGTAACGGTCACTTTCGTTCCGGAGCCCACGGTGCTGACGATGTCCACATGCGCATGCATCACCTTGTCCAGTCGGAAAATGATATTCTTCAGTCCGGTAGAATCCCGTTTGCCGCTTTTCGCCTCCCGGCGGTATGCGGTAACGTCAAATCCTACGCCGTTGTCCTCCACCTCCACCTGCCAGGCGTTTCCCGCGTCACGGGTGCGCAGCACCACCGTTCCGCCCGCGGGGCCTTTTTGATAGATCCCGTGGCGGATAGCATTTTCTACCAGCGGCTGAACGCTCAGCGGCACGATGGGAAAATCGTCGGTCTCGATCTCATATCGGATCTTCAGTTTTTCCCCGAACCGCATCCGCTCGATGTTGACGTAAGCGCGGATATTGTCCAGCTCCATGGAAAAGGGCTGCGGCGCATCGCTGTTCATGGCGCGGATACAGCTCCGCAGATGGATGGTGAAATCCTCGATCAGCTCCGAGGCGTACTGGGGATCCTCCTGCAGCACCTCCTGGATCGACCCCAGGGCGTTATACAGAAAATGCGGCTGCATCTGGCTGGTGGAATTGCGGATGCGGCTCATCTGCAGCTCGGTTTCCAGCTTTTCCAGCTCCCGCTCTTTTTTCTGCTGCTCCGTCAGATCATAGACCACGCAAAAGGCCATGATATCCCCCGTCGTGTTGTCCCGATAAAGATAGAACATCTTCCGGCAGGGCTGATCCTCGCCCTGCAGCGTCCGGGAGGAAAACTCCACCGACGTCCGCCGCTCGCCCCGCTCAAAGCAGGAGATCAGATATTCCCGGCTGCTGATCCTGGCGTATTTCTCTTTGTTGGAAACGACAAAGTGCTCACAGCGCCAGGCCTCCAGTCTGCTGTATTTCAGCTCGCCGTCGGCAGCCAGCTCCTTGCGCAGCTCCTTGTCCCCCCTCGCCAGATAAAGTGACCTCTCCAGCACCAGATCCCGGGTGAGATTGGCCTCAAAATACCCCGCGGCGCTGGCCAAAATCGCCTCCATATAGTTCTTCTGTTTCTGGTGCATCAGGGCGATCTCCTCGTCGTGCGCCTTGTTCAGTCGGAACAATTCATCCACGTTTCGGATCCCCATCAGAATGTGAGGCCGCCCGTCCACCGGTTCCATAGTGGCACGGATCTGATGGTAGATCGGGTTTCCCCCCGACACCAGCCGATAAGCAAAGGAATAATGATTTTCCTTTTCCAGCGCCGCGATCAGCACGTCCTTTTCCAGCATCCGCAGCACATAGTCCTGATCCTCCGGATAAATGACCCGGAGCACCTGATTCCGCAGCGCCGTAAAAAAATCCTCTCCGCTCTTTGCCACGTGCAGCCCGTGATAGGCGCTGCTCTCGTGATAGCATTGATAGGCAGACGTTTCCGCGTCAATGTCGTAAATGCTCTCATAGGTGTCAAAAAGCGCCGACACGATGGCGTCGTAGGAAAGCGTATGGTTTTTGGAACCGATGTTATTGTCTGTCATTCGTTTCAGGTCCTTTCCGCGGGCGGGCTTTCTCCGCGCCCGTTCTTTTGCAGGGCCTTTTCCGGCCGTCCTCTGATGCTATTGTACCAGAGAAACAATAACGTGTCACCAACGCTTTTTCATCATTTTACCGTTTTCCTCCCTCAGAGAGGTCTTTCATCGTTATTTTTTGCAGGCTCTTTTCCACTTCCTCCTGCGTTTTTTCCAGCTTTCCTCTGTATTTCCGATACAGCGCCGTCTTCTTGTCAAACACGGCGAACAGCTTAAAGCTCCCCTCGGTCGCCATGATCGCGTCCAGCAGGGTCCGTTCATAAAAGCCCTCTGCCGGGCGGTACATCAGGTCTCCTCCGGCGGAGGTTTCCACAGAGAGGATCTTTTTGTGCTCCAGATTCCGGCACACCCGGTTGACGCTCAGCTTGGGAACTCCGGTCTGGCTGCTGATGGTGCGCAGCGAGATCCCCTCGGGGGGCATCGTTCCTTCGGCGCTCCGGCTGCCGATGCAGGACAGAATGCGAAGCGCGTAATCCGTATCCCGTTTCAATTGCATGTCGTTTCCTCCTCCTTATGTTTTTCAAAAATGTTTGTTTTGCCTTTCTTCTATCATAACAAACTTCTGTCACGTCCTACCAACGCCGGTTTTTGCGCAAAAAAAGAAGCGCCGAAGCTCTGTGGCTTCGGCGCTTTGTTTTCTTCTCTTATTCGGTCCTCCGTCCGGTCAGCAGCTCCCGGTCATGATCTCCAGGATCTCCCGGTCGGTCTCCCGCATGCCCAGGCGGGCCATCCGGCCCACGGTGCGGATGGTGTTGTCCACGCCCTTTTTCACGATTCCCTCGCCGTCCACAAACTCATTGTGTCCGTTGAGATACATCTCATAGCCCATCAGCCCGGCCTCCACCGCCATGGCGATCTTGGCCGCGCAGGAGGGCTTCGCGCCGTCGCACACCATGCCCGAAAGGATCGCCAGCGTGTTTACGATGGTATGGGCCACCACCTCGTATCCGTATCCATGAAGATAGGCGATGCCCGCCGCCGCGCCGCAGCCGGCGCTGACGGCGCCGCAAAAGGCTGACAGCCGCCCGATGCTGGTCTTCTGATGGATGGTCACCAGATCGGAAACCACCAGCGAGCGATACAGCAGCTCCCGGTCCGCGCCCAGCTCCTCGGCATATTCGATCACCGGCAGGCTTGCCGTCATGCCCTGATTCCCGCTTCCGGACACGATCACCACCGGCATATCGCATCCGCTCATTCGCGCGTCCGACCCTGCGGCGGCCGCCGCACGGGCGCGAGTGCGGATATCGTTTCCGTGCATGGCCAGCAGCGTCCGCCCGATCTGCGCGCCCCACCGGCCGGTCAGTCCCTCCCGGGAGATGGCCCGGTTGCATTCGATCTGTCGGGCGATCACGCCCTCCACGTCCCCCAGCTCCACCGAATCTGCAAAGTCCAAGATCCGCTCCACCGAGAGCAGGCCGTAATTCAGCTTGTCCGAATGTCCCGGCTCGTCTTCCGCCTCGGCGCACGCCCTGGAAAACAAACATCGGCCGTTTTTTTCGATGCAGGTGATATTGGTATGGAAGCTTTCGATGGTCACGTGGGCCGAGCAGCCCTCCGCCTCCACGAAAACGTCGATAAAAAACACCTTTCCGTTGTCGGCGGGCACGACCTTGATCTCGCGGCGCTCCCGGTATTCCCGGATGTGCTCCCGCTGTGCGTCGCTCACGTCGGCGATCACCTGAAGCTGCCTGTCGGCCCGGCCCGCCACGATTCCGGCGGCGGCCGCCGCCTCGATGCCCCGCATCCCGCCGGTGTTGGGTACCACCACGCTTTTCACGTTTTTGATGATATTCCCGCTGGCCGTCACGCGGCAGGCTTCGGGCAGAACGCCCAGCGTCTCCCGCGCCTTTGCCGCGGCATAGGCGATGGCGATGGGCTCGGTGCAGCCGGTGGCCGGGATCAGCTCGGCCTCCAGGATGCGGATATATTCTCCGTAAATGGGGTCGCTCGTTTCGATCTTGCGCATACGCCGCTCCTTCGCACGATTTTTTTCTGTTCCGCACAAAGGCAGGAGAGGCACGCCGCCTCTCCTGCTTCGGTTTTTCCGTCTTACTCGATGCCCTTCACGGTAAATCCGCAGGACTCAACGGTCTTTTTCAGCAGCTCGTCGGGGAGCTCCGCATTGAGCGTCACCTCAACGGTGCCGTTCTGGTGGCTGGCCTCCGCCCGCTCCACCTGCTCCAGCGCCTCCAGCATCCGCTTGACCCGGCCCTCACAGCCGCCGCAGTGCATTCCTTCGACCTTCATCAGCTTCTTCATAATATCCTCCTTCCGCCCGGGGCGGATCTCAATGATGATTTATTATATCAGATCTTTCTTTCAAAATCAATCGATCCCGCGAAAGATATATCCCACGCCTTCCACCGCCTGCTTCAGCGTGTCCTCCGGAAGCTCCTCCTTCAGCGCCACCACGGCGGTCCCGGTCTCGTGACTCACCGATTTGACCTCCACGCCCTCCAGCGCCTCCAGCGCGCCCCGCACGGCGTTTTCGCAATGCTCGCACATCATGCCCTCCACCCGAAGGGTCTTTTCCCTCCCGGCGGACGGCGTTTCAACCGGCGCCGCAGACGGCTGCTCTTCAGGCCATTCCGCCGCAGCATTCTTTTTCCGTTTGTCCTTCGAGGCGTCGTACATGTCAAACAGATTGAGCCGCAGCGCATTGGTCACCACGCAAAAGCTGCTCAAGCTCATGGCGGCGGCGCCGATCATGGGGTTGAGCGTGATCCCCAGCTTGACGAAGGCTCCCGCGGCCAGCGGGATGCAGATGCAGTTGTAAAAGAACGCCCAGAACAGATTCTCGTGGATGTTCCGCAGCGTGGCGCGGCTCAGCCGGATGGCGGCGGGCACGTCCGGCAGACGGCTCTTCATCAGCACCACGTCGGCGGCGTCGATGGCCACGTCGGTGCCCGCGCCGATGGCGATCCCCAGATCGGCCCGGGTCAGGGCCGGGGCATCGTTGATGCCGTCGCCCACCATGGCCACCTTCCCCTGCTTTTTCAGCTCACGGATCACGCTCTCCTTGCCGTCGGGCAAAACGCCCGCGATCACCCGGTCCACGCCGGCCTGTTCTCCGATGGCGCGGGCGGTGCGCTCGTTGTCGCCGGTGAGCATGACCACCCGGATGCCCATGTTCCGAAGCTGTCTGACCGCCTCGGCGCTGTCGTCCTTGATCACGTCCGCCACGGCGATCACGCCCAAAAACCGGTCGTCCTCCGTAAAGAACAGCGGCGTTTTGCCCTGTCCTGCCAGCCGCTCGAAAAGCGCCCGGCTCTCGTCGGGCAGCCGGCTGCGGCTCCCGATGAAATCATAGCTTCCGCCGGTGAGCCGTCTGCCCTCCAGCACGGCGGTCAGACCGTTGCCGGGCAGGGCGCTGAATTCCGCCGCCTCCCCGGCCTCGATCCCTTCCTCCTCCGCTTTTTTCATCACGGCGCGGGCCAGCGGATGCTCACTCTTTTTCTCCAGCGCGCAGGCCAGCGTCAGCAGCGTCCTCTCATCCGTTCCCTCCGCAGGGATCAGGTCGGTGACGGTGGGCTCGCCGGTGGTCACGGTGCCGGTCTTATCCAGCGCCACAATGTCTACCTTGCCGGCCTCCTCCAGCGAAACGGCGTTTTTGAACAGCACGCCGTTTTTCGCGCCCTTGCCGTTGCCCACCATGATGGCCACGGGCGTGGCCAGTCCCAGGGCGCAGGGGCAACTGATAACCAGCACGGAGATCCCCCGCGCCAGGGCAAAGCCGAAGGGCCTTCCCAGGATCATCCACAGAGCCGTCACCAGCACGGCGATGCCGATGACGACGGGTACGAACACCCCCGACACCCGGTCGGCGATCTTGGCGATCGGCGCTTTGGTGGCAGCGGCGTCGCTGACCATCTGGATGATCTGGCTCAGGGTGGTGTCCTCGCCCACCCGGGTGGCCCTGCACTTCAAAAAGCCCGACTGATTGATGGTGGCGGCCGAGACGGTGTCGCCCTCGGCCTTGTCGGCGGGGATGCTCTCTCCGGTGAGCGCCGCCTCATTGACGGCACTGTGCCCCTCCAGCACCACGCCGTCCACGGGGATATTTTCCCCGGGGCGCACCACAAATACATCTCCCTGCGCCACATCCTCCACGGGCACCTGACTCTCCTGCCCGTCCCGCAGTACCACGGCGGTCTTGGGCGCCAGCTTCATCAGGCTCTTCAGCGCGTCGGTGGTCTTGCCCTTGGAGCGGGCCTCCAGCATTTTCCCTACGGTGATCAGCGTCAGGATCATGGCCGCCGATTCAAAGTAAAAATCATGCATGAGCCGCATCACGGCGTCCCCGTCGCCTCGGACGACGGCGTCGGTCATGGCAAAGAGCGACGCTGTGCTGTAAACAAACGAAACGCCCGAGCCCAGCGCCACCAGCGTGTCCATATTGGGCGCGCCGTGGATCAGGCTGTTGAAGCCGCTGACAAAAAATTTCTTGTTGATCAGCATGACGACGGCGGCCAGGATCATCTGCACCAGCCCCATGGCCACATGGTTTCCCTCGAACCACGACGGCAGCGGCCACCCCCACATGGTGTGGCCCATGGAAACATACATGAGCACGATCAAAAATCCCAGCGACCACACAAGCCGCCGCTTCAGCGCCGGTGTTTCCCGGTCCTTCAGCGCTTCTTCCTCTTCGGCGCGGGCCGAGGCGCCGCGGCTGTCCCGCGCGCCCTTTTCCGTGCAGCCGTAGCCCGCCTTTTCCACTGCGGAAATGATGTCCTTCGCCGCGGCGCTGCCCTCCACGCCCATGGAATTGGTCAGCAGACTGACCGAGCACGCCGTAACGCCCGGCACCTGCGAAACCGCCTTCTCCACTCTGGCGCTGCACGCCGCGCAGGACATTCCGGTGACGTTGTATTGCTTCATAATCCCTCCGTGTCTTCGCCGGACAGCCGCTTGCTTCCGTCCGGCATGCCTGAGATCTCCGTCTGTTTTTCGGGTCTTCAAGCGTTCCCCGACAGACGGCCTCGCCCGGTCCTTCCCGCCCTGCGGCAAAGGCTCCGGCCGAGTCTTATCTTTCGTTTTTTCCAATAAATTATTATAGTATGCCCTTCCCCCGGTTGTCAATGCCGCCCCCCGCGGCAGGTTTCCGTCGATTTTTCGGAAACAGGGCTTGCGCTTTTTTGCCCGCAGGCGTAAGATAGGTTTGTTGCCGGCGTTCGCCTGGCCCTTTTCACCGCGTTTGTCAGGAGTTTTTTATGAGTCGAGAAACAAAGCCCTCTTCTTCCGTCTTGTTCCGGTTCATCAAGGCGGCAGTCCGCCTGTTTTATCACAGGATGGAGGTCGTGAATGCCCACCGTCTACCGCCCGAGCCCTGCATCATCGTGGGCAATCACACGCAGATGAACGGCCCCATCGCCTGCGAGCTCTATTCGCCCCGGTTCCGCTATACCTGGTGCGCCGGCGAGATGATGCATCTCAGGGAGGTCCCCGCATATGCCTATCGGGACTTCTGGTCGCAAAAGCCCCGCTCGGTGCGCTGGCTGTTCAGGATCGCCTCTTATCTCATCGCGCCGCTTGCGGTGTGCGTGTTCAACGGGGCGAACACCATCCCCGTCTATCACGACAACCGCCTGCTCAACACCTTCCGGCTGACCCTCCGGCGTTTGCAGGAGGGGGCCGATATCGTGATCTTTCCCGAGCACGACGTGCCGTATAACCATATCCTCTGCGATTTTCAGGACAAGTTCGTCGACGTAGCCCGCCTGTATTACCGGAAGACCGGAAAAAGCCTGTCCTTCGTGCCGCTCTATCTGGCGCCTGCGCTGAAAAAAATGGTCTACGGCGAGCCTGTCGTCTTTGATCCCGCCGCCCCCATCGAGTCTGAACGGGCGCGTATCTGCCGCGCCTGCATGGAGCAGATCACCGCCATGGCCGAATCGCTCCCGCTTCACACCGTGGTGCCCTATCGCAACATTCCCAGGCGGCTGTATCCTACCAATCTTCCGAGGTGAACGCCATGAAAAAACCCACCGTTGATTACAGCGGTTTTCGCCTTTCCCGGCTGAAGGAGCCGCGCTTCTCCCATCTCCTTCTTCTTTTGAGCTGGGTCGGCTATTTTCTTCTCTATCTTCTCACGGAAAATCTCATCCCGCCCCAGCGCTGCCACCCCATGCACTGCGTGATCGACGATCTCATCCCCTTCTGCGAGATCTTTCTTCTGGCCTACGTCGGCTGGTATGCCCTGGTGGCGGGCTCTTTGCTCCATTATCTTCTTTATGACACAGAGAGCTTCAAAAAGCTCCAGACCTTCATCATCGTCACCCAGGTCATCGCCATGGCCACCTACATCCTCTATCCCAGCAGGCAGGATCTGCGGCCCGAGTTTTTCCAGCGGGACAACATCCTCACCCGGATCATGGGATTCATTTATTCCTTCGATACCAGCACGGGGGTCTGTCCCTCGCTTCACGTGGCCTATTCATTGGGCATCGCCTCGGTGTGCTATAAGGACAAGGCCGCCTCTCCCCTGAAAAAAATTCTGATCACCGCCGCCGTGATCCTGATCTCTCTTTCCACCATGTTCGTCAAGCAGCATTCCGCAGTGGACGTATTCGCCGCTCTGCTCCTGGGGCTTGTGGCTGAGCTCATCGTCTACGGGAAATATTGGCGTCAGCGGCTGTTCGGCCGCCGGGCCTGAGGAGGCGTCGTTATGAAAATCGTTATGAAGAAAAAAGAACTCATCCGGGCGGCCAAGTTCGTCCTGTTTTCCATCAGCGCCGGTCTGATCGAAATGGGCTCCTTCGCCCTGCTCACCGCCGTGACCGACTGGAGCTACTGGCCGCGTTATCTGATCGCGCTGACCCTTTCTGTGCTGTGGAACTTCACCCTCAACCGCAAGTTCACCTTCAAATCGGCTGCCAACGTGCCGGTCGCCATGCTGAAGGTGGCGGCCTATTATGCCGTCTTCACCCCGCTGAGCACCTGGGCCGGGAACTATCTTGCCGACACGCTGGGCTGGAATGATTTTCTGGTCACCGCGCTCAATATGCTGGTCAATTTCATCACCGAGTTTCTCTATCAGCGCTTCTTTGTCTTCGGCAGCAGCCTGGATACCAACGAGACCGCCGCGGCCGAAGCCGAAAAATGATCCATCCCGCAGCAAAAAGCCGGAGCTCAGCTCCGGCTTTTTTGTGTTCATGCCCCGATCAGCGGCTGGTCAAAGGCGAGCAGTGCCTCGTTGACGGCAAACAGATCGTATTCTCCCCGGCGGATAAAATACTCCACGATCAGGTCCGCTTTGCTGCTGTGCGACAGGGCAAAGCCCGCCTTCATCAAAAGATCCCGGGTCTCCTCCAGCGGAAGCTCCAGCGCCAGGGCAAAGGCCACCGCCGTGGCCTTGCTGGGCCGATAATGCTCATCCGAGCGGATCTTGGAGAAAAGCTTCCGGTCTACGTTGGCCTTTTTATAGCATTGGGCGTCGGTCATGCCCTTTTCGTCGATTTTTCGCAGCAGCATCCGGGAAAAGCTCTCGTCGATCTGGTCCAGCGCACGCTCCAGCCCGGGATCGCCGTTCCACATCGGTGCGGCGGCCTGCTCGCAGAGCGCCTCCTCCCGCACTTCTGCCTGAATACATACAGCGGCATCCGCCGGATCGGCGTTTTTTCGGGCCGCGGCCCGCAGACCGCGGGCTTTTTTCTTCGGCGGCTCCTGATAATGCGCGTCCAAAAAGGCGCGGAGCTCTGCAAACAGAGCAATCTTCTCTCCGCCGTCCCGCTCCTTTCCGTGCGGCGGCATAGGCGGTCCCTCCTTTTTCCCTTTTTCCCTTTTTCCCGATTATACGGCATTTTTCGCCGCAGCGCAAGCAGGGGGCGCTCACGCGCCCCCGCCCGCTTATTTCCGGCTTTCGTAATCCTCGGAGATCTTTTTGCTCCATTCTGCGCCCAGCGGACGGGCCGAGCGAATTTCCTCCACCGCCTCCCCGATGGTATCATACAGCACGGCCGTCCCCGCTTTGTCCGCATGATAGTTCACCGCCCGTTCCTTTCGGATGCCGTAGCGGGCCGCCGTTTCCACCGCGTCGATGTTGGCGGCCACGAAGAGAAATTCCCATCCCTCCTCCTGCTTCCGCGAGATCATCCGCTTCACCGTGTCGCTGTCAAAGCGGCGGGAAGCGTTTTCCATGCCGTCGGTGGTGATAACGAACACGGTGTGCGCCGGCACGTCCTCCGCCCGGGCGTATCTGTGGATGTTCTCCACATGCTCCACGGCGCCGCCCAGCGCGTCCAGCAGGGCGGTGCATCCGCCCACGGCATAATCCCGTTCGGTCATCTCGGGGACCCGCTCCAGCGGGACGCGGTCGTGCAGCATCACGCTTTTGCTGTCAAACAGCACAGTGGTGACGAAGCACGTCCCCTCCTTCTTTTTCTGCTTTTCGATCATGGCATTGAAGCCGCCCACAGTGTCGCTTTCCAGCCCTCCCATCGAGCCGCTGCGGTCGAGGATGAAGACCAGCTCGGTGCTTTCGGTTTTGATCGTTTTTTTCATGATCATGCCCTCCGTTTCATTCATTTTGTTTGGGATGATCCGATCATACACGAGCCGGCGGGCTTTGCGGTCGCCTGCAAGGCGACATTTTTCTTGCGCCGCGGCCAACCCCGTATTATACTGGAGTTGATCCTCTTGTTTAACTTGTTCAAAAGGAGACTTTTTATGAAAAAGCTGCTGAAAGCTCTGGGCATCCTGCTGTTGGCTGTTGTTGCCTGCGCCGTCTTTTTCATCGCTTTTCTCACCCTGCGGGAATACCGTCCCGCCGACGAAGAGCCGCTGTCCGGGTTTCAGGGTCCCGCTCCCGCGCAGGGCGCTTCTCTGCGCATTCTGAGCTGGAACATCGGCTACGCCGGGCTGGACAAAAGCGCCGACTTTTTCATGGACGGCGGGAAAAGCGTCCGCTCCGCCGACCGGTCTGCCGTAGAGCGCAATCTCACCGCCATGGCCGACCGGATCTCCTCCCTCGCCCCCGATTTCACGCTGCTGCAGGAGGTGGATTCCGATTCCTCCCGCACCTATTCCATCGACCAGCGGGAATCCTTCACCGCGCCGGGCGGCACTTATGCCCTCAATTACTCCTGCGATTTCGTGCCCTTCCCTCTGCCGCCCATCGGCAAGGTGCACAGCGGCCTTCTCACGCTCAGCAATTACGGCGTTTCCTCCGCCTCACGCGTCGCCCTGCCCTGTCCCTTCTCCTGGCCGGTGTCGGCCGCCAATCTCAAGCGCTGCCTTCTGATCGACCGCATCCCGCTGGAGGGCACGGATAAGGAGCTGGTGCTCATCAATCTGCATCTGGAGGCCTATGACAACGGCGAAGGCAAGGCCGCCCAGACCGCCCTGCTCAAGGAGCGCATCGAGGCGGAATACGCCGCCGGCAATTACGTCATCGCGGGCGGCGACTTCAACCAGTCCTTCCCCGATGCGGTGGCGGCCTACCCCGTCAAAAACGCCGAGCTCTGGACCCCCGGTCTTTTGTCCGACGACGATCTGTCCGAGGGCTGGCATTTTGCCTACGATGTCTCCGTTCCATCCTGCCGCCTGCTGAATCAGCCCTACGATCCCGCCGATCCCGCCACCCAGTATTACGTGATCGACGGCTTCATCCTGTCCCCCAACGTCACTCTGCAAAGCGTGCAAACGCTGGACCTCGCCTTTGAGCATTCCGACCACAATCCCGTTCTGCTTCAGGCAGTGCTGGACTGACCCCCGTTTTGCGGCAAAGAGCGCCCCCGGCATGGCCGGGAGCGCTCTTTCTTTTCACGCGTTATTCGTACAGCCGCCAGGGCTCGCACCGTCGGGCAAAGGCGGCGCTTTCCCGTTCGCCCTGTCGGATCAGCTCCTCCGGCGACCAGTCCGCCGTTTCAAAGAGCCGATGCCCCGCAAGGCGGCTGATGAACGGCAGCTCGTCCCCTTCAGAGGGCGAAAGAAGCCGGAACTCCTCCGGATAGTGCTCGGTCAGCAGCTTGATGAGCCGGATCCCCAGATACACGGGCCGCAGCGCCTTCCGGTCGGTGACGTGAAGCTGCACGCCGCCGCACAGCACTCCCTTGTGCTTGGAGGCCGCAGGCGTGAACCACACCGGCGTGGCCGCCACGCCCGGCTCGCCCAGCGCTTCGATCTGCCGGGCCAGCTCCTCCGCCCGGATATAGGGTGCGCCGACGATGCCGAAGGGATCCGCCGTTCCCCGCCCCTCGGAGAGATTCGTCCCTTCCAGCAGGCAGGTGGCCGGATAAAGCAGGGCCGTTTCAAACCGGGGCATGGCCAGGCTGGGCATCACCCACACCCGCCCCCAGTCGTAAAAGTCCATCCCACGGCGCAGCCCCTCGCAGCGCACCACGTGCAGGTCGCAGCCCAGCTTTTGCTCGCCGTTGACCATGCGGGCAAACTCTCCGCAGGTGAGCCCATAGCGGGCCGGGATGTCGTAGCAGCCCACAAAGCTTGCCGTTTCCGCCCGCAGGACCGTGCCCTCGACCCTGTCGCCCAGCGGGTCGGGCCGATCCAGCACCACCACCCGTTTGCCCGCCGCAGCACAGTCCTCCAGCGCGTTTTTCAGGGTGGAGATAAAGGTATAATGCCGGCAGCCCACGTCCTGGATGTCATAGACCAGCGTGTCGAACAGCTCCATGGCCGTCCGGGGCAGCCGCTTGGACCCGGCGGAATACAGACTCATCACCGGCAGGCCCGACGGTCCGTCGATCCCGTTTTCAAAGCTCTCGCCCGCTGCCTTGTCGCCCCGCACGCCGTGCTCGGGCGCCAGCAGCAGCCGCAGATCGCACACCTCCCGCAGCCGCTCGACGGACGAGCGGTTGTCCGCCGTCCGCCCCGAGGGCGCGGTGATCAGCGCCGCCCGCCCCTGCAGAAGCTCCCGTTCCTCATGGATCCGGTCGATTCCGAAGCGCACCATGCTCGTTGCTCCGTTACAGACGGTATCCGCCGTCCGCGGCCTTCAGCGTCTTGCCGAAATACACCGTCATGGCCTTCACCAGATATTCCAGATCCCTGACGCCCGCCGTTTCAAAGGCCGAATGCATGGCAAGCTGCGCCAGGCCGATGTCCACGGTGTTCACCGCCACCTTGGTGTTGGCGATGCTGCCCAGCGTGCTGCCTCCCGGCAGATCCGAACGGTTGGCATAAACCTGCACCGGCACCCCCGCCTCGTCGCAGACGCTGCGGAAAATGCCGCAGGACACGGCGTCGGTGGTGTATTTCTGGTTGGCGTTGAACTTGACGACCACACCCTCATTGATCCAGGGCGTATTGCCGCCGTCGGCATATTCGGGATGGTTGGGGTGCTGGGCGTGGGCGTTGTCCGCCGAGACCATAAAGCTCTCGGCCAGCATGGCCTGATAGCCCTCCTCGTCCCGGCCCAGCGCCGAGGCGATGCGCCGCAGCACGTCCCGCAAAAGGTTGGACTCGGCGCCCTGCTTGGTGGCGCTGCCCACCTCTTCATTGTCAAAGATGCAGCAGACGGGCACGGCATGGCTCTCCTTGGCCTGCAAAAAGCCCTTCATGCAGCCGAAGGCGCATTCCAGATCGTCCAGCTTGGGCGAGGCGACGTACTCCTCCCCCGCGCCCAGCAGCGCGCCCTCCTGCCGGCAGTACAAAAACAGATCGTGTCCCAAAATGTCCGTTTCCGCAACGCCGGCAGCCTCTGCCACCAGCTTCATAAAGCCGCCCTGGGCCTCCGTCCCTCCGAAAAGCGGCAGGGTATCCACGTTGGCCAGGAACTTTTTCCCGTCGTTCACCGTCCGGTCCATATGGATGGCCACGTTGGGGATGATGAGCAGATCCCGATCCACGTCCACCAGCTTCACCGCCAGCCCGTCCTTTTCCCGCACCAGCAGCCGTCCCGCCACGGAAAGGGGCCGATCCAGCCAGGAGGACATGATCATCCCGCCGTATTTCTCGGTGCTCAACTGGACGTAATGCCCGGCCGACAGCTTTTCGGGATTCTGCTTGATCTTGAACGAGGGGGAATCGGAATGGGCCGCCGCCAGCATAAATCCGCCCTCCGGCTTTTTCGGCACGCGGAAGGCGATGAGCGACGAGCCGTTGCGGGTCACAAAATATTTTCCGCCCGCTTTCGCCGTCCAGCGCTCGTTTTCCCGCAGCTCGGCATAGCCCTGCTCCAGCAGCATGGCGCGGAAATTGTCGATCACGTGGAAGGCGCTGGGACTTTTGCGGATAAAGGTCAAAAGCTCTTTTGCGATCGTTTTTTTCATCACAGTTTCCTCCGTTTCGGTACGCAGTATGTTCAACAGCTTCAGCATACCATGTTCCGCCGCCCTTGGCAAGTCAAAATCCCCGCTTGCGCCCTCTGCATGTTTCTGCTATACTGAAAACAATCCGGGTTGAAGGAGGCCGCATATGCCCTTTTCTTTGCTGTTTTCCCTGATTTCTCTTTTCTTCGGTCTGCTGTTCGGCGGCATCGGGCTTTTCCTCCGTCAAGCCGGATTAAGCCGCGATACGCGCTGCGATTGTGTGACCACAGGCCGCGTTTCCGAAATGCGCCTTCGCCACCACACGGGCTCAGACGGCAAATCCCAGCTCTGGCACCCCGTCTTTCAATATACCGCTCTCGGCCAGACTTACGAACAGGAATCCTCGACCGGCTCCAGCGATCGCCGCTTTGAGGTGGGCGATCCGGTCACCATTTATTACAACTCTTCCGATCCCAGCGAATATGTTGTTCCGGAAGATGAAGGCTCCGACCGGTTTATCTCCACCATTTTTCTCGGTTTCGGCATCCTGTGGGCGGTCATTGCGGCCGTCAGCTTTTCCCTGTATGTCATTTCTGCAAGGAGGTTCTGATGAAGCTCTTATTCAAACAGCGTTTTTTCTCCTGGCTGGACAGCTATGATATTTTTGACGAAGGCGGCTATACTGTCTATACGGTGGAGGGCCGCGTTTCCTGGGGCCATAAGCTCCAGATCCTGGACGCCGACGGTTATCCGCTGGGCATGGTAAAGGAGCAGGTCTTCCGCTTTCTTCCCCATTTTGATTTTTACGAGGGCGAAACGCAGATCGGCACCTTGAAAAAGGAATTCACCTTCCTGCGCCCCTCCTTTACACTGGATTTCAACGGCTGGAAAGTCGAGGGCAACTGGACCGGCTGGGATTACAGCATCACAGATGCGCAGGGCCGCCTCGTCGCCGCCGTGACAAAGGAGCTGTGGAACTGGACCGACACCTACTGCATCGACGTGGCCGACCCCCGCGACGCCCTGTACTGCCTGATGATCGTCCTGGCCATCGACGCGGAAAAGTGTTCCAGCAGCAAGTAAACCTTTCCCACATCCCGCAGCAAGTAAGCCTTTCCCGCAGCCTTGATTATCCGTTTGTTTTGTGTTATACTTTTTGCGCTGTCCGCAAAGCGGCGTCGCGTTCCGTTTCGCGGATAAATACTGTCAAGGAGTATCCAACATGAAAACTCATTTCAGAATCATCGCCGTTCTTGCCGCTTTGCTGGCTGCGCTCTTTGTTCTCGCTTCTTGCGGAACCTCCGCCCAGCCGAGCGCGCCCGCGCAACAGCCTCAGAACGCCGATCCGGCCCCCGCGCCCGCCGAGTCCTCTCCCGCCGAGTCTGCCCCGCAGGGCCCCTCCTTCGCGGATTCCATCGACAACGACGGATACGAGAAGTTCTCTCAGCTTGAGATCGGTATGACCGAGAGCGACGTGCAGGCGATCCTGGGCGATCCTGTCCGGGTGGACAAGGCCTATCATTACTACAATGCAAAGGTCAATTCCCGGGATATCGAGATCGAGGTCTGGATCAATACCGTCACCGGTCAGGTGGTCTATTTCTATATCCCCATCTATAAAAGCGATTATCGCGACGCTTTTTACAGCAACGACACCGATCTTTCTGGTGTCGACGGTCTGGAAAGCGGG
>JAFOPS010000111.1 GCA_017394205.1 Clostridia bacterium | reverse complement strand
CAGTTTGTGTTGGCATAAGCAACCTCCTAACAGTTTGACCTCTCACGGCTGGGGTTTTGAACTGGCTTCACTATACCAACACCTTTTTTGTTTTTCTATCTGCAGTTCATTGGATTCCGTGACAATCCCGGAGAAGCCACCCTGCAATTCTTTTTCCGAGGGTGCATTTTTTGTGAATCACTGGAATTCCCTGTGTTTTGACAACATAAAGGCATGTTTGGGCTGAAACTCTTTCGCCGCGTAGGCAACCGTTATCTACTCACCCACGCCGGGGAGCGCTATATGGAGAAAGCGTCGCAGATCCTCGCGCTCAAAGGAGATCTGGACGCAGAGATGGCCGACATCGTCAAACGCGAGGTCGGCGAAGTAAGCGTAGCCTTCGCCAGTATGCGCTGCACCTATATGCTTCCCTGCACGCTGCCGGAGTTTCATCGGACGCACCCAAACGTGAAGGTCAACGTGTTCGAGGGCAACTCCGATGAGAACGACCGGAGGCTGCTGGACGGGCAGGTGGAGGCGGCCTTTTATTCCAAGCCGAGCGAACTGAACCCGCAGATCCAATACGAGACACCGGGCAAGGATGAGCTGCTGATCTGCACCTGCGCGGGTCACCCGCTCGGCCGCTTCGCAAAGCCGAATCCCGCCAGCCGCTATCCGAAGCTGGAGCTGTCCCTGCTCAAGAACGAACAGATCATCATGATGCGGCCTCAGCAGCGCACCCGGCAGATCCTGGACGCCATTTTGAAGGAAGAAAAAATCAAATATGACAATGTGACCTGTACCGGTAATCTCCCTGCCATCATGGAGCTTGTCGCCCTGGGTTACGGCGTGTCCTTTGTCCACGAGGCCCATCTGCGGCATCGAGCCGAGACGCGGCCCATCGACTGCTACAGCTTCGGCGAGCCGCGGGTCGTGACCGATTTTGTCGCCGCCACACGCAAGGGCAGCTACGTCTCCCGCTACACCCGCGATTTTATCGACATCGTGCGGCGCCAGGTATCAAACGCCGTCGGCACGGAATAGCGCACCGACGGTGTTCGATTGGCTCACCGGAGCGCACGGCGTTCTCGCCGAGGCTCCCGGTCAGAGTCAGAACGCTTATATAAACCGTGAAGACCACCTGCTGAGCAGGTGGTCTTTGCTGTCCGAAAACAGAATTGCCGCGGGAGGGCCCGAAGGCCCGCCCGCGGCGGAGAGAAGGGAGTGAAAAGGGCGAGAAATATCAGGTGTCAAAATGTTATGCCGAATAGTAGGCCGCGCCGTAGTGCAGGCGCTTGACCCCCAGAGAACAGCGCCGGTCTTCTCGTCCTGGGAGAGCAGATCCAGCGCCTCCAGGGAACTCACCAGCCCAAAGGCCGTTCTTTTATTGAGTCCCAGTTCTCTGGCTATGACGGACAGCCGCTCACCTCTGGGCTTTTTCGCCAGATAGTCCAGGATACTGACTACCCGCTCTACCGATTGGATGATTCTCTTGTCATTTGCCTTTCTGTCATCTTTTTGTCCTGCATTATCGTACGCCGTTCTTATCCGATCTCATTATACGACGCTCTCTTTTCTCCGGATTCAATTGTGGATTCCTGCAAGGTTTCTCTTTATGTTTTACCAAAGTTGTACATGCTCCTCAATCATCGGCTTCGGGATCGGATCTGCGCATTCTCCAAAAAGGATTTGAACGCCAAAAACGCCCTTACCCGTCGTTTATTTCACGGCAGTCGGACGATCGTTCTCCCGAATGACGCCGTCCCTGTAGGCCTTCAGAAGCAGATTCAGGTCGTCGATCCTCGCCTGGATCTCCCGCCCGATATCCGTCTCGCGGATCTTCTGCCGGGCTTCCATGCGCTCAAAGATCGTCGTCTGGGAGGCGATATCGTAGTTTTCCCGGATCGCCCGCTCACGGCCCACAAAAGGCTGGTGGGCCACGATGCGCAGGGAGCGGGAATTGCAGATCAGCGTGTAGCCCGCGATGCCCGAGGTTGGCTGATACGCCTTGCAGAAGCCGCCGTCGATGACGATCAGCTTGCCCCCGCCCTTGACCGGGCTCTCCCCCTTGCGGGCCTTGACCGGCACGTGCCCGTTGATGATGTGGCAGTGCGGCCCTTCCAAACCGAACTCCCGCAGGATCTTCTCGCAGATTTCCGGATCCTCATAGAGCGTGTAGTAGGCGTTTTTCGGCTCCGTCCAGGCTTTGGGGTCGTCGATGAGCCGTCTCTCAAAGGTGGTCATGCGGTCTCTGCCGAAAATGGGGCTGTTGCGCCCCGCCCAGAGGAACCACAGCAGATCCATCGCCAGCTTTCGCTCTGCCGAGCCGTATCTCAGGTAGTATGCCCGGCGGGCGGCCGTGTCCAGATAGTCCAGGAAATCCTTGCCGCGGCGCTCGACGCCGTCGAGCCGGAAGCACATCAGTTCTCCCGTCTCTGTCAGCGGGATGCAGCCGTGGAAGAGAAGATTCCCGTTGTAGATCTTGTAGAGGCTGCCGCTGGAGTACAGAAAGCTCACGTGCCGCTGCAGCTTCTCGCTGTGTCGGAAGGAGTCGGTGAGCCGGTCAATGACCGCGCTCTCTTCCGCGGTCAGGGTGTAGGGATCGGCGGGATCCACCGTGGGAAAGTCCGTGTCCGCCAGCGGCCACTCCACGCCGTCGATGCAGATGCTGCGGCGCTCGTAATCGATCTTATCCAACAGCAGGCGGTCATCCATGCGGTACTCCGGATGGCGCAGGATCTTCTGTCCCTCCAGCTTGAAGAGGATGACGGTGATGGCCTTGTGCATGCGCGCCGAGAGCAGCTTGTCCTTCTCGGTCGCACTTGCCTCGTCCTGCTCGTTCAGCTTGACTGCAAAGCGGCTGACGTCACACCTGGAATAGACCTCATTGGCAAACACCGACAGCGGCCGCAGAGAGATCCCGTAGCCGGTCTCCACCACCTCAAGATTGTTGTAGTGGATGGAGTTGGCCAGCACAGTGGCCACGAGGGTGCGGCTGCCGGAGGCTGCGCCCATCCACAGCACGTCATGGTTGCCCCACTGGACGTCCACACTGTGGTGCGCCAGAAGGGAGTCCATGATCACGTCCGCCCGGGGCCCGCGGTCAAAGATATCGCCTACCAGATGCAGGTGATCCACCGCCGCCCATTTGATGAGGGCGCAGACCGCCGCGATAAATTCCGGCGCCTGGTCGATCTCGATGATGGTCTGGATGATGTTTTCAAAGTAATCCCGCTTGTCGATCTCTTCCCCATGGGTGTAGAGCAGCTCGTCGATGATATAGGCGTAATCCGGCGGCATGGCCTTGCGGACCTTGCTGCGGGAATACCGCTCGCTCATCAGGCGGCAGACCTCGATGAGCCGGTGGAGGGTGACGCGGTACCACTCGTCCGGATCCTCGATCTGCGCGCAGAGCTGCTCCAGCTTCTCCTCCGGATAGTAGATCAGGGTGGCCAGCTGCGCCCTCTCCTGCGGAGAGAGGCTGTCGGCAAAAAGCAGGTCGATCCGCTCGCGCACCACGCCGGAGCAGGAGTTGAGGATGTGCAGAAAAGCTTCGTGCTCCCCGTGGACGTCGGAGATAAAATGCTCACATCCCCTGGGCAGGTTCAAAATGGCCTGCAGATTGATGATCTCCGTACCGGCGGCGCGCAGATTCGGATACATCCTGGACAGCATTTTCAACATGTGCAGTTCGTTGTCGGAATACTGACGCTGCTCCTTCACGAAGACGTCCCCTCCTTCTATTCTTCGCGGATGATCTGCTCGGCGAGCACGGAAGAATGAAGCGGTTCGACGCGGGGAACGTCCGCGTATGCGGAAGGTTCCGGCATCGGCAGAGACTGCATATACGCATGCATCGCCTCCGCCACGCGCTTGCCGTTTTCGACCGCGTGGACCACCGTGCTGGCGCCGTGGGCCACGTCGCCGGCTGCGAACACACCGGGGCGGGAGGTGTTCCCATCCTCGTCCACGGTGATAACGCCGGAGCGCTCCTTTTCAAGATCCTTTGTGGTGTTGAGGATATTGCTGCCCAGCTCCTGACTGACGGCAACGATGACGCCGGTGCAGGGGTAGAGCTTTTCCGAGCCCGGGATCGGGCGGAGTTTTCCGTTTTCGTCGTATTCGTTATCCGCGAAGACGACGCCGTCGTCCCGAATCTCCACCGGGCTCTTCATCATCTCGAACCCCACGCCCTCGAGCTTGGCGTAGCTGGACTCATAGTCGCTGGCGGCGATCTTGTCGCGGCGGTTGAAGACCGTGACGTAGTGCGCGCCGTTGCGGATCGCGGTGCGGGCGCAGTCCATGGCGGAGTTTCCCGAGCCGATGACGATCACGCGCTCCCCCAAGCGGAAGGCCTTAGGCGAAGCAAGATAATTGATCGCGAAGGCGACGTGCCCCAGGGTCTCGCCCTTGATGTGCAGCGTCTTCGGCCGCCACAGTCCCGCGCCGACGAAGACGCTCTGATAGCCGTCGCGGAACAGATCGTCCAGGTTGATCGCGCCGCCGATCGTGGTGTTGGGGCGAAAACGGATGCCCTTCAGCTCGAGATGGCGGTAGGCGAAGTCGTCCAGCACGGCGTCGGGCAGACGAAAGTCGGGGATGCCGTAGCGCATCACGCCTCCGATCTTGTCCTTGCTGTCAAAGATCGTGACCTGATAGCCGTAGCGGGCGAGGATCACCGCGATGGTGAGCCCCGAGGGCCCCGCCCCGATAATGGCGACCTTCCGCCCGTTGGAGGGGGCGGGCCCGGCCACCATCTGGTTGGCGTAGGTCGTCGAGATGTAGTTTTCGATCACGGAAAAGTGTACCGGAACGTCCTTGATGCCGCGGATGCAGTGCCCCTCGCACTGCTTTTCGTGGTTGCAGACGATAGAGCAGACCGTCGTGAGCGGGTTGTTCTCAAAGAGCATCCGGCCCGCGTCGTTGAGCCTGCCGTCTTTCAGGAGACGGATGACCTCCGGAATGTTGGTGTGGATCGGGCAACCCTCGCGGCAGCGCGGTTTTTTGCAGCCGAGACAGCGGTTGGCCTCCTCCATCACGTGCAGCGCCATATCGTTTCCCCGCCTTTACAGATTGAAATAGGTCTCCGCATTCTTGACGGAAATGCCCTCGACGATGGTGCGCAGGGCCTTGTCGTCGTTGGGATATTCGCCGTTTTCCACCCAAGAGCCGAGCAGCTCGCAGAGGATCCGGCGGAAATACTCGTGCCTTGCGTAGCTGAGGAAGCTGCGCGAATCGGTCAGCATGCCCACGAAGCCGGCGAGATAGCCGTCCGCGGCCAGGGTCGTCAGCTGCTCGATCATGCCGGTCTTGTGGTCGTTGAACCACCAGGCGCTGCCGTGCTGCACCTTGCCCACGGCCTCTCCGGTCTGAAAGGCGCCCATGACCGTCACCAGGGCGGCGTTGTCGTTGGGATTGAGAGAATACAGGATCGTTTTCGGCAGCTCGCCCGTGTCGTCCAGCGCGCCCAGGAAGGCCGCCAGGTCCTTGATGGAGGGCTGATCGCCGATGGAGTCGATGCCGGCGTCCGGCCCCAGGGCGCGGAATACCCGGTGGGAGTTGTCCCGGATGACGCCGAAGTGGAGCTGCATCACCACGCCGAGGCGGTGGTATTCGCGTCCAAGCTCCAGCAGCAGCGCGGTCTTGAACTGCTTCGCCTCACGGTCCGTGGGCAGCTCGCCCGCGAGGCGCTTTTGGAAGATCGCCTCGATCTGCTCCGCCGCGGCGGGGGCGTAGGGCACGGATTCCATGCCGTGGTCGGAGACCCGGCAGCCGTTTTCCACGAAGAAGGCCAGCCGCGCCTTGAGCACCTCCGCCAGCTGAACGAAGCTCCCGATCTCGCCCAGTCTTTTCAGGTAGTCCAGATAGTCCGCCTTTTCGATCCCCATGGCCTTGTCGGGCCGGTAGCTGGGCAGCACCTTCACGCCGAAGCTTTTGTCCTCGGCGATTTTTTTGTGCCATTCCAGCGAATCGGCCGGGTCGTCGGTCGTGCAGAGGGCTTTCACTTTGGAATTTACGATCAATTGCCGGGCGGAGAGCGTTTTCAGCTTCTTGTTGCAGAGCTGCCAGACCGTCTCGGCCGTGTCGCCGTTCAGCGCGCCTTCATAGCCGAAGTAGTTGCGCAGCTCCAGATGGCTCCAGTGGTAGAGGGGGTTGCCGACGGCAAGGCCCAGGGTCTCCGCCCACTTCTGGAACTTCTCCCGATCGCTCGCGTCGCCGGTGACGTATTTCTCGTCCACGCCGGCCGAGCGCATCAGCCGCCATTTGTAGTGGTCGCCGCCCAACCATACTTGGGTGATGTTCTCAAACTGCCGGTCCTCAAAGATCTCCTGCGGGCTGAGGTGGCAATGAAAATCGATGATGGGCATGGGCGCCGCAAAATCATGAT
>JAFOPS010000110.1 GCA_017394205.1 Clostridia bacterium | reverse complement strand
TTCAAGCCCATTTATATCGACCGCATCGTCAACGGGACGCTGCTTCCCGTCACCAAGATCGACATCGTGAAGGAGACCCCCACCACCGTGGTGATGGACGCCAACAACGGCATGGGCATGGTGGCCAGCCACCGGATGATGGAGATGCTCATCGAAAAGGCCCGCACCTACGGCATGGCGGGCGGCGCAATTTTCAATTCCACCCACTACGGCATCGCCGGCTATTGGACTACCATGGCGGAAAAGGCCGGGATGATCGGCATTTCCGGAACCAACGCCCGCCCCTCGGTTGCGCCCACCTTCGGCGTGGAGCCCATGATGGGCACCAACCCTCTGACTTTTACCATGCCCACCGACGAGGATTTCCCCTTCAATTTTGACTGCGCCACCAGTACCGTGCAAAACGGCAAGATTGAATATTACGAGCGCAGCGGAAAACCCACCCCCGCAGGGCTGGTGATCACGAAGGACGGCGGCACCATGACCGATTCCGGCGCCATCCTCAAGGAGATGCGCAAGGGCAACTGCGCCCTGCTGCCTCTGGGCGGTCTGGGCGAAAGCACCGGAGGCTACAAGGGCTACGGCTTTACCACCATCGTGGAGATCCTGTCCGCCGCGCTGGCGGGCGGCCCCTATATGAAGGCGCTGTCGGGCAAAAATCCCGACGGAAGCAACCGGATGTACCGGCTGGGGCATTTCTTCTTCGTCATCAACCCCGAATTCTTCATGGGGCTGGACACCTTCAAGGCCACCGCGGGGGGCATCCTGCGGGATCTGCGGGCCAGTGAAAAGGCCCCCGGCGAGGATCACATCTACACCGCCGGTGAAAAGGAGCATCTGGCCTGGCTGGAGCGCAAGGACAAGGGCGTGCCCGTGGGCGAAAGCATCCAGAAGGAGCTCATCGAGCTGCGGGACAAGCTGAACCTGCCCTATCACTTCCCCTTTGAAGACTGAGCAGGCGAGCCTGCGGCATGACACTTTATCATAAAGCGACCCCCGGCGGACAGCTTCCGCCGGGGGTTTTGTTCGGATATGGAAAACTGCGATTTTTTCCGCTCCTTCGGGTGGAAACGGGAAAGGCGGCCGTCACCCGCCGATCGTTTTGACCACAGAGCCCTGTCTCGGTTCTTCGGTATCCGGAGTCCCGCCCGAATGCTCTTTGGAATCGCTGATTTCGACAAAGCGGAGCGCGCTTTTGTCATAATCCCAATGGGGCACAGCATACCAGCGATTCATCAGCTCCACGCGCTGCTGCACCGCTTTTTCCCACCGCTCCCGGGGGAAGCTCGGCTGAATCAGCGCCAGATACAGCTCAAACGACGCGAGCCTGGTATCCTCGACGGCGTTGTAAACGTAGCTGCGCCGCTCGGCGTAAAACCAGAATCCGTTTTCGGCATGATCGCGGGAATACCGCCATTTTGCCGCATTCTTTTTCCGATTCAGGAGCTCTGTTTCCGCGGCGATGCGGCTGCATACCTTATCAAGCTCCCACAGGCGCAGATCCTCTTCGTCGGCAGCCTCATATTCCAGACGATCCGGCCCGCCGCGTTCGCCGAAGGACATCACCTTCAAGCCCTCCCGGTAATAACCGCCGAGAGCAAGCCCTCTGCGGACCGCTTCTTCCGGCAGGCTCTTCGGAAGCCGTTCCCGGATCCAGTCTTCATGGAGCATCATCCTTCTTCCTGTGTTGCCGCCGGTTCCCGATGTATCGGTCGAAAAAGCAGCCGCCTGCTCCCGCTTCCCGCCGCGGGCCCGGCCCGGCCCCGAAATTGCCATGACGTAAATCTGGCAGGGGTTCGCCGCATCCCACAAGGTGGGAAACACTTCAAATTCCTTGAATCCAACGCTAAGAAAAAACCGATTCGTCCGATCGTATTCTTCGTAACGCCCCATCTGAACGGTTTTTACCTGAAGAAAGGAGTATCCGCGCCCTTTCGCGGCGGCGACAGCCTCTTCAAGCATTCTTCTTCCGATCCCGCAGCGGTGGTATTCTTTCAAAACGCCCATGACCGCAAGCTCTACGGTATCCTTTCCCGTTTCCTTCAGACACAAAAACCCGACAGGACGCTCCTTTTCCCTGGCGGCGATCACAACCTGACCGACGCTCTCGGCAATATAATGCTCACGCGCCTCCGGAATGGAAAACCATTCGGGCAGCGCTTCCAAAATCGTCCGAACGATCCGCTGTTTTTCTTCCCGATCCGTTACAATACAAATCATAGCGTTAATCTCCGCCGCGGCGAACGGTTTTCCCGTTTCCCCTTCGATCATTTCAAAAACCCGTTGATGATCTGCTCCTCTGCCTCGGCCTCGGTAAGGCCGAGCGTCATCAGCTTGATGAGCTGCTCGCCTGCGATCTTGCCGATGGCGGCCTCATGGATCAGCGCGGCGTCCACGTTGTTGGCCTCGAGCTGCGGCACAGCCAGCACGCAGGCCCGATCCATGATGATGGCGTCGCACTCGGAATGGCCGTGGCAGGGGGCGTTTCCGTGGATCAGCGCGTCGAATTTCTGATAGGACTCGTCCCGCGCAACCGAGCGGGAGACCACGTCGGCACTGGAGTCCTCGCCGTTGAGCGCCACCTGATAGACGCTGACGGCACTCTGATTTCCGTGGGTCAAAAGGCGCTCCTGGACCACCAGGCGGGCGCCCTCGGCAAGCTCGGCCTTGGTAACGCGCTCGGTGGAATCCACGCCGCGGATCTGCACCATTTCCAGCTCCGCCGTGCTGCCCTGCTCCAGATAGACCTCGGTGACGGGGTTCAGGATCCGTTTTCCCTCGCCGTCGCCCTCGCCGTAGTGCTTTTCCACATAGCGCATTTTTGAGCCTTTGCCCAGGTAAAAGCGGTGGATGCCGTCGTGCTGGGAATCCTGCACGCCGCAATTGTGGATGCCGCACCCGGCCACGATCACCACATCGCTGTTTTCCCCGATATAAAAGTCGTTATATACCGTTTCGGTCAGACCGGTCTCGCTGAGCACCACGGGAATATGGACGCTTTCGTTTTTCGTGCCGGGGCGGATGCGGATATCCAGACCGCTCACGTCCGTTTTCGGCGCGATCTCGATGTTTTCCGTGCTGCGGCGGCCCTGGCTTTCCCCATTGACGCGGAAATTATAGGCTCCCTCCGGCACACCGTGCAGCTCGATCAGTTCTTCCAGCATTCTCTTTTGGATCTCGTCCATCATGTCGCTCAGCCCCTTTCCACCAGTCTGCTGCAGCTGCCGATGGCCGAATCGGTCCCGATCAGCTGCGGAAGGATCTCGTCCCGCGGGCCTTGATGCTCGATCTGCCCGTCGGCCACGACGATCAGCTCGTCCGCGATGCTCAGAATGCGCTCCTGATGAGAGATCACTACAATCGAGCTGTCCTTGATCTCGCCCCGCATCTGTTCAAACACGTGGATCAGACTCTGGAAGCTCCAAAGATCGATGCCCGCCTCCGGCTCGTCAAACACGGACAGCCGGGGCTTGCGCGCCAGAAGCGTAGCGATCTCGATGCGTTTGAGCTCGCCTCCCGAGAGGCTGGCATTGACCTCGCGATGCACATAGTCCCGGGCGCACAGACCCACCCGCGAAAGATATTCGCAGGCCTGGGCGGTGTTCAGCGGATGGCCCGCTGCGATGCACAAAAGATCCTTTACGTCGATGCCCTTGAAGCGCACCGGCTGCTGCAGGGCATAGCCGATGCCCAATCGGGCCCGCTCGGTAATACTTTTATCGGTGACGTCGCGGCCGTCCAGCAGGATCTGCCCGCCGGTGGGCCGGATCACGCCGGCAATGATCTTGGCGATGGTGGATTTTCCGCCGCCGTTCGGTCCGGTGATCACGACAAAGCGATTTTCGTCGACGGAAAAGCTCACGTCCCGCAGGATCCCCACGCGGCGGCCTTCTTCCTCGACCTCATAACTGACATGTTTCAATTCAAGCACGGATCTCGTCACGCTCCTTTATTACATTTGCGCCCGGTGCTGCGCGCGCTGCTGTTTTCGGGGTCCTTTTCCGTTCCCGCCCCGGTGCAGAAATGCCGCCCGCAAGGGTTTGATCGGTCGCACAGGCGCACATTTCCTCCGCCGATCACCAGCTTGCGGCCGCAGACGATGGCTTCCGCCAGCTTTTGACGGGCGGAAGCGTAGATCTCGGTAACGGTGGTGCGGGAGACCTGCATCACCTGCGCGCACTGCTCGTGCGTGCAGCCCTCGCGGTCCATCAGCCGGATGGCCTCGTACTCATCCAGCGACAGCTCGACTGCTTCTGTTTCCCCGTCTTCACAGGGCAAAAACAGCGTATGCCGTGGAAGCGCGCAGATCCTGCGTTCGCGCTGCGGTCTTGCCATCCGATCGCCCTCCTTATTTTCGTCATATGTCGATTATACAGGATATTCCCCGATTCGTCAAGAGGAAAATGAAACAAACAAAAAAGCGGCCGTCCGAAGACGGCCGCTTTTGGGTCATATTGCGGGGATTTGCGGGTTTTGCCGTTATTTCTTCAGGATCTTCACCAGACGGGAGATCATGGCAGCCGCCTGCGCACGGGTGGCGTTGCCCTGAGGATCCAGCATGTTGTCGCCCACGCCGTTGATGATGCCCTTCATGGTGCACCAGCACATGGGCTCATAAGCGTATTCGGCAACCTTGTCCGCATCGGCATAATCCAGCAGGAAGGCCCAGGCTCCCACGAAGCCCTCGCCCTTGAGCTGAGCGTAGCGGTACAGGATGGCGGCAAACTGCTCGCGGGTGATCAGTGCGTCGGGCGCAAACTCGGTCTCGGAAATGCCCTTGACCACGCCGACCTCGCTGGCCCAGGCCACGGCGTCGGCATAGTAGGAGCCCTTCACCACGTCGGTAAAGGCGGCCTCCTTGGCGGCGGCGGGCTTGCCCTCCATCCGCCACAGGATGGTGACCACTTCGGCGCGGGTCAGCTTGTCGTTGGGCGCGAACTTGGTGGCGCTCTTGCCGTTCATCAGGCCCTGATCGTAAACGTCCTTGATGGCCTCGTAAGCCCAATCGCCGGGGATCTGAGGCACGTCGTCGAAGGGGAACTCATCCTCGACGGGATCGATGGGAGTGGGATCGACGGGCGTGGGATGATCGGGCTCTTCGATGGGATTGGTGGGATCGGTGAAGTCATCGCCGCTCTTGCCGACGGTGACCTTGACCGTGGCTTCGATGCTGTTTCCGTACTCATCCGTGACGACGACGGTAATGGTGGCAGTGCCCTTGCCGACAGCGGTGACGTTGCCGTTTTCATCCACGGTAGCCACGTCCTCGTTGCTGCTGCTCCAGACGATGCTCTTGATCACGACGCCCTCGGGCTCAACAGTGACGGTCAGCTGTTCTTCATCCTCGACTTTCATCTTCAGAGAGCCGGGCTCGACAGTCACGCCGTGCAGGCAGAGCATGCCGGTCACGGTAAAGGTGGCGGTGTGCTCGCCGTCCTCGGTGGTGACCGTGATCACAGCCTCGCCGACGCCGACGACCTTGATGTTGCCGTTCTCGTCAACGGTGACGACGCTCTCGTCGCTGCTGCTCCAGGTGACGTTCTTGTTGGTGGCCTCTTCAGGCTCGATGACTGCGACCAGCGTATCCTCCGAACCGACGTCGTAGCCGGCGCCGACAGACGGAGTCTCGTCGTTGATGCAGCGGATCTGGACGCCGGTGACGGCGACGGGACCCAGCAGCGCGGTCTCTTCCTCTTTCTCGGGATTCTCGTCGTTGCGGTCCTTTGTGGTGATCGTCACCTCAACGGTATCGTTCACGGAATCCTTCAGACGGAAGACCACCTCGGCGATGGTCGTATCGGCGGGAATGGCCTTTTCATTGACAAAGCCCATGGTAAGCTTGCCTTCTTCTTCCTTGGCGGAGGTGAAGTCGGCGGTGATCTTGTAGCTGACGAGCTCCAGCTTGTCCGCGTCATATTCCACCTCGTAGAGGCCGTTGGTGACGGCTTCATCCTCGGTGATGGTGACGGTCTGAGTCTGATCCTCCGCGTCGGGCGCGGGCAGGTCAGAAACGTCGATGACGCTGTTGAGGGTGCTGCTCAGGCGGGTCGCGTTCAGGCCGCCCTTGGCTCCGGCAGCGGCAAAGTCAACGGCCTCGATCTCTTCGGGCTCCAGCATCACGCCGCCCTCGATCTCGCCGTCGGGGATCATAACGTTGTTGAAGGTGTCAAAGTCAGCGGGGTTCACACCCAGCTCGAACAGGCCGCCCACGGGCCAGACGCCGTCGCCGAAGCGACCGACAGAGATGGCCTCGCCGGTCTCGCCGTCGACCATGATCATCTCAACGTAGTTGTCCGCTCTGTGGAAGCAGCTCCAGTAGAAGTTCGTTCCGTCGAAATACAGGGACTGGAAGTAATTGGTGTCGGTGGTAAAGCCGGTGCTCAGCAGGGGCTCCATCTCCGCAGGATCGTTGAAATTGTAGAGTTTTCCATCCATCAGGATATAAGCATCCTGATACATCACGCCGTTGACATCGATGAACGCGTACACGTCAACGTACGTATTGTAATAGGTGTTCAGCATGGGACCCATGTAAGCGATGCCCACAAGCCCCGCGCCGCCGGTGGCGGCAGAGTAGTCAAAGGCGCCGGTGTACTGGCCGGTGGCGGCATCGATCACCAGGACATAAGGCCCGTAAACGCCGAGCATGACGTTTTTGCCAAGATTGGCCGCGCCCGCAAGATCCATGAAGCCGACCTCGGATTCATCGCCTACGGCGGTCAGCTCAAAGGTCTTGGTGTCCACGGTGTAAAGCGTCGACGCGCCGCTCTCGCTGTCGAAGGAGGCGCCGTACAGCTTTTCGTTCTTGCCGGTGCCGTTATACGCCATGGAAACCAGATCGGTGCGGGCCATGCTGTTTTCATGGAGCTTGTTGTAATCGGGGATGGTCTTCAGATTGAACTCGGAGACCCAGACGTCGCCCTCTTCGTCCCAGACCACGCCGTTGAGCTCTTTGTCCACCAGCATGACCTGAACGATGGCAGTGGCGGTGGGCATATCATTGCCCTGGGGCACATAACCTCTGCCGGTATAGGTGGCGGTGACGACGGCATAGCCCTCGCTGACGCCGGTGACCACGCCGTTCTGGTCGATGGTGGCCACGACCTCGTCCGTGGGCACCAGCTCGCCGGTGGCCTCGTCCATGGTCATCGATTCGATCGACCATTCAACGCCCTCGTCCACGGCGTAAGGCGTATAGATGACCTGAAGCTGCTCGCTGTTGAGACCGACGATCATCGACTCCTCGGGATCGATCTTGATGGAAACGGGGGTCTGTTCCAGTTCTTGGGTGTTCAGATTGATCTTATAGGTGCTGTAGTTGTAAGCGTAGTCGTACGCCTGGATGTACAGATGCTTGGGCACGGGCACGGGATCGTCGTTCTCGCCTTCGCCCGGCATCGTCAGATCAAAGCTGAAATTCTTGGCCATGCCGGCCTGATCTTTCGGATCGGCGCCGTAGACCTGGATCTCGTTGCCTTCTTCATCAAACAGGGCGACCTGCGCCAGATACTGGTTCTCGGTGATCAGGCAGGTCAGTTGCGCCGCAGCGGTGGCTTCGGTGGCAGCTTCGACCCGGGAAATGACGGGCGCCGTATTATCGATGGTCACGGGCAGGGACATGACCGTGCCGTCCTCCAGCGCATCCCAATCGATCTTGCCGTCCACCACGCAGTACTCGGGAGCCAGCGCGACGTTCAGCACGACGGTGGAATTCTCCTCCAGCTCAGACAGGTCGAAGGGGCTCTGGATGGTCGTGTAGGTATTCTGCCACTTGCCGGAATTCTGATAATAATAAGCCGCGTAACTGTAATTGATCTCGTCATAATCCAGGTCGCCGATCACATTTCCCTTCAGATCGGTAACGAAGAAGCGGAGACCGGAGGCATTGCGGATCTGGGTAAAGCGTACGCCGCCAAGGCCCACATCCTTTGCATTGAGGGCGTTGCGCTCGGGCATGTACTTGTAATTATCGGGCTCCGGGCCGAAGGGGTTGCCGCCGATGGCATAGCCCTTGCCGTCCATAAAGCCCTGGATCTGGAACGCGGTCTCCTTCAGAGCGGCATACATGTAAGGAATGCGCTCTTCCAGATTGTAGGAATACTCCAGGAAAGATCCCACGTCATACATGGAGGGCTCGGTCCAGTCGCCCCAGTAGCCCAGGACGGGGATGGAATGCTCGACGCCTTCGGCGCCTTCTTCATCGGTGATTTCCTTCACGAAGAGGAAGCCCTCGACGTAGTTGCCGTTCTGGTCCAGCTCCTTGGGGATGGAAAGCTTGATGGTGGCTTCCACCTCGATCTTGTCGTTGGCGGGGATATCGGTGGCGGCGCCGTTCAGCAGACCGAGCGCCAGCCAGCAGTCGTAGGTGTCGATATCGTCGTCCTGATCAAGGTCAGCCTTGTCCAGATTAGTCATCTGGGACGCGGCGCGGACACCCACCACGTAATCCAGCAGGGCCTGCACGTCCTTGGTATCCATCACGCCGTCGCCGTTGAAGTCCAGCTCAGGCTCTTCATCGGATTCCAGAGGCATGCCGTCGACCTTCCAGCTGATATCCACGTCGTTCAGCATGGCGGTCCAGGTGCCCATCATCGTGATGTCGCTGTCGTCAAGGGGATAGAAGACGTCCTGGGTGAAGAACTCGCCGTTCAGATCCACGGACAGCGTTTCGTCGCTCAGGTTATAGACCGTGAACTTCACGGTGTATTCACCCGCGCGCTGGGGATCGTCGCCCAGCTCCACCTTGACCTTGCCGTCGGCATACGAAGCCTCGGAGGTCGCAGGCGCATAATGAGGAACCGTGACCTGGTCGATCAGGATATAGGACTTGGCGTTGATGGCGCTCTCCACGTCCACCAGACCGGCGCCCTGATTCAGGATGGAATAATAGTTTCCGCTTTCTTCCTCGATCAGGGGCTTGGCCGTGGACATCAGCATGCTCTGCGCCAGCTGACGGGCGTTGATCTCCACCTTGTCCTCAAGGCCCTCGTCCCGGATATACTGTGCGAACACAGCTGCCAGACCGGCCATCTGCGGCGCGGCCATGGAGGTACCGGACATGTTCTCATACTGATCGTGTCCGCCGCCTGCGTCATACAGGCCGGCCACGGAATAGATATTGCCGCCGGGAGCGGTGATCTCGGGCTTCATCGTCAGGTTGCCCGGAACGCCCCAGGAGGAGAAGCTGCTCATGGTGTAGGAGTCGGAATCGTAATAGGTCGTCGCTGCCTTATCACCAACGGTAACGGTGCCGGTGTAATAAGGCGTCTGGCCGTCCACCCGGTTGGTCTTGAGCAGCTCGCCCTCGGCCTGCGTGATAGAAACGGCAGGGATCGTCGTCTCGACGCCGGTCAGGTTCATGCCGATGGTGCCGGGCTGGTTGTTGACGATGATCACGGCGATGGCGCCCTGTGCGGCGGCGGCGTTGACCTTGGCAAAGAAGGAGGAGCTGCCGCGGTTGCAGACGGCGATCTTGCCGCTGACAACGCTGCTGCCCAGCGCCAGGAAGTCGTCATGGCCTTCAACGCCGACGTTTTCGTTTTCGTCAACGCCGGGGCCGTCGAGGTACACGAACTCGTGCTCACCGGCGATGCTGGCAAGCGGCTCGTTGCCATAGCCGGTGGACTCGGTATAGAGGATCTTCTCGCCGCCCACCTCGATATAGAGGCCCGTAGCGCCGTCGTTGTCCACGGAGGCAACGGTAAAGGCATTGGCGAAGGTACCGGGAGAGCCGCCGGTATGCAGCTTGGAATCGGTGGAATAAATATAACCGTACGGAGTCTGGTCCGCCCAGGTGCCGTTGTTGCCGGCGGAGATGGTGACCACCGTGCCGCTCTGGGTCAGGCTGTCGAGAATGGCGTTATACGTCTCGTTGGTCTGGACGGCCTGTCCGGCAGCGGAAGAGCCCAGCGACAGGTTGATCGCGTCGGCGCCCATGGTCACGGCGTCTTCAATGGCGACCATATAGTCGGAGTCGTAAGCTCCGCCGCCCTTGCCGAAGACCTTCATGACCATGATCTGTGCGTCGGGGGCTTCGCCCTGGGTCAGGACCTCGTCCAGCGAGGGAACGGCGGTCTTGCCGCGCATGACGTAGCGGTTGCCGACGGCAATGCCCGCAACGTGCGAGCCGTGCTCGCCCTGGTTGTCGTTGACGTGCTCAACGTTCAGATCCTGGTCCACATAGTTGACGGCAAAGGGGATCTTGGTGCTGCGATACACGTTCTTTTCGCTGCTGAGGAACTCGGAAGCATGCAGATTGCTCCAGATGTTCTTCACGTCTTTTTTGGTCATCAGAACGACGGGATCCTTCCCCGCCTCTTTGCGGGCGGCGTTGTCTTCCTTGATGGCCTGATCGAAGGCCTTGGCGTCGAACAGCTCATGCTCGGTGTCAAGACCGGTGTCGATGATGGCGACCTTGCTGCCTGCGCCGGTGTAGCCCGCCGCATGGGCAAAGACGCCGCCGGTCATCTGTCCGGCGTTGGACATCTGGGGATTCAGCTCGTCGCGCTCGACGCTGGCGGGCTCATAGCGGGTCTCCAGGACCACGTTCTGAACGCCGCGAACATCCTTGATATCCTCGATGGCACCGTAGGGCACATTGGCGGAAATCAGGTTGGCGATCAGCGTCATGCGCCAAACCACATCCAGCGTCCTGCCGCGAAGCACATAACGGGAGATGTTGGCCGCCACGGCGGTCTGGTCGTTTTCAAGACCGGCGCGGTAATTCATCACGCCGGAGGCCAAAACATTCCGCCCGGTGAAGATCCCCTTCTCCAGGGCAGAAGGCTTATCAAGAATGATCGATACACGGACTACATCGTCATCCGCATACTGCGGTTCGTCACGCAGCTGTTCCATCTCTTGACGGGGCAGGCTGAAGGAAACAGAGTCGTTATCGACCTTTTCCCACGTGACGCTCTGCGATCCGGCAGACACTCTGTCGTTTGCGGCAAAGGCGGGAACCGCCAGCCCAAACGCCATGGCAACTGCCAGCATCACAGAAACAAGCCGTTTCCATGAATGCTTCATAGAACCTCTCCTTTTGGCTGAGCCATTTATTTTATAGCAAACGCTTTGCTATCGAACGGATGCTGCCGCCTCTGCGACAGATTAAAACTTTACTGAATTATCATATCATTTTTACGCTGATTTTGCAAGGCCCACCTTTAGTAAAACTTTTTTATATAGAATCTATTCTAAAATAACAACTTCCTTATGGTTGCTGTAAATTATTGCCTATTATCGGATAAAACGTCCCTCGGCGCGGCGCGCATAAGGGCGGCCGTCCGAAGACGGCCGCCCTGACAGTTCCGGTTTATTCCGCTTTCCAAAGGCCGTGCAGGTTGCAGTAGGCGTACACCGCCTCAACCGCGTCTCCCTCGCACAGGCGGAAGCATGCCTTGGGCTCCTGCCCGGGGACAAGCCGCTTCATCTGGGTGCCGAGACGGGTCTGCAGCACGATCCACTCGATATAGTGGACGTCCAGCATGGGATGGGCCGCCGCGCCCACGGCGACGGTGACGGTATCGCCCGCAACTGTGAAAACGGGCACATGCTTCTCCACGGCGGCGTCGGTGGTGCCGGGGACCAGCTCGGTCATTTTCTGACCGCAGCACATCACAGGCACGCCGGCATCCTTGATTTTGGTGATGATGTTCCCGCAATGCTCACAAATATAAAACTTCAGTTCCATCGTTCGCTCCTCTCGTTTTCGGGGTGGGATCACAGAACCAGCGACGGGGCCGAATAAGCACGGGTCTTGAGCTCGCTGTTGAGCATATACAGGCCCTTGCTGTCGCCGCCGAACAGCTCCATCTTGGTGATCATGTCCGAGGCGTTCTTCTCTTCTTCGCCCTGCTCCTTGACGAACCAGTCCAGAACCTGCATGGTGCGGAAATCGTGGACCTCGTAAGCGGCGGCGTAAATGCCGTTGATCAGGCTGGTGACATACTGCTCGTGCTCCAGCGCCTTCTGCAGCGGCGTCATGTTGTTGCCCCGCGTCCATTCGGGCTTGGCCACGGCCTCCAGCGTCACCGGCTCGCCGTTGTTCTGCAGATACTGATAGAACAGCAGCGCGTGGTCCCGCTCTTCCTGGGCCTGGATCTTATACCAGTTTGCAAAGCCATCCAGTCCGGCGGCCTCATAATAATTGGAAAAATCCAAATAAAGATAGGCCGAATACAGTTCCTTGTTGATCTGATCGTTGATCAGGGCTTTCACCTTGGCATCCATAAGGGCATTCCTCCTTGATTTTATAATATCCTGTTAAAAAATACGGGCGCTTTTTCTTCAAAAGCGCCCTCCTTCATGCTCTGACTATAGCGGATATCCGACCGTTTGTCAAGCGGCAGCCGCTTCTCTGTTTTCATCAAACCCATGCCGGCATCCCGGGAATAAAGCGTTTGCTTTAATACTGCCCTTCCATATTCGTCATTTTGCTGAAATAATCTGCATTTTGTTGCATATTTTCCCGAATTTTCACGTTGGCTGCAACTCGTCGCTTTTCTCCCGATATGGGAAATGCTATAATTAACTGGGAAATGCTATAATTAACATAGTCCGACGGCATTCCGAACGAAGAGAAGAAGGTCGGCGATTTTATCTTCGCCGGTCATCGGAAGGGCCGGAACGATCCGGCGGGAGAAGAAAAGCAGAAAAAGGAATGAATCATTTGAGGAGGGTCTCATGCTGACACTTTGG
>JAFOPS010000109.1 GCA_017394205.1 Clostridia bacterium | reverse complement strand
TGGGGGTGAAGGTCTGGTACCGGTTCCAGATCAGGTACAGCTTCATCTCCAGCCGCGGGAAAAGCGGGCGAAACACCAGACCGCTTTCCGGGGAAGTGTCGATAAGGTTGTTCAGCGTTAAAAGGATGCCGAGGCCCTCCCTGGCAAACATGGAGCCGTTGTAGGCAAGGCGAAACGTGCCCTCGAGCTGCAGCTGGGAAAACCCGTCCTTCGCCCATGGCCGGATGTCGTTTTCCCAGCTCTGTTCCGAGCAGAAAAGCGGCAGCCCGGCCAGATCCCTGGCAGTGATCTGTTCCTTTTTGGCAAGGGCTGATCCGGCGGGGACCACGGCGCCGAAATGGTCCGACTCGGGAAACGCAAGGGCGTGATACTTTCTCTCGTCCGGCGTTTCGCAGATCACGGCAAAGTCCAGCAGACCCTTGTCCAGCTTTTCCGTCACCTGCTCGGTGTCGCCGCTGGTGATGTGGTATTGGAGCCCCGGATAGCGCTCCTTCAGCACGCGGATCTCCCGCGCCAGATAGCGGATCTGATAGGATTCGGCCAGACCGAAATAGAGATCGCCTCCGGTGATATCGTCGAGCGAGAGGAACTCCCGCTCGATCTTGTCCGCCATCGAAAGCAGATCCTCCGCCCGCTCGCGCAGCAGGATCCCCTCCTGGGTCAGCGAGATGCTGAAGCTGTGGCGCTCGAAAAGCTTTTTCCCAAGCTCCTCCTCCAGGGCCTTGAGCGTTTTGGACAGCGTCGGCTGTGTCACGTGCAGCAGCTCGGCGGCGCGGGTCATGTTCTCCTCCCTTGCCACGGCAAGGAAATAGCGCAGGGTGCGGATCTCCATATTGCCCTCCTGATATTCCGGTATTTCATATCACGATATTCATTATAACTATTTGCGAAAAAGAAATCAAGCAGGTACTATAGAACCAGTAAAAAACAGCGGCAGGAGGGGTGCAGATGGGCGAAGAGCTGCAGAGACTGCGCGAGGATCTGGCGGCGATCGGATGTAGCCGCGGCGAGATCGCGGACGCGCAGAGGCTTTTTGAGGCGGGCAGCTTCGATGAGCTTGCAAGGCACCTGAGAAAATGCCGCTGCGACCTGATGGAGCAGATGCACGAGTGCGGCAAGCGGATCGACCGTGTGGATTATCTGATCCGTCAGACGAAACAGATTGCAAAATAATACGGAAAGGCTTGGTTAGGGATCATGAAAAAGGAAGAACTGACGCTTACGCAGGAATGGGATAAGACGTTCCCCAAAAGCGACAAGGTGGACCACGGCAAGGTGACCTTTGTCAACCGCTACGGCATCACGCTGGCCGGCGACCTGTACATGCCGAAGGGCGCGGCGGGCAGCCTGCCTGCCATTGCCGTGTGCGGCCCCTTCGGCGCGGTCAAGGAGCAGTGCTCCGGCCTGTATGCCCAGACCATGGCGGAGCGCGGCTTTGTGACGCTGGCCTTCGACCCGTCCTTCACCGGCGAGAGCGGCGGGAACGTCCGCTATATGGCGTCCCCCGACATCAACACCGAGGATTTCATGGCGGCGGTGGATTTCCTGTCGCTGCATGAGAAGGTGGACGCGGAGCGCGTCGGCATCATCGGCATCTGCGGCTGGGGCGGCATGGCGCTCAACACCGCCGCGCTGGACACCCGTGTCAAGGCCACTGCCGCCATGACCATGTACGACATGACCCGCATCAACGCCAAGGGATACTTTGATTCCGAGGACAGCGAGGAGGCCCGCTACGCCAAGAAGGCTGCCATGTGCGCCCAGCGGCTTACCGACCTGAAAAACGGCGAATACCAGCTTGGCGGCGGCGTCGTTGATCCCCTGCCGGAGGACGCGCCCTACTTCGTGAAGGACTACTACGACTACTACAAAACGCCGCGCGGCTACCATGCCCGCTCCCTCAACTCCAACGGCGGGTGGAACGTGATCGGCTGCGAGAGCTTCATGAACCAGCCCATCCTCCGCTACTCCAACGAGATCCGCAGTGCGGTGCTGGTCGTCCACGGCGACGCGGCCCACTCCTGCTATTTCGGCCGCGACGCTTACGCCGATATGGTCCGGGACAACAAGTATACCGACAACAAGGAGCTGCTCATCATTCCCGGCGCGTCCCATACCGACCTGTACGACGGCGGGAAGACCGGCGCGATCCCCTTTGACAAGCTGGAGCAGTTTTTCAAAACCTATCTTGCGTAAGGGGGGAGCGCCATGAAACGATTACTTGCTTTGATCGCCCTTCTGGTGAGCACGGCGATCAGCGCGGGCTGCGGCGCGCTCCCACCGGCGCAGGAGCAAAGCACCGCGCCTGCGGAAAAACCCGCACAGACGGAGAGCGCCGAAACGGAGGAGACGAACGTGGAGAAGACATTGCATCTGTTCATCAATGACACCGAGGTTTCGGTGGACTGGGAGAAAAACGAGTCGGTCGACGCGCTGCGCGCGCTGGCCGCGGCCAAGCCGCTGACCGTACAGATGTCCATGTACGGCGGCTTTGAGCAGGTGGGCTCCCTGGGCGCCAGCCTGCCGCGCAGCGACGCGCAGACCACCACCCGCGCGGGGGACATCGTCCTCTACTCCGGCAACCAGATCGTGGTGTTTTACGGCTCCAACAGCTGGGCCTATACCCGTCTGGGCCATATCACGGATCAGGACGATGCCGGAATGACGGCGCTGCTGGGCAGCGGCGACGTGACCATCACCCTTACCATGGAATAACAGGAGGAGAACATGAAAAAAGTACTGATCGTATCGACCAGCCCCCGCATGAACAGCAACTCCGAAGCGCTGGCCAAGGCCTTTGCCAAAGGCGTGCAGGAGGCCGGGCATGAGGCGGAGCTGATTTCCCTGCGGGGCAAAACCGTCAATTTCTGCCGCGGCTGCTTCGTCTGCCAGGAGAAGCAGCGCTGCGTCATCCG
>JAFOPS010000108.1 GCA_017394205.1 Clostridia bacterium | reverse complement strand
TCGAGATCGGCCTTCTCCTCGTCGGCCCCCGCCACGTCGCGGAAGGTCACCCGCCGGCCCTCGGAGGGATTGGCCATCTTGGCGGGCGAACGGCCGAAGTTCATGGCTCCGCCGCCTCCGCCGCCGGTCTGCCGGTTGATCATATAGATCCAGAACACGCCCAGCAGCGCCAGCACCACGATATAGGGCAGGAAGCTCATAAAGATCGACTGGTTCTGCACGTAATAGTCCACCTTCAGCGTGCCCTTATCCTGCTGCTCCGTGATCTCGTCGCCCAGATCCCGGGTGAAATAGTCCATATCCGTCATGGTGCAGACATAGCGGCTCCCGTCGGTCTTGGTATATTCCACGCCGGTGGTACCGATGACCATCTCGGTGACAAGGCCCTGCTGCAGATCGCTCCGCAGCTGGGTATAGGTGACCTGCTCGGTTTTGCCGGTCTGCCCCGGGCCGAACAGCAGCGCCACCGTGGCCAGCACCACAAAAATCACGATGATATACCAGCCGATGCCCCGGCCGGTCCCTTTTTGATTGGTATTCAAATCGATGCTCACTCCTTCGCGCGTCTTGCCGCGCAAGCGCAATTATTCTTCGCTGTAAACCGAGGGCTTCAGCACGGCGATCTCGGGATAGTTGCGGTAATGCTCGCCGTAATCCAGACCGTAGCCCACGATGAATTCATTGGGGACCTCGATGCCCTTGTAATCGGCATAGACCGGCACCTTGCGGCGCGTCGGCTTGTCGAACAGGGTGCACAGGCGGATCGAGGCCGGACGGCGGGTCTGCAGCATGGGGATCAGGTAAGAGAGCGTGACGCCGCTGTCCAAAATGTCCTCTACGATGATAACATCTTTGCCCTCGATATTGGTGTCTAAATCTTTAACAATTTTCACCCGGCCGGAGCTCTCGGTGCCCGAGCCGTAGCTGGAGACCGCCATGAAATCCAGCGTGCAGGGCGTGTCGATCTGACGGATCAGATCGGCCATGAACACGAACGCGCCCTTGAGCACGGCGATCAGCAGCGGGTTTTTCCCCCGGTAGTCCTCGGTGATCTCGCGGCCCAGCCGCGCCACCGTCGTTTCCAGCTCCTCCCTCGTCACCAGTGTGCGGAGCATGTCGTTTTTCATACATACGGGGTCCTGCTTCATATCTCTTTCCTCCTGCAAATCAAGCGGATGGGCGCGTGTTCGCCCCGCAGCTCTGCCGCGCGGACCTCGCCCACCGCCAGTATTCTATTATTATGGCATAGAATCGGCACGCTGTCACGCAAATCTTTCGGAATTTTCCGGTCGATCATCAGTTTTTTGACCGAGCGGCGGCCGGCGGGCAAAGCGATCTCGTCGCCCTCCCGGCGGGAGCGCACCGCCATGGGGAAATACGCCTCCGCTTCCCCGGCGCCCGGGGCGATCTCGATCTCCCACGGGCCGAAGCGGGCCGTGCCGAAGGTTTTCATTTCAAAGGGCTCCGGCGGAGCGTCCGGATCCCGTCCCGTCAGCAGCACATCCTCATAGCGCCGCAGGGCGCGGGTGCCGGTCAGGTCGATCCGCGCAGAAGGGTCGCGGCTCTCGCACAGCGCAAAAAGCGCCTCGATCTGCCGCCGGGTGAGCATGCGCCCGCCCTGCTCCCGCTGAAGCGTCTGCAAGGCGCGGACAGCGGCCTCCCGCGGGAGCGCCAGAAGCTCCTCCGCGGAAAACAGGGTCCCACGCTCCGTCCGGCGGACGGCGGCGAGAAAAGCCTCGCTCTCCTGCCGGGCGGCAAGCCCGTCGTGCCGCAGCGAAGCCGCGGCCGCCGCCATATGCTCCGCGGCCCGGGGATTGATCTCCCGCAGCAGCGGAAAGACCCGGTTGCGCAGCAGGGCGCGGGCGTTGTCCGTGCCGAGATTGCTCGCGTCCACGGCAAACGCAAGGCCGCGGGCGGCGTTGTATTCCTCGATCTCCCGACGGGAGACCGACAGCATGGGCCGGATATACCGCCCCCGCCGGGCCGGGATTCCCTCCCACCCGGCGCGGCCGCTGCCGCGGACCAGGTGGAGCAGAAGGGTCTCGGCGTTGTCCTCCAGATGGTGGGCGGTGGCCACGAAGTCGGCCCGCCAGGCATCGGCGGTGCGGTCCAGAAAGGCGTAGCGAAGCGTCCGCGCCGCCTCCTCAATGCCCAAAGACGCCTGCCCGGCATAGGCGGCGGTGTCGCCCTCGCCGCAAAAGAGCGGGATGCCCAGCCCGTCGCACAGGCTTCGGCACAGCTCCCGTTCGGGTTCCGCCTGTTCGGGCCGCAGACCGTGGGTAAAATGGGCGGCCGCCACAGTGAGAGAAAGCTCCTCCCGCAGGGCGCACAGCCCGTGGGTCATGCACACCGAATCGGCGCCTCCGGACAGGGCGCACAGCACCCTTGCTCCGGGACGTAGGAGCCCGCTTTGCCGCAGGGCGTCAACGGGGTTCATCACGGAACGGCTCCTGGGCCGCGAAGGAGGTGAATTGCCCCATCCACTGAAGCTCGATCTTGCCCGTCTCGCCGTGGCGGTTTTTGGCGACGATCAGCTCGGCGGTGTTTTTATTCTCTGTTTCGTTGTTGTAATAATCCTCACGGTAAATGAACAGAACGATATCGGCGTCCTGCTCGATGGAGCCCGACTCCCGCAGGTCGGAAAGCATGGGGCGCTTGTCCGTGCGCCCCTCGGGTCCGCGGGAAAGCTGGCTGCAGCACAAAACGGGGACGTTGAGCTCCTTGGCCATGATCTTCAGCGAGCGGGAGATCTCCGCCACCTCGTTCACCCGGTTGTCGATGCGCCGGGCGGTGTGCATGAGCTGAAGATAGTCGATGACGATGAGCCCCAGATTTTTCCCCAGGCGGCGGCACTTCGCCATCATCTCCTGCACGGTGATGCCGGGATTTTCGTCGATGAGGATGGGCATGCTTTGCAGCACCTGGGTGGCGCCAGCCATTTTTTCCCAATCCTTGTCGTCCAGCGTGCCCATCCGCAGCTTTTTGCTGTCGATGAGCGCCTCGCTGGACAAAAGGCGGGTGGCAAGCTGCTCGTTGGACATCTCCAGCTGGAAAATGACCACTGTCTTTCCGCTCTTTTTGGCGGCCGACATGGCCATGTTCAGCGCGATGGCCGTTTTGCCCATGCCGGGGCGGGCGGCCAGAAGGATCAGGTCGCTCTTGTTGAGACCGCCGATATACTGATCCAGCATGGCAAAGCCGGTGGGCAGGCCGGGCAGCTTGCCCGGGTTGGCCGCCAGCTCGTCCAGATGGGCATAGACCTGCTGGATCGCTTCGTTGACGCTGGTAAAGCCCTGCACCTCGCGCCCCTGGCGGACGGCATAGATCTTCTGCTCCGCCAGATCGGCCACGGTGTCGGCGTCCTCTTCCTCGGTCCGGGTCAGATCGATGATCTCGGAGGACACGGTCTGCAGCTCCCGCAGCATACTCTTGCTGCGGACGATGCCCGCATATTCCGCCACGTTGGCGGAGGAGGGCGTGGTATCGATAAGCTGGAGGAAATAATCCCGGTTTGCGGCCTCTTTATAGCCCAGCGCCTTCATTTCGTCCAGAACAGTGACCGCGTCGATGGGGCGGCCGCCCAGAAACATCCGGTGGATGGTGTCGTACACCAGCCGGTTGGTCTCGATGTAAAAATCGTCGGGCCGCAGGATCTCGATCACCTCGGGAAGGCACTTGGGATCGATGAGCACGGATCCCAAAACGGCCTGCTCGGCCTCGATGCTGTAAGGCGCCTGCCTGCTGAGCAATTCTTCCGCCGGCGGCATGGATCTCACTTCCTTCTTTCTTGGGATGGCGGAGCGCGTTATTTCTCCTCAAATACCTGCACGTAAACGGTGCCGCTGATCTCGGTGTAGAGCTTGGCCTTCACGGGGAAGGTGCCGAAGGTCTTGATGGGCTCGGCCAGCTCCAGCTTGGTCTTGGGCAGCTCCACCTGATACTGGGCCGCCAGCGCCTCGGAGATCTCCTTGGTGGTCACCGAGCCGAACAGCCGCCCGCCGGAGCCCGCCTTGGCATAGATCTTCACGGGCATCTGCTCCAGCTTCTCCTTGAGCTCCAGCGCCGCCTTGCGCTCGTTTTCCATCCGGCGCCTGGCCGCGTCGTCGGCGTTTTTCTTGGCATTGATGGCGTCGGCGGTGGCCTCGATTGCCAGCTTGCGGGGCAGCAGGAAATTGCGGGCATACCCGTCGGAGACGTTGATCATCTCACCCTTTTTTCCCTGAGCCTTCACGTCCTGCAATAAGATCACTTTCATGGTTCATTTCTCCTTTTCTCGGTAGTTCGCCGGATGCGCGGCGGTGTTACACGGCCGCGCTCTCGTTCAGATATTCTTCAATGGCCTTTTCCAGAAGCGGCTCCACCTCGGCGGGCGTCTTGTCGGGAAACTGCGCCCCCGCGCTGGAAAGGTTGCCGCCGCCTCCCAGCTTTTCCAAAATGATCTGCACGTTGATCTTCCCGTAAGACCGGGCTGAGATGACGGCGCCGCCGTTTTCGCCGTAAATGACGAAGGCCGCCTTGATCTCCGAGGCGTTAATCAGCTCGTCGGCCGCCTGAGAGGCCGTGGCCCGGGCGATCTCCTCCTCCAGCACCGAGATGGAAATGCCGGGATAGCGCTCCTTGGCGCAGGAGATGATCTGATATTTCTTCACATAGCTGTCAAGCCCGCCGGAGAACAGCTTGCGAACCTCCACGGTATCGGCCCCCACCTGCCGCAAAAAGGCCGCCGCCTCAAAGGTCCGCACGCCGGTCTTGACGGTGAAGCCCTTGGTATCCAGGAAGATGCCCGCCAGCATGGCGTCGGCCTCGACCCGCAGGATCTCCTGCTGAGTGACCACATATTGCAGCAGCTCGGCCACCAGCTCGCTGGCGGAGGAGGCGTAGGTCTCGTGAAGGCTGATGGCGGCGTTTTCGATATACGAGGCCGCCCGGCGATGATGATCGATGACCGCCACCCGGGGGATGGTCTCCAACAGGGTCTGGCTCTCCACCAGGTCCGGGCGGGAGGTGTCGGCCACGATGCACAGCGAAGACGCGTCGGCCAGCTCCACGGCCTTTTCCTCACTGATGAACGCCCCCTCGTACTGCGGCTGCTTCCGCAGACGGTCGATGAGATCGTAGGCCGAGGTGGCCTGATCGTTGACGATGATGTAGAAGGGCCGGCCCGCCTTGCGGACGGCGGCCGCCATGCCGGCGCAGGCGCCGATGCTGTCCAGATCGGAGAACTTGTGTCCCATCAAAAAGACCTGGCTGCTGTCGCGGATGAGCTGCTGCAGCGCGTTGGCCATGACGCGGGACTTGACCTTGGTGCGCTTTTCCAGCTCCTTGCTGCGCCCGCCGTAAAACTCAAAGGCCGTTTTCGACTTGACCACCGCCTGGTCGCCCCCGCGGGACAGGGCCATGTCGATGCCCAGCGCCGCGTACTGATAGAGCTCCTGCAAAGAGGTCTCGCCCTTGCCGATGCCGATGGACAATGTGGCGCTCAGGCCCTCGCTGTTCTGCACCTGATGGATCGATTCCAGGATCGAGAACTTCCCCGCCGTAAACTCCAGCAGGTTGGCCTGATCGAAAATAAAGAGATAGCGATCCCGCTCCAGCCGGCGCACCACGCCCTTTGCGGGCGAGGCCCACTCGTTGATGCGGCGGTCGATCTCGGCGGTCAGCGTGGATTTTTCCGCTTCGCTGGTGTTTTTCACCAGCTCCTCGTAGCTGTCGATGACGATGAGCCCCACCACCGGGCGGGAGCGCTCGGTGTATTCCCGCAGAAGGCTGTAGTCGGTGATGTCCACCCAGAACAGCGTGGCCAGAAGGGCGCTGCCGTGACTGCGGCCCGAGCGCACCAGATTGCCGTAGACCTGATATTTCCGCTCGTTCATTTCCACGTCATAGGGGCAGAGGGATTTTCCCTCCATGATCCAGCGGGTGTCGAAGCCGTGGAGCACGTCGGTGATATGGGTCTCGAACAGGGTCTCGTGGCGGCCGCTGGCGGCGGCAAAGCTGTCGTTTCCCCAGATGATCTCGCCGGAATCCAGCCGCAGGATCACCATGGGCAGCGGGAAGCTGACCATGGACGCCTTGGAGGCGTCGTCCACCGAAAAGGCCAGGGTCTCCACGTATTTGCGGATCTCGGCGCTGCGGTGGCGGCTGCGGGTGCGATAATAAAGATAAACCAGCGCGATGATCGCCAGCTCGATGACGCCCGCGATCCAGCCCACCCGGTAAAAGGTGAACGCGGCAAACAGCACCATCACCACAAAGGCGATGCGCGTCCCCGATTCGGTGATTCTGGCAAACCGTTTCTCCAAGGAGCTCTCCTTCTTTCCCCGCTATAGGTACTTTTGGTCCATTATTAGTATAACTATATCATAACAAGACCCCTCGTGCAAGGAAAACCGGAAAAAAAGCCGCCCGCTTGAGGCGGGCGGCTTTTATTGGATGTGTTCTCTGCGCCACTGATATTCCTCAGTGACGCTCATCTCGTCGGGATAAGGGATGTTGTGGTCCCCCAGCCGGTCGGCCCGCTGTCCCGCAGGGCAGACCACAGGCTGGATCACCCGTTTTTTCGGATCAAACATAAAAACACCTCCGGAAACAGTATGCCCGCCGCCGTGCGCTTCATGCCGCCCTTGTTTTTTTCCGCGATTCTGCTATACTGATGTTAAAATGGAGGAATAGGCCCGGAGGCTCGCTATGCTGGAAAAACTTTCACAAATCAAAGAACGCTATCTCGCCCTGCAGCGTCAGCTGGAGGACGGGTCGGTCTATGCCGATCCCGCGGCGGCGGCCCGTCTGCTGAAGGAGCAGAAGGAGCTTTCGCCGGTGGTGGAGGCCTTCGCCCGGTGGGAGGAGGCGCACCGGCGGCTGGAGGAGGCCCGGACGCTGCAAAAGGATCCCGATCCCGAGCTGCGGACCATGGCCGAGCAGGAATCCCGCGAGGCCGAAGCCGCCTGCGAAACGCTGGAGCGGGAGCTTCAGCTTCTGCTTTTGCCCAAGGACGCCGACGACGACAAAAGCGTCATCGTGGAGATCCGCTCGGGGGTGGGAGGCGAGGAGGCCGCCCTGTTTGCCGCCGATCTGTTCCGGATGTATACCATGTACGCCGAGCGCAGGCGGTTTTCCATCGACGTTATGAACGAAAACCGCACCGAGCTGGGCGGGCTCAAGGAGATCAGCTTTGCCGTGGAGGGCGAAGGCGCGTGGTCGCGCTTCAAATTCGAAAGCGGCACCCACCGGGTGCAGCGGGTGCCCGACACCGAAAGTCAGGGACGCATCCAGACCTCGGCGGCCACGGTGGCCGTGCTTCCCGAGGCGGAGGACGTGGAGATCCGCATCGACCCCTCCGAGCTGCAGATCGACACCTATCGCTCGTCCGGCGCGGGCGGACAGCACGTGAACAAGACCGAGAGCGCCATCCGCATCACCCATCTGCCCACCGGGCTGGTGGTGGAATGTCAGGACGAGCGCAGTCAATACAAGAACAAGGACAAGGCCATGAAGCTGCTGCGCTCGCGGCTGTATCAGGCCGAGCGGGAAAAGCAGGAGGCCCAGCGGGCCGGTCTGCGGCGGGATCAGGTGGGCTCCGGCGACCGCTCGGGCCGCATCCGCACCTATAATTTTCCCCAGGGACGGCTCACCGACCACCGGATCGGGCTGACCCTCTATAAACTGGAGCAGATCATGAACGGCGATCTGGACGAGCTGATCGACGCGCTGATCACCGCCGACCGGGCGGAAAAGCTCAAGGGCGGACAGGACGCCGAAAGGGAGTTGTCACAATGAAAGAAGCCTGTGAAACGCTGCTGCTCCACGGCGGCGCAAAACGCGACATTGCCAAAGCCGGGCGGCTGCTGGCCGCCGGCGAGGTGGTGGCCGTCCCCACCGAAACGGTTTACGGTCTGGCGGCCAACGCCCTGGACGAGCAGGCCGTTCTGCGAATTTTTGAAGCAAAAGGCCGTCCCCAGGACAATCCGCTCATCGTCCACGTTTCCGCGTTGGAGCAGATCGATCCGCTGGTGACCGAGTTCCCCGCAGTCGCCCGGGCGCTGGCCCGGCGGTTTTGGCCCGGCCCCATGACGCTGGTGATGAAAAAATCTCCCCGGATCCCCGATCGCACCTCGGCGGGGCTGGACACGGTGGGGATCCGTATGCCCGCCCACCCCGTGGCGCGGGCCATCATCGACGCCGCCGGTGTGCCGCTGGCGGCTCCCTCGGCCAACATTTCCGGCAAGCCCTCCCCCACCACCGCCGCCGACGTGATGGACGACATGGCGGGCCGGGTGGCCGCCGTGGTAGACGGCGGACCCTGCGCCGTGGGGGTGGAATCCACCGTCATCGACGTGACGGGGGGTGTGCCCCGCATCCTGCGTCCCGGCGCCATCACCGAGGAGATGATCGCCGCCGCCGTTGGGTCTGCCGCCACCGACCCCGCCGTGAACCGGGGCCTTGCCGCAGGCGAAAAGCCCAAGGCTCCCGGCATGAAATACCGGCATTATGCCCCCAAGGCCCCCATCGTGCTCTTCGAGGGGCCGCCGGAGGCCACGCTGCGGGCGCTGACGGAGCAGGCGGGACAGCCGTGGGACGGCGTGCTCTGCTTTGAGGAATCCCTGCCCGCCGTCAGGCAGCTCTGCTCCAGGCGGGTCTATTCTCTGGGATACAGTTGGGATCATGAGGCTCATTCCCGCAGACTGTTTGCCCTGCTGCGGCAATTCGACCGCACCCGGGCAAAGCGGATCCTGGCCCAATGCCCCCGGCCCTTCGGCGCGGGCGCGGGAACGGTCAACCGGCTGCGCAAGGCCGCCGGCTTTCAAAGCGTGGACTGCCGCGGCGGCAAAACGGTCATCGGCGTCACCGGACGCAGCGGGAGCGGCAAAAGCGTTTTTTCCGCCATCCTTGCGGAAAAGGGCGCGCTGGTGCTGGACGCCGACGCGATCTACAGGGAGCTTGTAACAAATGACAGTGAAATGCTGGCCGCCATCGGATCCCGCTTCCCCGGCGTGGTCCGAAGCGGTGTGCTGGACCGCAGAGCGCTGGGGGCGCTGGTCTTTTCCGACGCGCAGGCCCGGCTGGATCTCAACGCCATCACCCACGGTCGGGTCGGCGCCGTGATCCAAGAACGGATCGCGGATTCGGACGCGCCGCTGGCGGTGCTGGACGTGCCTCTGCTCTTCGAGAGCGGCATCGACCGCCTGTGCGACGTGACGCTGGCGGTGCTGGTCCCCCGGGAGGTCTCGCGGAAGCGCATCCTCTCCCGGGACGACGTGACGCCGGAGCAGGCCGAGGCCCGGCTGGCGGCTCAGCCGGACGACGAATATTACCGGAAGCATTGCGACCTGCTGTTGCAAAACCTCGGCTCCCGGGCCGATCTGGAAGGGCAGACCCGGATGTTTTTTGAAAAATACTGCAAATAAAACCGTCTCGGCAATCGGGCGGGAGCGCGCGGCGCTCCCGCTTTTTCTCTTTTTTCCAGGAAAATTTTCCGTTTTTTCGCGCAAAATAGCCTTCGGAGGTGTGTTTTTCCGTGGAAAACGACAATATCGTGCCCGAAAAAGGCGCGCCGGATGCCGTGGCGCAGAGCGGGAGCGTGATCACCGCCGGGCAGGACGCCATCCACTGTCTCACCGTCGTGGGGCAGATCGAGGGTCATCAGCTCCTGTCCAGCCAGACCAAGACCACCAAATACGAGCATATCCTGCCGCTTCTGGCCTCGGTGGAGGAAAGCCCCGAGATCGACGGTCTTTTGATCCTGCTGAACACGGCGGGCGGCGACGTGGAGGCCGGGCTTGCCATCGCCGAGCTCATCGCCGGCATGACCAAGCCCACCGTTTCGCTGGTTTTGGGAGGAGGACACTCCATCGGCGTTCCTCTCGCCGTCAGTGCCGACGTATGCTTCATCGCCCCCACCGCGTCCATGACGCTGCATCCCGTCCGCATGAACGGACAGGTGCCGGGGGTGCCCCAGGTGTCGGCCTATTTTCAGCGGATCCAGGACAGCATCGTGGATTTCATCACCGCCAATTCCCATATTTCCGCCGCCCGTCTGCGGGAGCTGATGCTGCGGGACGGGCAGCTTTTGGGCGAGGCGGGCAGCGTCCTCTACGGGCCGCAGGCGGTGGAGGAGGGGCTGTGCGACGCGCTGGGCAGTCTGCGGGAGGCGCTCTCCTGTCTGCATCACAGGATCCGGGAGGCGAAACAGCGTGAGCGATTGGTTTGACGCGTGGAATCTTTACTATTTCCCCGGGCGGGCCTTTTACCCCGCGGATCGGAAAGATGACCGGCTCCCGCCGGAGTTCCGGCCGGAAAACCGGGATCTCCGCATCCCGCGGGAGGGCTCCGGTTCCGCAAAAACGACTCTTTTGCAGTGACGCGGACGCCGGCGGAGAGGGGCGTTTCTTCCCCTCTCCGTACATAGCGCGGCAAAGCCCGTCGGGTCTTGTCGAAGGGAAAATTTGCTTTTTTTGCCGGATTGTGCTATAGTGTGCCTGTTAAAAGATATTTTCCGCCGTCTGTCCACTCAAAGACGCGGATCTGATAAAAAACCGCAGATCGCCACGCGCTGCACCGCCGGTAGCCTGCCTGCCGGAGGCTTCTTTTTGTGCGTGCGCCCAAGTTGAAAAGGAGAACACATACCCATATGCCTGAAAAGAAAAAAGAACTCAATCCCCAACGGACCCATCGCCGCCTGAACAAGGCGGCCCAGTCCGCCAAGGCCGCCTTTACCCCTGCCGCCAAGCAGGGAAGCAAAAAGCCGGCTGCCGCGAAAAAGGCGGCTCCCGCCGCCCCCGCCAAGGCCGATGCGCCCCGCCGGCGGGCCCAGCGGGCCCAGCAGGCCGCAGCCGCCGCCCAGCGGCGGGAAACGGCGGCCGCCCTGCAGAAAAAGCCTCTCTCTGTTCCGGACCCCGAAAAGCCCCGTCTGCGGGTGATCCCGCTGGGCGGCCTCAATGAGATCGGCAAAAACATGACCGTTCTGGAATACGGCCGCGATATCATCGTCATCGACGCCGGCATGACCTTCCCCGACGAGGATCTGCTGGGCGTGGACATGGTCATCCCCGACATCACCTATCTGCAAAAGCACCGGGACATGGTGCGGGGCATCTTCTTGACCCATGCTCACGAGGACCATATCGGCGCCCTGCCCTACGTGCTGCGGGAGCTCAACGTCCCCGTTTACTGCACGGCGCTCACCGCCGGGCTGGTGCGGCTCAAGCTCTCGGAGCACCGGGATCTGAAAAAGCCCAAGATCCACATCCGGAAAGACGGCGACAAGGTCAAAGCGGGCTGCTTCGAAGTGGAATTCATTCACGTGAACCACTCGGTGGCCGACGCCTGCGCCTTCGCTGTCAAGACCCCTGTGGGCGTGGTGGTGGCCACCGGCGACTTCAAGATCGACACCACCCCCATCGACGGCAAAATGATCGACCTGCCCCGGCTGGGCGAGCTGGGCAAAAAGGGCGTTTTGCTGCTGATGATGGATTCCACCAACGCCGAGCGCCCCGGCATGGCCATGAGCGAGCGCAAGGTGGGCGACTCCCTTGACCGGGAGTTCAAGGGCTGCGACGGGCGCATCATCGTGGCGTCCTTCGCCTCCAACGTCCACCGGGTGCAGCAGATCTTTGACGTGGCGGCCAAATACGGCCGCAAGGTGGCCGTCTCGGGCCGCAGCATGGAAAACATCCTGAAGGTGGGCGTGGAGCTGGGCTATCTCAAGCTGCCCCACGACACTTATATCGACCTGAACGACATCCGGAAATATCCCAAAAACAAGCTCACCGTCATCACCACCGGCTCCCAGGGCGAGCCCATGAGCGCCCTGTACCGCATGGCCTTTTCGGGCCACCGGCAGGTGGACGTGGGCCCCGGCGACAAGATCCTGATCTCCGCCACCCCCATCCCCGGCAACGAAAAGCCTGTCTACACCATGATCAACGAGCTGTTCCACAAGGGGGCCGACGTGGTGTATGAGCGGCTGGCGGATATGCACGTTTCGGGCCACGCCTGCCAGGAGGAGCTCAAAATGATGCTCTCGCTGCTGCGGCCCAAGTATTTCATGCCCATGCACGGCGAATACCGCCATCTGATGGTCAACGCATCCCTGGGCCGGGCCTGCGGCGTCAAGCCGGAGAACATCTTTATCTCCGACATCGGAAAGGTGCTGGAGATCAACGAGAGCGGTGCGGGCTTCAACGGCTCCGTGCCCTCGGGCCGGGTGCTGGTGGACGGCTACGGCGTGGGCGATATCGGCTCGGCCGTGCTGCGGGAGCGCAAAAGCCTCAGCGAGAGCGGTATCATCACCGTGGCCGTGGGGGTGGATATGCGCAGCCGCGCCATCGTTTCCGGGCCCGAGATCCTCTCCCGGGGCTTCATCTTCGTCCGGGAGGCCGAGGAGCTGATGAGCGAGCTGCGGACGCTTGCCCGCGAGACGCTGGAAAACGCCTTGGAGCGAGGCACCACCAGCCGCAGCGCCATCAAGGAGACCGTCAACCGTCGGGTGGCGGATTATCTTTACAAAAAAACCAAGCGCGAGCCCCTGGTGGTCACCGTGCTGCTGGAAATGTAAGAAAAAAGCACTTCCAAGGGAGGCACTTCGCAAGGAAGTGCCTCCCTCCTTCAAAAGCAGGATGATTGACTATTCCGGTCAGCGTTGATATAATGCAGCAAAACGGTAATGCGGAGGACATAAACGTGGAGGCAGCCATTCGAAGGGTTCGGCAGGGCGACGCAAATACCCTGGCCTATATTCAAACGGAAAGCTGGAAGGCGGCGTTTGCGGGGATTCTTGACGCTGAGACGTTAGCGAAATGCACGAACATCGACCGAGCGACGGCTATGTATCAAAGACTCCTGGATGAGAACAAAGGAAACGGATATCTGCTCTCGGTGGATGGGAACCCCCATTGCATCGCATATTGGGACGCAGCCCGTGACGCAGAGTTTAGCGGCAAGGCGGAGCTGATCTGCATTCACAGCTTGCCGGACAACTGGCACAAAGGGTTTGGCAGTCAAATGATGGATCGGGTTCTGAAGGATATCAAGGAAGCCGGATACTTTGAAGTAGTATTGTGGGTGTTCCGAGATAACCTTCGCGCCAGAACCTTTTACGAAGCAATAGGGTTTACACCGACTGGCATTTCAAAACCGGCGTTTGACACAGAGGAAGTCCTATATTCCAAAGAGATAAAATAGAGGATGACTCTCATTTGCCGAGTGGTGCTGTTTCTTGTCCGCAGTTTTAACAAGCATCGGATTCTGCACCCCAAAATCCAAGAGACAAAACAGGCGTGACCACAGCGGTCACGCCTGTTTATATGCTTTTTAGATCGTTGTTGTTTCGCTCAAAGCGTCGTTTCTGCACGATTCTGTTTCCTCATTCCAAGAAGCACGCAACACAGCCTTGTGTTTGTCACCTCATCAGTCAGCCTTGCGGCTGACAGCTTCCCCTCCAGGGGAAGCCCTTGGTTGGCGCGCTCCTCAAGCCTTTCCCTCAAGGGCAGCGAAGCGGCGCCGCAGCGAGACAGGCGGCCGGCGAAGCGGGGTCGGATGAGGTGTAGACGAACGCAAGCAAACATCAAAGCACCTTCCTTGCGAAGCGCTGCTTGAGGGACGTGCTTTTTTTACTCTTCGCGAATGGTCACGGGCCAGCTGATCCAGTCCTGCGTTTCACCCTCGGCGGTGATGCCCCGCACGCTGAGGGTATACCGCCGCGCACCGCTCTTCGGAAGGACCATGTATTCGGAAAACTTTCTCCGCTCCATGACGGTCGCGCCGCCTGTATCGATCTTGTACTCCACCTGATAGATCCTGTCGCCGGCGCCCAGCAGGCAGAACG
>JAFOPS010000107.1 GCA_017394205.1 Clostridia bacterium | reverse complement strand
GTCAGACGGCGCGGCCTGTTCGGCCTTTGCCGCCTTGCGGCGGCGATATTCCGCGAAACAATACGCTAAAACGATAAACGGCAAATAAAAAAGCAACGAAGAAATGGTGATAGTCCCGTCTAAAGCATAAAAGATGGCGTAAAAGCAGGTTGTCGCTGTCGCCGCCAGAAGCAGCCGAACGATCAGCGATCGCCGGCTTTTTTCCCAATAATAGGGGCTGAGCACCAGCGCGACAATCAAGCCGATCAGTTTCAGGAAAAACAGCATAAAACCCTCCTTTTTGTAAAAGAACGATGTGGCCACCATCCTGCTTTTAGCATAAAGGATCGTTTATGTTTTGTCAATCTGTTTTTTACAAAAAACGGAAATTTACAAAAATCATACGGTTTTGTTTTTGTCAGGAGATCGCCGGCTTTTTCCTTTGTTTATTCGATCACGCCCAGACGCAGCTTCCAGATCAGAATGCGCAGCACCGATTCGTCCAGACGTTCCTCGGTGAGGGTGCCGTCCTCCAGCGCCAGCGCCACCTGGGCGATCTGTCCCTCGAAATCGGTGGTGACCAGCATATCGTTCCCCGCCGCGATCGCCAGCACGGCGGCCTCGCCCGACACGTCATATGCGGTCACGGCCCCCATGGCCAGATCGTCGGTCATGATCACGCCGTCAAACCCCAGCTCCTCCCGCAAAATGCGGTGCACCTCGGGCGAAAGCGACGCGGGCAGGTCGGGATCCATGCAGGTCACCGTGTTGTGGCTCACCAAAACAGCGTCGGCCCCCGCCGCGATGCCGGCGGCAAAGGGCAGAAAATCCTCCTGCTCAAACTGCTCGTAGGGGCGGTCGTCGGTGATCGCGCCGGTGTGGGTGTCGCCGCAGTTGCCGTAGCCGGGAAAATGCTTGAGCACTACGCCGATCTGCCGCAGCTCGCCGTTTACCCGGCACTGCTTCATCCATGCCACCATGGTCTCCACCAGCCGTGCGGTCTCCTCCGCGCTTTCGCCCACCGCCCGCTGATACATAAAGGCGGCGGGGTCGGTGGCCACGTCGGCCACCGGCGCGAAATTCACGTTGATCCCATGCAGCAAAAGCGTGCTGTTTTTGGCGAAGGTCTCCTCCGCCAGCGCGGCTTCCCCGCCGGCCTCTGCCACCGAGCGGGGCGAAGGCGCCCTGCCGCCGGAAAAGAGATTGGGGTTGCGGCTGGCGCGGGCCACGGTGCCGCCCTCTTCATCCACGCCGAAGAAGGGCGCGATCTTCGCCTCCGCACGGTCGCCTTCCAGCGATGCGGCAAGCTGCTCCGCCGTCAGCCAGCCGCCTCCGGCGGTCTGGAAGTCCCGCAGAAACAGCAGATAGCCCCCCAGCTGATATTCCGCCATCTTTTCGGCGGTGTCGCTTGCGGGGCGGCGGGCGAAAAACATCTGGCCGATCTTTTCCTCCAACGTCATGCCCGCCATGATCTCCTGCGCGCGGGCCTTCAGGAGGTCTTCTCCCGTGGGCGGCGCGGGATCGGGCTGCACAGGCGCGGGGTCGGGATCAACAGGCGCGGGATCGGGGTCAACAGGCGCGGGGTCGGGATCAACAGGCGCGGGGCCAAGCTCCTCCTGCGGGGGCGGAACGGGCTCGGCCCGGTCCAGCCGCAGGGCGCAGCCGCCCGCTCCCAGCAGCAGCGCAAGGATCAGCGCAAGCAAACAGGCTCGTTTCATGCGGGTCTCCTTTCTCCGTCCGCGGCTCAGAACGCGGTCTGCTCCAGATAATCGAACACCACGGCGGCGTGCAGGGCGGCGGCATAGGGCAGGCCCGCCTCGTTCACCCGGAAATGGGGCCCGTGGGCGGGATGGACGCACTCCTTCCCCCCGTCGCCGAAGCCGAAGTGGGCATAGCAGCCGGGAATGCCGTGGCCCATGAAAAAGGCGCCGAAATCCTCGGTGCCCATGCCGGGCACGGTCTCGAACAGGATGTTCTCCTTCCCCACCAGCGCCGTCATGCTGCGCTCCACCAGCGCCGTCATCTCGTCGGTGTTCACCACGCCGGGATAGCTCTCGATGATCGTCACCTCGGCGCGGGCGCCCATGGCGGCGGCCACGCCCTCGGCGGTCTCCTTTACCAGCGCGCACATTTTGGCCCGCATCTCGGGGCCCAGGGTGCGGATGATGCCCTTGAGCTGAGCGGTCTCGGCAATGATGTTGCCCGCCGTCCCCGCATGAAAGGAGCCCACCGTCACCACGGCGGATTCCGTAGCGGGGATGCGGCGGGACACCAGCGTCTGCAGCGTGCAGACGATCTGGCAGGCCACCGCCACCGCGTCGATGCCGCTGGCGGGAAAGGCGCCGTGGCAGCCCTTGCCGTGCACGGTGATGCGGAAGGGGTTGGAGGCGGCGTAGCTCTGGCCGTATTTCAGCTGATACTGCCCCGCCCGGGGCCCGGTGGAATTGTGCCCGCCGAACACGGCGTCTACATGGGGATTCTCCAGACAGCCGGCGTCCACCATCCGCTGGGCGCCGCCGTCGCTCTCTTCATCGGGCTGGAAGAAAAACTTCACATTGCCCGCAAGCTCCGCCCGGTGGGCCGAAAGGAGCTTCGCCGCGCCCAGCAGGGCGGCGGTGTGGGTATCGTGACCGCAGGCGTGCATCACGCCGGGGTTCTGAGAGGCAAAAGGCAGGCCGGTGTCCTCCTGAATGGGCAGCGCATCGATGTCGGCCCGCAGGCCGATGGTCTTGCCCGGCTGTCCGCCGCGGAGCAGGCCCAGCACGCCGGTGTCGGCGCAGGGGGCGGCCTCGACGCCCATGGCGGACAGCTCCCGCAGGATCAGCGCCTGGGTGCGCGTCTCCGTCCCGCCAAGCTCGGGATGGGCGTGAATGTCCCGCCGCAGGGCGGTCATATAGTCTGTCAGCGCCATGGCTTCGGCTAAAATCGTCTGGTGATCGGGTCTTGTCATAAAAGAAACCTTCTTTCCGAACGCGGTCGTTTTCTGCCTTTATCTTACCCCCAAACCGCCCCCGGCGCAAGCCCTCTTTTCCCGGCGCTTGACAAGTCCCGCGGCGGCGGGGTACAATCAAAGCAACAATCCCGCCGAAGGAGGTACGTCTATGAATCTCAACGCCTGTTTTGCCGACGCGTCCCTGGGTCTGCCGGAGGACGTCCGCCACCTGAAGGAGGCCGGTTATTTCGACGAGGCCATCCGCCTGCTGGACCGCCGCATGGCCGCCGAGAGCTCCGACCGGATGCGCCGCAATTATCTGGTGCAGCGGGAAATTCTGGTGCGCATGCCCCACGAATATCCCTATACGATGGAAGAGGGCCTTGCCCGGGTGCGGGAGGCCATCCCCGATTTCACCATGGCGGAGCTGCGGGACTATATGGATTCCGGCCGGATCACCTGGCATTTCGTCGACGGGGAAAAGCATCTGATCTCCTCGTTTTTCGGCACGCTGGAAAAGACCGTGCCCGCCTTTGCCGCCCGCCTGCCCAAAAAGCCGGAGGCCGCCGAGCCGCAGAGCCACGAGCTTCTGGACCGCACGGGACGGCTCAACCGCTCGGTGACCGTCATGCGGGAAAAAGGCTCGATGTCCGCCCGGATCCGCATGCGGGCCATGCTGCGCGTCAAGGACAGCGCCTTTGTCCCCGGCGAGACCTATCGGGTCTGGCTGCCCATCCCCGCCGCCTGCATCCAGCAGAGCGGGATCGAGCTGCTGGGCTTTTCTTCCCCGCCCACGCACATTGCCGATGAGGCCGCCGCCCAGCGCACGGTGTTCTGGGAGGAGAAAATGACCGAAAATCACCCCTTCTGGGTGGAATACGCCTACACTCACACGGCACCTTACGCCGATCCGCTGGCGCTGCGGGCCGACCCTGTCCAGCCCGATTTCGACACCGGCGAGATCGCGCCCCACGTCGTCTTTACGCCCTATATCCGCGCCCTGTGCGACGAGCTGACCCGGGGCGTCACGGACCCCGTGGAAAAAGCCCGCCGCTTTTACGACTATGTCACCACCAAGGTGACCTACAGCTTCGTCCCCGATTATTTCACCATGGATTCCATCGCCGAGACCTGCCTGCGCACGCGCAGAGGCGACTGCGGCGTGCAGGCGCTGGCCTTCATCACCCTGTGCCGCTGCGCGGGCATCCCCGCAAAATGGCAGAGTGGCCTGGTGGCCGACCCCGAGAGCGTGGGCAGCCACGACTGGGCCATGTTTTACGTGGCGCCCCACGGCTGGCTGTTTGCCGACCCGTCCTTCGGCGGGAGCGCCTATCGGGCCGGCGCCCCGGCGCGGCACCGCCACTATTTCGGCAATCTGGACGTGTATCGCTGCGTCACCGTCAACGGCTATCAGCAGCCCTATGACCCGGCCATGCGCTTTTGGCGGCACGACCCCTACGACAACCAGGTTGGCGAGGTGGAGGACAGCAAGCGGGGCTACCGCCGCTTTGAGGTGGAGCACGACACCGAAATGCTGGAATTCCGGGAGCTGTGACCAAAAAATTGTAATAAATCGCTCAAATTATACTGTTTGTAATTATTCTGCGCGCATTTTTTGACGCGACGGGCCGTCACGGTCTGCGCCGCCGCCTCCGCGCCCGCTCACAGATTCAAAATTTTGGAGGTTCACCATGACGCATGACGCAACAACCGCCCCTCGCTGGACGCGGGAGGAACTGCAGGCTGCCTTTGCCCAGGGTTATGAGATTGGCCGCGCAGCCACGGCCCGCGGAAAGGTGGCGGACTATATTCCCGAACTGGCAAAGGCCGACCCCGGCGCTTTTGGGCTGTACATGCTGAAGCCGGACGGCGAAACGCTATCCTTTGGCGATGCGGAAACTCGGTTTTCGATCCAGTCCATCTGCAAGGTAATCATTCTGGCTGCCGCGCTGAAGCTCCGCGGCTTCAATGAGACCTTTTCCCATGTGATGATGGAGCCCTCGGGAGACGCCTTCAACTCGATCTTGAAGCTGGACACCCGAAGCAATCTTCCCTTTAATCCCATGATCAACGCGGGGGCGATCGAAACGGTAAGCCTGCTGCTGCCGGATCTGGGCTTTGAAGACATGCTGGCCTGCGCCCGGGAGCTCTGCCTCGACCCCTCTGTCACGCTGAACGAGGCGGTATATAACAGCGAGGCTCAGACCGGCTACCGGAACCGGGCCATCGCCTATCTGCTCAAGAGCAAGGGCGTTATGAGCGCGGACCCCGAACAGACGGTGGATCTCTATTTTCGGCTCTGCTCGCTTTCGGTCAGCGCCAGATCGCTGGCGGGGCTGGGGCTGGTGATCGCCAACGACGGCATCGACCCCTTTACCGGCCGGATCCTCATCGACCCGGAGCACGTTCGGACGATCCAGAGCATTATGTTCACCTGTGGCATGTATGACTATTCCGGCAAATTCAGCGTCAATGTGGGCGTCCCCAGTAAGAGCGGCGTGGGCGGCGGCATCGTCTGCGCGGCCAAAGGCCCCATGGGCATCGGTCTCTATGGCCCGGCGCTGGACTCTTTTGGCAACAGTTGCGGCGCGGTAAAAGCCATGGTGCACATTTCTCAGGCCCTGCGGCTGCACGTTTTCGAGTATTAGTCTATTCGGTGCGCAACACCAAAACGTCAGGATTTCAAGCGGAACAACAGCTTGTTTTGTAATAATCTGATTAAATTATACAAATTGTAATTATCTGTATGGCCGTACTGAAGCGTTCTTCTCTTTTTCTTTCCCGTTTATAAAGAACCCGCCCCCGCCGCGTTTGCGGCGGGGGCCTTTTGATTTTTATGTTCCGGCTATTTCCCCCTCACCGCAAGGACGAGCTGCCATGCCGTGACGCCCGCCAGCAGCGCCGCCAAAAAGCAGGAGACCGCAAGCTGCATCGGCGTTTCGCTGAGGACGATGCCCCAAACGGCGCCGCACAGCGCAAACACGCCGAAGACCAGGGCGATCTGCCGGGCGCGGGCCCGCTGACCGCTGACGTCGGCCAGTTCCTCAATCTTCCGCACTACCGCCGGGGCGTCGTCGTCGCTCTGATATTCGTCCCGCAGAAGATAGTCCGCCGAAACGTGATACACGTCGCACAGACGGATCAGCAGGGCCGTCTCGGGCACGGTCTCCCCCGCCTCCCAGCGGGAGATCGCCTGCCGGGACACGCCGATCATTTCCGCAAGCTGCTCCTGGGTAAAGCCGTGTTCCTTCCGCAGTTTTACCAGTTTTTCATTGTAAGTCATGGCGGTTCCTCCTCCGTTTTCTGCCTTTACGATAGCACAGCTCCCGCAAAAGCGCAATCACGCAGGCGCAACATTTCCGCAACCGCGTGTAACATCGGGCAAATTTTCGCGTTGCGGCGCAGGGAAAAAGAAGTTTTGCTTGCAAAGCTCTCAATGCAAAACAAAATCCTGCCGACTGTCGTCGACAGGATTTTTGCTTTGGCGGAGGGTGCAGGATTCGACCTGCCCTGCGGGGCAGGCCGCCTCGGGTTGCAAGGTGCCACCGGCACCTTGCCAAGTGCCCTCGGGTTCGAATCCTGTCGATTCTATAATAAGCAAAGGCCCCGCCCTGCGGGCGAGGTCTTCTTTTGTGGATTTGTTTCACTGTTTTGATAGAATTCCCACAAGGGGGGCAACAGGGATCAAGGGGGGTCAATGTAAACGATTCGTTAGAGCCATCCTTCAAATGGATGGGTACGCAGGTTCCCCTTTTCAGCCTCTGCTAGCAGATCGTTCACAGCAAACGCAATTTCTCGCTCAAGTTCCTCGGCATCATCGTAATATCTTCCGAATTGCGGATCGTCAAAAATCCCGCCGCAATTTCTTATGCAAAACGCGCCAAGCAGGTGCGCAATGACCGGCTCGAAGGAATCCATGCCGCTGCACCGCAAAGCAAAAACAAAAGAAGAATCCTCGACCTTCTTGTCAAAGGGATTTTCCTCTTTTGGCTTCTTGTTAAACAAGCTCAAAAGGCCATGGGCCTTTTGTGTATTCCGCACAACCGGCTGATACGGCGACGGATATGATTCGAAGCCGGTCATAAACCGGTTGCTGCCATTCTGAGCAAATCGGTCGTCTGTCAGACACACAGGGGCAAACCCTTCGTCCGACAGCAAGTTCAGATCGGGATGAAGCTTTACACTGAGTCCAAGAGATGTGCAATACGTTTCAAACGCGAGGTTTGAAAAAGCGTCGGGGTCTTTTATATATACAAAAAAATCCATGCTCATGCGTCATCAGCTCCTTCTTGATTATCATAACATGGTAAGAACGATAGTACAAGAAAAAAGCACGGCAATTCTATCAAAATTACCGTGCTTTCTTGTCTATGGGGTACGAAAAAGATGGATTTGCGTGTTTGACAGCTGGATTCGAGCTCTTGAATAGGATCAGTTTTTGTTTTGACGTCGGAGGAACTCTTTGATCGCTTCGATATCTTCAAGATCCTTTTCTCTGCCGAGCG
>JAFOPS010000018.1 GCA_017394205.1 Clostridia bacterium | reverse complement strand
CAGCTCTGTGATCTCGGGAACGCTTTCCTCCATCGTCAGCAACGTGGCCACCGTGGTCACCACGCTGGTGGCTCTGTTCACCATGAGTTGGCAGCTTGCCATCGTGGGCATCGTCGTCATTCCCCTTTTGATCCTGCCCACCCGGTCGGTGGGCCGCACCCGCTGGAAGCTGCTCTCGGAAAGCCAGGAAAAGCACGACGAGATGAATCAGCTGGTCAATGAGACCCTGAGCGTCAGCGGCTCGCTGCTGGTCAAGCTCTTTGCCCGGGAAAAAGTCGAATACGACCGCTTTGTCAGCGTCAACGAGGAGGTCACCCGCCTCGCGCTCAAGGAGCAGCGCTCGGGCAAGTGGTTCCACGTGATCATGGGTATGTTCACCCAGATCGGCCCGCTGCTGATCTATTTTGCCGGCGGCTATTTCATCATCCGCAGCGTGGATCCCACCCTCACCGTGGGCACCATCACCGCCACCGTGGCGCTGATCAACCGGCTGTACCGGCCGGTGCAGTCGCTGCTCAATCTGCAGGTGGATTTCACCCGTTCGCTGGCGCTGTTCACCCGTATTTTCGATTATTTCGACATGGAAAACACCATCGTTTCCCCCAAAAATCCCCGCAAGCCCGACGTCACCCGCAAGGATATCATCTTTGAGCACGTGGTCTTTTCCTACGACCCGGAAAAGCCACTGCTCACCGATATCGATTTTACCGTACCGGGCGGCAAAATGTACGCCATCGTGGGGCCTTCCGGCTCCGGAAAATCCACCGTAGTCAATCTGATCCCCCGGCTTTATGACGTAAAGGGCGGCCGGGTGGCCATCGGCGGGATCAACGTCAAGGCCTTTGACCTGTATTATCTGCGGGAGCAGATCGGCGTGGTGACCCAGGACACCTATCTTTTCAACGGCACCATCCGGGAAAACCTGCTCTATGCCAAGCAAGACGCCACGCAGGAGGAGCTGGAGCGCGCCTGCCGCACCGCCAGCATCCACGATTTCATCGTGTCCCAGCCCCAGGGCTACGACACCGTGGTGGGCAACCGGGGGCTGAAGCTTTCCGGCGGCGAAAAGCAGCGGCTGTCCATCGCCCGGGTCATTTTGAAGGATCCCAAGATCCTGATCCTGGACGAGGCGACCTCGGCGCTGGATTCCATCTCGGAGAACGCCATTCAGGACGCGCTGGAGACGCTGATGCAGGGCCGCACCTCCATCGTCATCGCACACAGGCTGTCCACCATCCTCAAGGCCGACCGGATTTTGGTGGTCAAGGACGGCGTCATCGCCGAGCAGGGCACCCACGAGGAGCTTCTGGCAAAGGGAGGCGTCTACCGAGAGCTTTACGAAACCCAGTTCCGGCAGGTGCTGGACTACGAGGCCGAGCGCACCGAAGCCCACGCGGCAAAAGCAGGAAAATAACGTATCGCCTCCCGCCCTCACCGGGCGGGAGGCTTTGCTTCACCCTTGCTTGACAAGGGGTCGTGCAGATGATACAATGCAGATGCTCTTGCTCCGCACGCGGAAGCGAGCGCTTTTTTATGAATCGACGATAGCCGCCGCACTGCGGCGCTGAAAAAAGGAGTTATTGCCATGGAATACCGTTCTGATATCGAGATCGCCCAGAGCTGCCGGATGAAGCCCATCGAGGAGATCGCCGCCAAGGCGCACATCTCCGAAAGCGAGCTGGAGCAATACGGCCGCTGGAAGGCAAAGGTCGATCTTTCGCTGCTGAAAAAGAGCGGCCGCCCCGACGGAAAGCTGATCCTGGTCACCGCCATCACTCCCACCCCTGCCGGCGAGGGCAAGACCACCACTACCATCGGCCTGGCCGACGGTCTGCGCCGCATCGGCAAAGAGGCCGTGGTCGCTTTGCGCGAGCCCTCTCTCGGCCCGGTGTTCGGAGTCAAGGGCGGCGCCGCCGGCGGCGGCTATGCCCAGGTGGTGCCCATGGAGGACATCAATCTGCACTTCACCGGCGATTTTCACGCCATCGGCGCGGCCAACAACCTGCTGGCAGCCATGCTGGACAACCATATCCAGCAGGGCAACGCGCTGGACATCGACGTGCGGCGCATCACCTGGAAGCGCTGCGTGGACATGAACGACCGCCAGCTCCGCTTTATCGTGGACGGTCTGGGCGGCAAGGCCAACGGCACCCCCAGAGAGGACGGCTTTGATATCACCGTTGCCTCCGAGGTGATGGCGGTGCTTTGTCTTGCCAGTGACATCACCGATCTGAAGGAGCGGCTGGGCCGCATCATCGTGGGCTATGACCGCAGCGGGAAGCCCGTCACCTGCGCTCAGCTCAAGGCTCAGGGCGCTATGGCCGCCCTGCTGAAGGACGCGCTCAAGCCCAATCTGGTGCAGACGCTGGAGGGCACGCCCGCCTTTGTCCACGGCGGCCCCTTTGCGAACATCGCCCACGGCTGCAACAGTCTGGTGGCCACCCGCATGGCGCTGAAAATGGGCGATTACGCTGTCACCGAGGCAGGCTTTGCCGCTGACCTCGGCGCGGAAAAATTCTTTGACATCAAGTGCCGCATGGCCGGTCTGACTCCCTCCGCCGTGGTGATCGTGGCAACGGTGCGGGCACTGAAATATCACGGCGGCGTCCCCAAGGCCGAGCTGAACGCCGAAAACCTGGAGGCGCTGGAGCGCGGTCTGCCCAACCTGCTGCGTCACGTGGATAACGTGAAAAACGTGTTCGGCCTGCCCTGCGTGGTGGCGATCAACGCCTTCCCCACCGACACCGAGGCCGAGCTTGCGCTGGTGGAGAAAAAGTGCCGGGAGCTGGGCGTCAACGTGGCCCTGTCCCGGGTGTGGGCCGAGGGCGGCAAGGGCGGCGAGGCGCTGGCAAAAGAGGTGGTGCGCCTGTGCGAAGAGCCCAACCGCTTCGCTCCCTGCTATGAGCTGAAAACGCCCGTGGCCGACAAGATCGCGGCCATTGCCGGGCGGGTCTATCGGGCAAAGCAGGTGCGCCTGTCGCCCGCCGCCAAAAAGCGGGCTGCGGAGATCGAGGCCATGGGCTTCGGCGATCTCCCCATCTGCATGGCCAAGACCCAATACAGCTTTTCCGACAATCCCAAGCTGCTGGGCGCGCCCGAGGATTTCACCATTCAGGTTTCCGATCTCAAGATCTGCGCCGGAGCGGGCTTCATCGTCGCCTATACCGGCGATATCATGACCATGCCCGGTCTGCCCAAGGTCCCTGCCGCCGAAAAAATCGACGTGGATGAAGAAGGAAGGATCACCGGACTGTTTTAAGCCCCGAAAGGAGGAGCGCCTATGAAGCCGCAGGAGCTGCTGGATATCCTGGCCGTGGCGGCCCGTCTCAAAACCAACACCCGCCACTGCTTTACCGCGCCCGACCGCAAGGAGAGCGTCGCCGACCACAGCTGGCGCATCGCGCTGATGGCCATGCTGCTTTCCTGCGAAGAGGAGTTTGCCGGATATGACATGGATCGGGTGATCCGCATGTGTCTGATCCACGACCTGGGCGAGGCCTTTACCGGCGACATCCCCACCTTTGAGAAGACCGCCGGACAGGCGCAGACGGAAGATCGGCTGTTCGACGGCTGGGTCGCCTCGTTCCCGCCGCCCCAGCGGACGGAGTGGCAGGCGCTCCTGGCTGAAATGAACGCGCAGAAAACGCCGGAGGCCAGGCTCTATAAGGCGCTGGACAAGCTGGAGGCCGTGATCTCTCACGACGAATCCGATCTTGCTACTTGGCTGCCGCTGGAATTTGATCTGCAGCTGACTTACGGGCGCGAGCAGGTCGCCTTTTCCCCTTATCTGCGGGAGCTGAAGGCGGCTGTGGACGATTTTACCCGCCGTGAGATCGACGCCTTCCGTGAAAAAGCCGAATAAAAAAGCATTGAAAAACCGCCCCGCGTCTTGCAAGACGCGGGGCGGCTCGGTTTTCGGTCAACGTCAGTCTTTTTTCTCTTCCGCGGAGGCAGCGGGAGCGGCGGGGGCGGCGGGCTGCTGTGCAGAGGTCTGAGCCGCCGCATAACGGGCGTCTCTGCGGGCGCGGCGGCGGCGCACGCCGCGGCGGATCAGCAAGATGATCACGATGATCACGATCACCACGATCAGCCAGCCGGCCCAGTCTCTGGCGATATCCAGAAGCAGCTCTTCCAGACCGTCGATAAAGTTCGCAGTCCCGGTGCGCAGCGCCTGCATCAGCTTCGCGCCGAAGCCGATGGCGGGTTCTTCATCAAGCGAAAGCTTATAGACCTCGCTGAGGTTGAGATAAACGGTGGAATAGCCTACCAGCGAATCGTAATGCCGCAGCGTGCCTGTCAGCTGCTCGATGACGTATTCGGTGTCGGAAATGGCGCCCTCCAGCGTGATGATGTCCTCCATCTCCTCGGCCTTGGACAGCAGCTCCTGCAGACGCTCCAGCTTGGTGCGCTGGGTGGCAAGGCGGGCCTCGGTGTCGTAATACTGCTCGCCTACGTCTTCAGAAGAATCGTTGAAGCGGGTGACCTTGCACACCTCGCCCATCTTGCTGCAAAAGCTCTGGAACTGCTCGGCCGGGACCCGCACCGTAAAGTCGGCGGCGCGATAAGAACCGTAATTGCGCATATTGCGCTCCTGGAAATAGCCCTCCATCTCGGCGACGGTCTGGGCGATCTGCTGCACGGCCAGATCAAACTCGGTGGTCTCCATCTCCAGATTGGCGGTGAAGATCATCTTCACGTTTTCGGGCAGGTTGGCATACAGGTCGGTCTGGACCTTACCCGTGCCGGAATAACCCGGCGAGGGCGGCGATGCGGGCTCCTGCGGCGCAGAGGACATCTGCGGCGCGGTCGCCTCCGCTTCATAAGCGTTATCGGCGGCCGTTCCGTTGTACATATAGCTGCCCGAGGGCGCGAAATTGCTGCCGCAGGCGCACATCGTCAGCAGAAGCGCCGCCGCCAGCAGGATCGGGATCCATTTTGCCGTAAACCGTTTCATAAAAAAGCCTCCTTAGCGGGAGTTGTTTCCCCTGTGATGTTGTTCAGACCGGAAAGCCAGGGAAAAGTTCCCTCTTTTTCGCACAAAGCCTTTTCGTTATGCCGCAGACCGCCGCTTTTTTCCGACGAAAAGCATCGTCAGCGCAGCGGCGGCGGTGATCGCCTCGCTGACGGGCACGGTGAGCCATACGCCGTCCAGTCCCAGCAGCGCCGACAGCACAAAAGCCATGGGAAGCACCACGGCAAAGCCCCGCATCAGCGAGACCGTCTGGGCCGGCAGCGGCCGCTCTGTCGCGGTGAAATACGCGCCGAGAACGGTGTTTGCGCCGGCGAAAAGGATGCCGGAAAAATACAGGTGAAGCCCCCGCACCGCCAGCTCCTGCATCACGGGGTCGGCCGCCTTGTTGAAAACCGCAGCCACCGGTCCCGCAAACAGAAGCATCACGGCGTCGATGAGCGCCGTCAGCACCGCCGCCGCCCCCAGCGCGTAAGCCAGAAACCGTTCCGCGCCGCCCTTTTCGCCCCGGCCGTAGGCGCCGCTCATCAGCGGCTGAGTTCCCTGGGCCACGCCGTTGTACAGCGACGTGACCACAATGGCGATATTGGCGATGACGCCGTAGGCCGCCACGGCCACGTTGCCCCGCAGCCGCAGCAGCAGCAGATTGAGCACGATCATCACCACGCCCGCCGCGACTTCGGAGATCATGGAGGGCGCTCCAAGCGCCAGGATGCTCCCGAGCAGCTTGGCCGGGACGGGGCCTTTTTTCAAGCGGAAACCGGCTTTTTTCCGGCGGAAGGACAGGATGGCAAGGCCGATCAGCGGGGAAAACACGGTGGCCAGCACCGCGCCGAAAATGCCCATATGCAGGGGAAAAATGAACAAATAATCAAACAGGATGTTGCACAGGCTGCCCGCCAGCACGGCCGCCATGCTCAGCCCCGGCGCGCCGTCGCTGCGGGTAAAGGAGACGAAGATCTGCTGCAGAACAAAGGCGGGCGTGAACAGGAGGATCGTTTTCAAATAAGTATCGGTCATTTCGAAAACGCGGGCGTCGGCCCGAAGCAGAGCCGTGATCTGCCGGGAGCAGAGCGCGCCTGCCAGCATCATCACCGCAGAAATCGCTGCCGCCGTCAGGAGCGTCCCGCGGAAAACGGCCTCGGCCTCCCGATCCTGTCCGCGGGAGCGGGCGATGACGTATTTCGTGCTTCCGCCCACGCCCAGCATCAGGCCCGCGCCGAAGACGAAATTGCACACGGGCAGCGCCAGATTAAGGGCGACAAGGCCGTCTTCCCCCAGTCCGCGGGCGATGAAAAACGTATCTGTGAGAACGTAGAGCGACACGCCCAGCATCCCCAGCATGTTGAGCGAAGCATAACGGGCAAAGGCGGCAAACGGGCTTTTTTCTTTCATACTTCCTCCGCAATAAAAAAAGCGCCGGAACGCGTCTGCTATGGCCTGACGACGCGAGTTCCAACGCACGCATACCCTACCCGGCGGCAGGGCAGCCGTTTATGATGTTTGATCCTACCACGTTTTTCCCGAAATGTCAACTGCCGCGTTTTGCTTTCGCAAAGCAGCAGGCTACTTCAAAAGCAGAGGAAAGAAGTTGATTTCCCGGGGCGTTTTTCATTGAAAGCGCCTGTTGATTATTATAAAATATAAGAAGAAATTATCTTTATTATTTATCTGAATTCCCTAACTAATTTTTATTTGCCGATCCGGCAGGAGGAACAGGTCATGGAGCATCCGAAAACCATCCGAACCGTTGCGTTAGACGGAAAAAGCCTGACGCTGGAGCAGTTTATCGCCGTGGCGCGCTTCGGCGCCAAGGTCAGCCTTACGGAAGAAGCCAGACAGGCGCTGGCCCGCTCCCGCGCGCTGGCAGACAAAATTTCTTCCGAAAAGCGCGTGGCCTACGGCATCACTACCGGCTTCGGAGATTTCGCCACTGTGGCGGTGTCGGAGGATATGAGCAACCAGCTTTCCACCAATCTGATCCTCAGCCACTGCACCGGCACCGGCGATCCCTACAGCGTCGAGCAGGCCCGGGGCATGATGCTCCTGCGGGCCAACGCCCTGTGCCGCGGCATCAGCGGCGTCCGCCCCGTGCTGGTTGAGATGCTGACTGAGATGCTCAATCGCGGCGTCACCCCCGTCATCCCGCAGAAGGGCTCGCTGGGCGCCTCCGGCGATCTGGCGCCGCTGTCCCATATGGGTCTGGTGCTGCTGGGCCGGGGTCAGGCGTGGTATGAGGGCGAGCTGCTCTCCGGCGCCGAGGCAATGAAAAAGGCCGGCATCCCCGTTTTGGAGACACTGGTCTCGAAGGAAGGTCTTGGCATCACCAACGGCACCTGCGCCATGACCAGTGTGGGCACGCTGCACTATTACGACACGCTGCAGGCCGCCCGCCTGGCCGACGCCGTCAGCGCCATGACGATCACCGCCCTCACCGGTCAGCTCAACGCCTTCCAAGAGCGGATGCACACCGCCCGCGGCCACAAGGGCCAGATCACGGTGGCGAAAAACATCCGGATGCTCACCGAAAACAGCGAGATCCTCGCCCGCTGCCAGGGGGCCAGAGTTCAGGACGCCTACGCCCTGCGCTGCATCCCCCAGGTCCACGGCGCCGTGCGCGACGCGCTGGCCTATGTGCGGGAAAAGATCGAGATCGAGCTCAACGCCGTCACCGACAATCCCCTGCTTTTCTGCGAGGACGAGGCCGTGATCTCCGGCGGCAACTTCCACGGAGAGCCCATGGCCCTGCCCTTTGATTTTCTGGGCATCGCCTGCTCCGAGCTGGCAAGCATCTCCGAGCGCCGGCTGGAGCGCATGGTCAACGCCGCGCTTTCCAACGGGCTTCCGCCCTTCCTCACCACCCAGGGCGGCGTCAACAGCGGCTTTATGATCGTCCAGTACAGCGCCGCCTCCATGGCGTCGGAAAACAAGGTGCTGGCTCATCCCGCCTGTGTGGATTCCATCCCCTCCTCCGCCAACCAGGAGGACTTCGTTTCCATGGGTACCACCGCCGCCCGCAAGGCGGGCTCCATTCTGGAAAACACCCGCTCGGTGCTGGCCTTTGAGCTGCTCACCGCCTGTCAGGCACTGGATCTGCGCCGCAGAGAGGGCAAATACGGCACAGGCTTCTCCCCCGCAGTGGATGCGCTCTACCGCCGTGTGCGGCAGGACGTGAGCTTCATGGAGCTGGATCGTGAGATCTGGCCCGACATCAAGGCCGTGGAGGCTCTGGTGCGCAGCGGCGAGCTGGCGGAGATCCTGGAATCCGTCGTCCCCGCGCTGGAATGATCAGTCCCGGCCGTTCCGGTCGGAAAGAACGGCGCGATAGCCCCCCGTGCCGAATTGCAGCGCCGTGTTCACCCGGGTGATGGTGGCGCTGCTGACAGGGATCCTGCGGCGGATGGCGTCGTAGGTTTCTCCGGCAAGAAGGCCCTTTGCCACCTGGAGCCGCTGGGCAAACTGGATCAGCTCCTGCGCGGTGCAGAGATCCTCAAAAAAGGCGCGGCACTGCGCTTCGTCCTTCAGCGAGGCGATGATACGCATCAATTCGTCTACGCTTTCTCTTTGCTCCTGATGCTGTGTCATAGCTTTCCTCCGTTTCTGTTTTCTGTCCCCATATTACCGAATTTTTTGACCCGCTGTCAATAGTGCGACGATGATATCAAGGAGGTCTTTTTATGAATGAACTGTTGAAAAACGCAATGACCATCCGTCTGGACGACGCGCTGCCCGAAATGCCCGCCTTTGTCCCGGGTTGCCGCAGAGCGCCCCGCCGCGAATCCCATTTGTCCGATGCCGACAAGGCGCTGGCCATCCGCAACGCCCTCCGCTACATTCCCCCGCAGCACCACGCCGAGATGGCGGAGGAGTTTGCCCGGGAGCTGGAGGAGCACGGCCGCATTTACGGCTACCGCTTCCGCCCCGAGGGGCGCATCTGGGGCAAGCCCATCGACGAGTACAAGGGCAACTGCATCGAGGCCAAGGCCTTTCAGGTGATGATCGACAACAATCTGGACTTTGACGTGGCCCTTTACCCCTATGAGCTGGTGACCTACGGCGAGACCGGGCAGGTCTGTCAAAACTGGATGCAGTACCGCCTGATCAAAAAGTATCTGGAGATCATGACCGACGAGCAGACGCTGGTGGTCATGTCCGGCCATCCGCTGGGTCTGTTCCACTCTCACAAGCTGGCGCCCCGGTGCATCATCACCAACGGGCTGATGGTGGGCGCTTTTGACGATCAGAAGAACTTCAACCGCGCCGCCGCGCTGGGCGTGGCCAACTACGGTCAGATGACTGCCGGCGGCTGGATGTATATCGGCCCGCAGGGCATCGTCCACGGCACCTTCAACACCCTGCTCAACGCCGGGCGGCTCAAGCTTGGCATCCCCGAGGACGGCAATCTGGCCGGACGTCTGTTTGTTTCCGCCGGTCTGGGCGGCATGAGCGGCGCCCAGGGCAAGGCGGCCTATATCGCCGGGGCGGTGGCCATCATCGCCGAGGTGGACGACAGCCGCATCGAGACCCGCTATACCCAGGGCTGGGTCAACGAGCGCACCGATTCTCTGGACGAGGCGCTGGCTCTTGCAAAAGCCCATTTGGCGGACAAGACCCCCTGCGCCATCGCCTATCACGGCAACATCGTGGATCTGCTGGAATACCTCTATGACCACAACGTCCACGTGGATCTGATGAGCGACCAGACCTCCTGCCACGTTCCCTACGACGGCGGCTATTGTCCCCAGGGCCTGACCTTTGCCCAGCGCACCGAGATGCTGGACAAGGATCCCGAGGGCTTCCGCGGCTGGGTGAACAAGAGCCTGCGCCATCATTACGAGATGATCTGCAAGTTCCACGACCGGGGCACTTATTTCTTTGATTACGGCAACAGCTTCCTCAAGGCCGTGTTTGACGCGGGCGTAACCGCCGTGTGCAAAAACGGCGAAAACGATCTGGACGGCTTTGTCTTTCCCTCTTACGTGGAAGATATTCTGGGTCCCTGCCTGTTCGACTTCGGCTACGGTCCCTTCCGCTGGTGCTGCCTGAGCCGCAAGCCCGAGGATCTGAAAAAGACCGACGAGGCCGCCGCGGAATACATCCTCGCTCACAACCGCCGCTATCAGGACTATGACAACTACGTCTGGGTGCGGGACGCCGAACAGAACAAGCTGGTGGTGGGCACCCAGTGCCGCATCCTCTATCAGGACGCCATGGGCCGCATGAGCATCGCCCTGAAGTTCAACGAGATGGTCCGCAACGGCGAGATCGGCCCCGTGATCCTGGGCCGCGATCACCACGACACCGGCGGCACCGACGCCCCCTTTAGGGAGACCTCCAACATCAAGGACGGTTCCAACATCATGGCTGAAATGGCCATACAGTGCTATGCCGGCAACGCGGCTAGGGGCATGAGCTACATCGCGCTGCATAACGGCGGCGGCACCGGCATCGGCAGAGCGGTAAACGGCGGCTTCGGCATGGTGCTCGACGGGTCCGCAAGAGTCGACGGGATCCTGAAGATGGCCATGACCTGGGATACGATGGTCGGT
>JAFOPS010000106.1 GCA_017394205.1 Clostridia bacterium | reverse complement strand
GGTTGCAAGGTGCCACCGGCACCTTGCCAAGTGCCCTCGGGTTCGAATCCTGTTGATTCTATAATAAGCAAAGACCCCGCCCGCAGGGCGGGGTCTTTGCTTATGGCGGAGGGTGCAGGATTCGAACCCGCGTGGGCTTGCGCCCTAACGGTTTTCAAGACCGCCCCGTTATGACCGCTTCGGTAACCCTCCGTATTTCCCCGCAAAGGCTTTCGCCTTTGCGGGGGCCTCTGTTCTTTTGTTACGCTCCGGTCGCGGCAATCCTGCCGCTTCCTGCGCGGGACGCCGACACTCGTCGGCGCGGCGCTCTTCGCGCCGTCGGGCTTCGCCCGAGAGTTCCCCACAAAGGCAAGGCCTTTGCGGGGTCCCCTTTTTATTTTATACGCTCCGGGCGCGACATTTCTGCCGCTTCCTTCGCGGACGCCGGACTCCCGGCGCGGCACAGAAGTGCCGTCGGGCTTCGCCCGGGAGTTCCCCGCAAAGGCTTGCGCTTTTGCGGGGGTTTTGATTCCATTTTGTTATATTCTCAAATAATATAACGATTTGTAATCACTTTTCCGGCTTGAGGAGCTCCACGCCACCCAGATATTTTTGCAGCACCGGCGGGATCTTCACCGAGCCGTCGGCCAGCTGGTTCTGCTCCACCAGCGCGGGCAGGATGCGGGAGGTGGCCAGACCCGAGCCGTTAAGGGTGTGGACGAACTCGGGCTTGCCGGTGGCCTCGCGCTTAAAGCGGATGTTGCCCCGGCGGGCCTGATAATCCCGGGCGTTGGACACCGAGCTGACCTCCTTATACCCGTTCATGGAGGGGATCTGGATCTCGATGTCGTAGGTCCGGGCCATGGAAGCCGAGCAATCCCCGGCGGCCAGCTTGACGGTGCGGAAATGGAAGCCCAGCCCGCTCACCAGCGCTTCGGCCTTGGTCACCAGCTCTTCGAATGCCTCGTCGGACTTCTCCGGCAGGGTGAACTGGAACATCTCCACCTTGTTGAACTGATGGCCCCGCACCATGCCCCGCTCGTCGGCCCGGTAAGAGCCGGCCTCGCGGCGGAAGCAGGGGGTATAGGCGAACATCTTGGCGGGCAGGTCGCTCTCGCGGAGCATCTCGTCCCGGAAATAGGACGCCAGCGCCGCCTCGGCGGTGGGCAGCATATAGTGGACGCGGCCCTCGTCGGTGGGGTTGGCGATCTTGTAGACCTCGTCGGCAAACTTGGGGAACTGGCCCGCCGTCAGTCCGCACTGGTATTCCAGCATATGCGGCGGCAGGATGAAGGTATACCCGTCCTTGATGTGGGTATCGATGAAATAGTTGAGCAGCGCCCACTCCAGCCGGGCGCCCATGCCTTTATAGATCCAAAAGCCGTTGCCGCCCAGCTTGACGCCCCGCTCATAGTCGATCAGGCCCAGGGAGGTGCACAGCTCCACGTGATTTTTCGGCTCGAAGTCGAACTTGTGGGGCTCGCCGAAGTATTTCAGCGGCTCGTTGTTCTCCTTGCCGCCGGGCTTGAGGTCGGGGTCGGGCAGGTTGGGCAGCGCCAGCATCAGCTCCCGGTATTCGGCCTCCACCGCGGCGATCCTGGCATCGTTTTCCTTGATGGTCTCTTTCAGCGTATTCATCTCGGCAAAGACGGGCGCCACGTCCTGTCCGGCCTTTTTCATGGCGGGGATCTGCTTGGACACGGCGTTTTGCCGGGCCTTCAGCTCGTCGGTGGCGCTAATGAGGGCGCGGCGGGCGCCGTCCAGCTCCAGAATGCGGGCGATCTCGTCCTTGGCGTCCCGGCCCTTGCGGGCCAGAAGCTCAACGACTTCCTCGGGATTTTCCTTGATCCGTTTGATATCCAGCATGGATGATTCCTCCTGAGCCGGCTTGGCTCTTTATATCAATTTGTTGTTTTTATGTGTTTCAATGCTTCGCAAACTGCTTCAAGATCGTCATTTCCGTAATATTCGATCACGACCCTGCCCTTTTTCGGGCCGGGCTGGATGGTCACCTTGTGCCCCGTGGCTGAGGCCATCACCCGCTCGAGATCGGCAACGTAAATGTCCCGGGATCTGGGCTGGGGGTCCTTGGGCTGATGCAGCATGCGCTTCACCAGCGCCTCGGTCTGGCGCACCGAAAGCTGCTCGTCCATCACCAGTCTGGCGGCCTGTTCCATCCGCGCCGGATCCTCCAGCGGCAGCAGGGCGCGGGCATGCCCGGCGGAGAGCTGCCTGTCCCGCAGCATCCGGGCCACCGGCTCGGGCAGCGCCAGCAGGCGCAGCGCGTTTGCCACGGCGGGGCGGGAAATGCCCACCCGCTGGGCGGCCTGATCCTGGGTGAGGCCCAGCTCCTGAGTGAGGCGGCGGTAACCCTCGGCCTCCTCCATGGGATTCAGGTCTTCCCGCTGCAAATTCTCGATCAGGGCAAGGGCATAAGCGGTATCCTCGTCCACGTCCAGCACCATGGCCGGCACCTCGTGAAGCCCCGCCATACGGGCGGCCCGCCAGCGGCGCTCGCCGGCGATGATCTGATAGGTATCCCCTGTTTTCCGCAGGGTGATGGGGGTGATGACGCCGTTTTCCCGGATGCTTTCGGCCAGCTCGGCCAGCGCCTCGGCGTCAAAATCCCGCCGCGGCTGCCGGGGATTGGGCTCGATCTCGGAAAGACGGATGCCTACGGGCTGATTTTCCGGCTGCTGCTCCTCGCCGAACAGGGCTTCCAGCCCGCGGCCGAGACCCTTCGCTTTTGCCATGCTCAGTTCCCTCCTTGCCTGAGAAATTCCTCCGCCACCGCCTGATAGGCCGCCGCGCCCCGGGAGGTGCGATCGTAGGCGATGATGGGCATCCCGTGGCTGGGCGCCTCGGAAAGGCGCACGTTGCGGGGGATGACGGTCTTATATACCTTGCGGCCGAAGTATTTTTTCACCTCTTCGGCCACCTGGATGGTGAGATTGGTGCGGCTGTCGTACATGGTAAGCACGATGCCCTGGATGTCGATGGCGGGATTGATGGCCCGCTTGACGGTGCGGATGCTGGAAATCAGCTGGCTCAGCCCCTCCAGCGCATAATATTCGCACTGCATGGGCACCAAAACGGTGTCGCAGGCGGCAAGCGCGTTCACGGTGAGCAGGCCGAGGCTGGGCGGGCAGTCGATGAAGATATAATCAAAGCCCTCCTTCACGCTGTCCAGCGCCCGCTTGAGGCGGCGCTCCCGCTGGGGAAGGTCGCTGATCTCCAGCTCGGCGGCGGCCAGACGGATATCTGCGGGCAGAACGGTGCAGTATTTGGTCCTCACCAGACAATCGACCGCCTCGGCCTCGCCCAGCAGACATTCATAGGTGGTTTTGCCCGCTTCGGCGGTCACTCCAACGCCCGAGCTGGCGTTGCCCTGGGGGTCCAGGTCGCAGAGCAGGACCCTTTTGCCTGCCGCGGCCACACAGCAGGCCAGATTGACGGCGGTGGTGGTCTTTCCCACGCCGCCCTTTTGGTTGGCCACAGCCACGATCTTTGCCATGGGCTCCCCCCTTCCGTTGCTTACCTCCTTATTATATCGACCTGTCTGCCGAAATGCAAGAAAAAAGCGCCCGATGGGCGCTTTTTTCCGGCGAATGTTTCACGTGAAACGTTTTTCGGGACAAACGAGAGCTGTTTCACGTGAAACATCATCCCGCCGCTTCCCGCTGCGGCGCGGCAGCGCCCTCCACCCGGACGGTGAGGATCAGCACGTCGCCCTCCTGCCGGCGGGCGCAGTCGGCGCGGATCCCCGTTTCCCGCAGCAGCCGCACCGCCCGCTCCACCGTGTTGCACAGCAGGCGCACGTCCTTGATATAGCCCTGTCGGCGGCCGCGGGGCTTTTCCGTCAGCAGCTTTTCCACCAGGGCCTCGGCCTGGGCCACCGTCATCTGCTTTTTGCCCATCTGGGTGGCGGCGGTCAACTGCCGCGGCTCGTCCTCCAGCCGCAAAAGCGCCCTTGCGTGGCGCTCGGAGAGGCCGTAGAGCCGCACGGTTTCGGTGACGCGGGGGCTCAGGCGCAAAAGGCGCAGCTTGTTTGCCACGGCGCTCTGGGTCTTGCCCACCCGCTCGGCGGCCTCCTGCTGGGTCATGTGATAATCCCGGCACAGCCGCTGCAGCGACGCCGCCTCCTCGAAGCAGTCCAGATCCTTTCGCTGCAAATTTTCCAGCAGCGCCATCAGGGCGCTGTCCCGGTCGGAGGCCTTGACCACGTAGCAGGGCACGGCGCTGAGACCCGCGATGGACGCTGCCCGCAGCCGCCGCTCGCCCGCCACCAGCTCATAGCCCTCGTCGGTCTCGCGGACGGTGAGGGGCGTGATGACGCCGTAGCGGCGGATGCTTTCGGCCAGCTCCTGCAAGGCCTGGGGGTCGAAGCGTTTGCGGGGCTGGTTGGGGTTTTTCCGGATCTGCCGGATGGAGATGCGGCGAAACTCCTTTGACGGGGGCTTGGGCCCCTTACTTTGGATCCACGACATGGGCGCACTTCCTTTCCTTTTCTCCATCTTACCATCGGGAAACGGAAAAATTTGCCGAACGCCGCCGCTTGCGGTTGGGAAATGTGATTTTTTCTTTGATTTTCCGTTTTTCCGGAAATTACCGATTTTTGCGAATCGTAAAATCCTGTTCATATATCGTTTTGCTTCAATTCGCCTTTCCAGCCAACAGCGCGTGGAGCTGTGAGCGCGGCATGGCTGACGCAGCTTCCGTTCGACGGCAAAAAAGGCCTTGTTCGGGCGGGTTCTCAAAGCAAACCGCTCCCCGGCGCAAGGCGCGGCGGCCCGGGCCGCAGACGCAAAAAAGCGCCGCAAAAGCGGCGCTTTTCAGAGGAGCTTCTTATTTCTTCAGCAGGTCGCGGATCTCGGTGAGCAGCTCGAGCTGCGGATCGGGCTTCTCGGGCTCGGGTTCGGCGGGAGCCTCTTCCTTTTTCTTCATCTTGTTCAGGGCCTTGACCACGGCAAAGACCACCAGCGCCACCAGGATAAAGTCGATGATGGTTCCCACAAAGGTGCCGAAGCCGATGGTGATGGCCTCCTTGACCACCTCGCCGGCGGCGTCCACCTCGGCAGGCCGGACCACAACGTTCAGCGCGGTCATGTCACGGGCGCCGAAGATCCAGCCCAAAAACGGCATGAACACGTCGTTCACCAGGCTGGTGGTGATCTTGCCGAAGGCGGTGGCGATGATGACGCCGATGGCCATGTCCATCACGTTGCCGCGGGCGATAAACTCTTTGAATTCCGCGAAAAGCTTTTTCATAGCGGTTCCTCCGTTCAGAATAAGTTAGTTTTATTATAGCTCTTTTTTTACAAAAAGCAACCGTTTCGCCATTCCCAAACGGAAAAACTTGTGGTAAGATAGAGTAGAGTATTATGCGCAAAGGAGGGAGTTTCCATGCCGTCGACCATCGCGGCGTGCAGCAGCGGCTCGATGCCCTGCGCCATCGCCATTTTGCGGCTTTCGGGGCCGGAGGCGCTTTCCATCGCCGACCGGGTCTTCTTCCCCGCAAAGGGCGCCCCTCTCAGCGGCGGGAGGCCCCGCGCCATGCGCTACGGCCGCCTGACGGCGAAGGACGGCGCCCTGCTGGACCTTTGTCTGGCGGCGTATTTCCCCGCCGAGAGCTCGTACACCGGCGAGGATCTGGTGGAGTTTTACCCCCACGGGTCCCAGGCGGTGGCGGCGGCGCTGCTGGAGCACTGCTACGCGCTGGGCGCCGTGCCCGCGCCGCCGGGCGAATACACCCGCCGGGCCTTTTTGGCGGGAAGGCTGGATCTCACCGAGGCCGAGGCGGTGGCCGATCTGATCCACGCCCAGAGCGAGCTGGGGGCAAAGGCCGCCGCGGCCCAGCTTTCGGGCAGCGTGGGCGGCAGGATCCGGGCCGTGCGGGAGGACGTTTTGGCGCTTTTGGCCCATTTTTACGCCGTCTGCGATTACACCGACGAGGATCTGGCCCCCTTTGACTATGAAAACGCCTGCGGCGTGCTGAAAAGCGCCGTAACGCGGCTCGACGCCCTGTATCAGGGCTTTCAGCGGGGCCGTCTGGTGCGCGAGGGCGTGCCCGTGGCCATCATCGGCCGCCCCAACAGCGGCAAAAGCACCCTGTTCAACGCCCTGGCCGGAGCCGAACGGGCCATCGTCACCGACGAGGCAGGCACCACCCGCGACGTGCTGGAGCAGGTGATCTCCTGCGGCGGCGCGCCCATCCGCATTCTGGACACGGCGGGTCTGCGGGAGAGCGATTCCAAGGCCGAACGCATCGGCGTGGAGCGGGCGAAGGAGGCCGCGAAGCGGGCCGCCGCCGTGGTCTGCGTGATCGACGGCTCCGCCCCCCTTTCGGACGAAGACCGGGAGGCGCTGGCGCTGGCGGCCCAAAGCCCCTGCTCGGCGCTGGTGGTGAACAAGGCCGATCTGTTCGGCGAGAGCCCCCTTTCGGCGGAGGCGATCCTGGGGGAATATCCCCTGTCGGCGGCCTTTACGCTGTCCGCCGTGAGCGGACAGGTGGAGACGCTCTCCGCCTGGCTGGCAAAGCTTGCCCCCGCGCCGCAGGAGGTGCTGGTGACCTCGGCGCGGCAGGCCCGTCTGCTGGAGCAGGCCGCCGGCGATCTGCGCTGCGCGCTGGAGAGCGCCGAGTGCGGCATGACGGCCGACGCCTTTCTCTCCGACGCCGAGCGGGCCGTCAACACCCTGGGTCAGATCACCGGCGAAACGGCCTCGGCCGACCTTGCCCATGAGATCTTCGGACGCTTCTGCGTCGGGAAATAAGGAGGAAGCTTATGAAATTGCCAAAG
>JAFOPS010000105.1 GCA_017394205.1 Clostridia bacterium | reverse complement strand
GTGATGAACTTGGAGGCTTGGATACTATCCACAATCAGGCGCAGCTCGTAGGCTTCAAAGGGGGGATTGCGCAGGATATAGCCCTTGTGCTTTTCGCTGTAAGCAATATCAAGCCCGTAATAGGCTCCAAGAGCATCCAAATCACGATAGACGGTCTTGATATTCACAAGCTCGCTGTTCTCTCCCTCTATGCCATTCTCCAAATAGTAGCGGCGTATCGCCTCCATACTGACAGCGTGGGTCTTGTCGGCGTTCTTAATGAAATAGTCCTGTAAGAGCATCAAACGCTCCGCTATCTTCCTGCCGTTGTTCCTGTTCATCGTCTGCCCCTCCGCTGTTGGATTGCTATCATCATAGCACACGGAGAGGCAGAAAAAAAGCAGGCAGTTCACGGATTTAGGGATTGTTTTTTCGGCGTTGGCGTGATATTATGAAGATGCCACGCAATTTCATATTTCGATTACACCATAGGTGTGTGTTTTTACTTTCGGTAAAAACGCATACCCTCTTCGGCATACCTATGGTGTGGTTGAAATTGCGTGGCAGCAATCGGGGCTTGCGTTTTTCGTGGCGCGGCTTCGGCTGCGCCACTTTTTTATTCCCTAAAAGCGCAAACTTATAGAAGAAAGCGAGGTGAAAAAATGAAAAACAGAATCGCAAAAATCCTTAGGATTATCGCATACATCATTCTTTTGGGTGGTGTGATTTTGGTGATTTGGGGCATTTCTGAACTTGATTGGTATTTAGGACAGTTCCTTGGCGGTATTGGAGCCTTAATTACGTTCATTTTCGTCAGAGGTTTTGCCGAAGTCATTGAACTCCTTCAAGCAATTAAAGACAACACAGCAAAATAACAACCTGAAATGGAACGAATAGGCGGTAGGGAGCGAAAGACTCCCTACCGCTTTACCCTTCCAAAAGCCCAATGTATTTGTATGCCGTCGTTCTGCTCAAATCACAGACCCGCGCCAATTCGCTGACATTCAGCCGCCCCGCTTTGTAGGCAGGATAATGACGCAGGAACGCGGCGGGAATATCCTCTTTTGCTAACTGCGGCCTGCCGACGCAACGCCCGCCTGCGGCCTGTTTTTTGCGGTCGATCAGATCGGGTCCTTCATTCCTTTACCAGTTTTCGCGCGGCTGCAAGCAATACAGCCTGTCCTGCCAGATTGACGCCCTCCGCGATCCAGTTCATGGAGGCCTGTGTAAAATCACGGGAGGAAAGATACCCCATCATCAGCATGAAAACAAAGGCCACCCAGAACAAAACGGCCGCTCCGATCTTTTTCCGCTTGGCAGCCAGGATCCCCAATCCGCCGCAAAAGCCCAGGCAGCCCAGGACCATCAGTGAAACGAAGATCATGGTCCCCGAAAACAGGGCCGGCGCCGCGGCGAGGAGCCGCTCGCTTCCCTTGTTCTGCGGGAAAAACAGCAGGGCCGCCACAGAAACGCCCGCCAGCAGAAAGCCCACGGACTGCATGGGGAAAAAGCATTGGTTCAGCCGCTGAAAATCACAGATCCCCGCTCCGTAAAGAAGCTTCCAGCACGCTTTCATCAGGCCGGCCGCGATCACCATGATGGTGCCCGCGGAAAACAGCGCGAAGGCGCCCTTGCTCATGACGGCATACAGGCCCCGCTGCAGCACCACGGCCGCGATGAGAAACAGGATCACAGGGACAAAGTCCAGCAGTGCCATCGGCACGCTCATGATTTCTTTCCCTCCTTCTCGTCCTTCACCAGATGATAGATCGGCACAAAGGGGATCAGGATCGGCGTTTTGTCGGCATAGTCCCGGTATTCACGCATCGATCCGTAGTTTTTGTTCTGCCGCTTTTCCAGCCGCTTGGCGCCGCTGACCATAATGAAGAAAATGGCGACATAGCCGATGACAGCCACCGCCCACTGGGCGCCCTTCAGGATGCTCCAGCCGGAAACGAACACGCCGGTCCAGAACAGGATCTCGCCGAAATAGTTGGGGCAGCGGCACAGCTTGTAAAGCCCCGTCATGGCAGGACGGCCGGGATCGCGCTTTTTCGCGGCGCTCTTCTGCCGGTCGGCCGCGGCCTCCAGCAGGATGCCCGCCGCCATCACGGCGGCGCCGATCCAGGCAAACACCGGATCGCCATGGGGCGCGGTGGCCTCCCGATACCAGATCGCAGAGGTCTGGATCACGTAAAGCACCGCCAAAAAGAGCCACATGACCACCTTGACGGGCAGAGACACCGGCTTGTCGGTCTGGGCGTTGAGGGTCTTGCGGTAGGCGGCGCTTTTGATCTCGCGGATCAGCAAAAAGCCGCCCAGGCGGAAGCCATAAACCACCGCCAGCAGGCAGAGGACGGCCATGGCCGGCGTCAGGTCGCCCCGTGTCAGCGCGATGATGAAGATCGTCGCGCCGATCCCCGCCACGGCAAGGCCATAGCCCACCGACATGAAATAGACGAATTTATAAAAACCGACGGCGCACAAAACGGCGGAGACCGCCAGCAGCACCCAGGTCAGTGCGGGAAAAATCATAACCAATCCTCCCTGTTTATTTCCGATAGCAATTCTTGATGTATTCCGCGAAGCTGTGCTCGCCCACCTTGGTGTCACCCACCATCTCTTCGGTCAGCGTCCACTTGGAGAATTTGATGATGGCCTCCTTGCCGTTTTTCTTCAGCTTGTTCACCCAGGCCAGCACGTCGAACAGCCAGGTGGGCGCATAGCTGATCACCGGCTCTTTCCCGGCGGCGGCAAAGAACATCTTCGCCAGCTCTTCATAAGAATAGGTCTCCTTGCCGCCCACGTCGTAGGTCTTGTTTTCATCGGTCATGTGCTCCACGATGAAGTCGGCGAAATCGGGCGTATCCACCACGTTGGCGTGCACGGGCTTTTTGCCCAGCAGGGTCACCTTGCCTTTTTCCACCATGGGCATGAAGACCTTGGCGATGTCGTAGAAATATCCGGTGGGCCGGAAGATCACCCAGGTCATGCCGCTCTGCTTCAGATAGGCCTCCAGCTTGGCCTTGGCGTCCAGCATGGGGACGTTGGGCGCTTTATCGGCCTTCAGGACGGAGATATAGGCAAAGTTTTTGACGCCGGCGGCAACTGCCTCGTCCACCAGATTTTTGTTGGCGCCCCAGTCGATGTCATAGTTGGTCAGCGTAGCGCTGGTGCGGGTCAAGCCCACCGTGGTGATGACTACATCCGCACCGTCACACAGGCCCTTGAGCGCCGCCCGGTCGGTCATGTTGATCTTGACGGGGGTATAGCCCGTGCAGTCGGCCAGCTCCCGCGTGACCATATCCGCCGCCACCACCTGGTGTCCGGCTCTCACCAGCGAGCGCAGGATATCCTCGCCCAAATGTCCGAACGCGCCTGCCAATACGACTTTCATGATTTGTTCCTCCTTATGTGATCCAAAATAGTTTTCCGATCTTTGAAAACGCTTTACTTTTTATCCTTTTCCTTCGCCCGCTTGTCGTTGATGATGTCCATGTGCTCCGCCGTGATCTCGGTCACGCCGTTTTCCTTCGCCCACGCGACGCACCCCTTCAGCACCACGGGCAAAAAGATCCGGGGCACGTTCACCAGCTTGGCGCAGGCCTCTTCCGTGAACTTGACGGTGGGATCGATGCGGTCGGCGGCATATTGGACGCTGCTCACGGTGGTGGCGCGCATGGGCAGCAGCTCGGGGATGGCGCCCCGCAGGTTCCCGAAGCCGGGAAAGCGGGTATACCAGAAATTCTTGGAATCCCGATAGCCGTAATCCACGGGGACGGGCGGGAAATCCCTGGCGGTGACGCCGTTGATGATGGCGTTGTAATATTTCTCCTTCATCAGGATCTTATCCACCCGCAGGATAAAGGTGGCGCCGAACTTGGAGGTGATGCCGTTGAAGTCGTGATACGGCGGCTCGTAGCCCTCCAGCTGTCCGGGCTCATCCCGGTCGGCGCCGTCCAGATGCCGCATCCAGGTGCATTCGATCACTTGAAAGGCCTCCTGGACCACCAGCGGCCGGGGCCCCTCGTCCTCTTCCGCAAGGCCCTTTTCCAGTGTGAAGCTGCAGTTTTTCATCTTTTCGGCGGGGGTGTCGCCGGGCCAGCCCAGACGCACCGCCTCCTTGAAATACTTTCTGTCGTCGGGGATGAAATTGATCGCGCATTTTCCTGTCCGCAGGATGTGCTGCGCGGTGTTGGAGGAATTGCGGCAGTTCAGGAGCATGGCATAATACTCCTTGCCCGCCACGTAATAGGGCTGGACCAGGCTGTAGGGGCCGAGGCTGGTGCTGCCGTCGGCGGTCAGCGTGCTGATCAGCACCGTCGGCATGGGGAAAAAGAGGGACGTCTGATAGAAATTGTCTACGATCCGCAAATCTTTGAAGCTGCTCATACTGCCTCCTGAAAAAATATATTTTGTCATTGAACAAACGATGAATCAACGCGTTCGGAGATCCAGTCCGCTTTTGCTCACCGCAGCAGCGCGGAGACGGCGGGCTCGATGACCTCGTAGGCGCTCGTCCCGTCCGACCCGAAGCGAAGGGTCAGCTCGGCCAGAAAGGACGCCAGCCACGGCTTTGCCTCGGCCTGCTCCGGCGGCATGGCGCGCAGGATGGGCCGGCTCAGCTGCTCCACCAAAACGGCATGATAGCGCCGCCGGATCGCGATCCTGCCGCCCTCCGGCTCGTATTCGGTCCAGGAGCGCACATGGGCCTCGGTAAACGACCGCACCATGGAAAACAGGATCCGGACCGTTTCCTCCGCCGTCCGGCCGATGCAATTCTCCTCCAGACTTTCCGCCCGCTGGTTCCAGTCCTCCAGCATCGCGCAGGCGGCAAGGGTCTCCTTGGAGGGAAAATAGTGGTAGATCGTGCCGGGCGCGATCCCCAGAGCCTTGGCCACGCCCCGGATCGTCATGGCCCCATAGCCCTCTTCTTCCAGGATCCGCCGCGCCTCTGTCACAGCCCGTTCGCGGACGTTTTCGATGATTTTCGGCATAGGCACCTCGCAAAATGAACGTGTTTATAAAAAAAGTATACTGCATCGTTATATTCTTGTCAAGCATTCCCGCATCGCTTTTGCTCGTTTTTTCCCGCCTGAAAAAAAGCAGGCAGACACGGTTTCGTGTCTGCCTGCTTTTCGTAGGAGAACAGGCTCTTTCCCGTTATACGGGAAGGAGGACCAGCATGGCATAGTTGGCGACCAGGGCTGTCAGCGAGGCCCAGATCGTAGTGGTCAGCGTTTTGTCCCGATAGTTTTCCTCCACCGAAGATACAAAGACCAGGGTCTGCACCGTCAGCAGGATGATCGAGAACAGGATGTAAAGGATGAGGCGTCTGGGGTCGGAATTGAGCCAGTTGTAAGTATAGATGCTGAGCAGGCCGAAAGTGACCAGCGTCACCGCGGCAACGATCAGCAGACTCCTCTTTTCCCGATAGCGGAACAGGCGGAAGATCACCACTTCCAGCGCCGTCACCACGATCAGCCGCATCGCCAGCATCAGCGGACCGCGCCAGACTGCGGCGCCCAGGCTGACCGTTCCCGCGCGGTAATCAAGGGTGAGGATGTCGTTGTAGTTCATCCGATCGGTGAGCTCCTGAGAAAGGGGGATCACCGTTTCTTTGCCGCCGGAGACAAGCACGAGCTCGGCGTCCTTCAAGTCATAAGCATTCCCATACCATTGGTCAATGCCGAAAACGCCTGCGCGGTAAAGCCGGAACTGCTGCTCCCAGACTCTGGTCTTTTTCTCCAGCTGCGTGGGGACCACCGTGCCGTTATGCCGATGGATGTTCATCGTGATCTCCAGATCCCGGGGCGCGTTCTCGGTGATGATCGTGACTGCAGGGGCATGATAGCTTCCCCCTCTGGTGGGGCCGCCGGCAGCGGCGGGTATCGCCATCATCCAGACCAGGCAGAAAAGCATCACCAGTCCGATCCATTTGCGCTTCATGATAATTCCTCCTTCATCCGTCCGCGAAGCGGCTCGGTTGTCTTCGATGGTCCTATCCTAACACATCTCTCACAAAAAGTCACGCAACTATTCGTTGCAGACGTTCCCTCTTTGCGGGAAGCGGGCGCAACAAGCCCTTGCGCCGGCCGTTTTGCCCGTCAAATCAGCTTTCGGAGCCGACGTCTGAGAATTCACGTTTATCTGCTTGACGGCGGTCTTCTTTTGTGCTATCATGTAACAACCTTAAAGCAGGCAGGCCATCCGGTGTTCATAACAAGCAGGTTATGGGCACTCTTTTATTTTTTGCATCCGTCATTTTTTGCATCCGTCGGGAAAAGGGAGGTGATCCTATGCCGGAGACAAGATTGGAGCAATGGGGGATCACGTCTCCCACCGCCGCGGTCATCATCGCGCTGGCGCTGATGCTGCTCACGGGCTTTTTGATGACGCGCCTTACCAAGCGCGTCAGGCTGCCCAATGTCACCGCCTATATCCTGGCGGGGATCGCGCTGGGCCCCTATTGTCTTGATCTGATTCCCCGCGTTATGGTGGAACGCACCGAATTCCTGCCCGATATCGCGCTGGCCTTCATCGCCTTCAGCACAGGCGAGTTCTTTGAGTTCTCCGCCCTGCGGCGCAGCGGGAGCAAGGCCGTGGTGATCACGCTGGCAGAATCGCTGACCGCGTCGCTTTTCGTCTTTGCCGCGGCGTTTTGGATCCTGCGGCTGGAGCTGGCCTTTTCCGTCGTTCTGGCGGCGCTGGCCGCCGCCACGGCGCCCGCCTCCACCATGATGACCATCCGTCAGACAGGCGCCCGGGGCGACTTTGTCGAAACGCTTTTGCAGGTGGTGGCGCTGGACGATATCGTGGGTCTTGTGGCATACAGCGTGGCGGTGTCGGTGGCGCTGTCCTCCATCTCGGGCGAAGCCTTCCGCGCGGGCGCGGTGCTGCTGCCGCTGGCGAAAAACGCCGCCGTTTTGGCCCTGGGCGGCCTGTTCGGCTGGTTTCTCAAGCTGCTCATCCCGCAAAAGCGCTCTACCGACAATCGGCTGATCATCGCGCTGGCGCTGCTGTTCGCCTTTTGCGGCGTATGCGCCCTGCTGGATATTTCTCCCCTGCTGGGCTGTATGTCCATGGGCATGATCTACCGCAATCTGGCGCGCGACGACAAGCTGTTCAAGCAGCTCAATTATTTCAGCCCGCCCATCCTTCTGCTGTTTTTCGTCCGGTCGGGGATCTCCTTCGAGCTTGGCGCGCTGACGCAGGCCGGCGCCATGGGCAGCCATCCTCTGCTGCTGATCGGCGTTCTGTACTTCTTTTTCCGGATCGCGGGCAAATATCTGGGCGCCTTTGCCGGCTGCGCCCTCGCGGGCAAAGGGCGGAAGACCCGGGACTGGCTGGGACTTGCCCTGGTGCCACAGGCGGGGGTGGCCATCGGCCTGGCGGCGCTGGGAGCGCGGACGCTGGGCGGAGAAGCGGGCAGCACGCTGCAGACCGTGATCCTGTCCTCCAGCGTGCTTTATGAGCTGGCAGGGCCGGGCATGGCAAAGCTGGCGCTCTTCCGCTCGGGATCGTATTCCCACACGCTGGAGGAGCTGGCCCCCGTGCCCGAGGTGCGGCCCGACGGTGGAAGCAAGACCTCGCTGGAGCTGCTGATCGAACGGATCCAGGCCATTCAGGCCGAGATCCCCGCTCACCCGATCAATGAGGAAGAGACCGCCTTTACCGAGGCGGCGGAGGAATATTACGAGCAGATGCACCGTTATCGCTATAATCAAACCGGTTTTCGTCGGAGGTGGAGAACATGATCTATCCCTCGGATCCCATCGGGACCCTTCTCGGCCAATGGGCCGTGGAACTGAACACCGCTTCGATCCTGTTTCGGATCGCCCTGTCGGTGCTTTTCGCCGCCGTGATCGGCTGGGAACGCTCCAGCAAGCGTCATTCCGCCGGCTTGCGGACCTTTTTGCTGATGTCGCTGGCCTCTACGGCGGCTATGCTGCTGGACGTGTTTCTCGCGGGCCGCTCCTCCGGCGGCCTGCCGCTGCTCTCGGCGGCCTCGGTGATCGCCGGCGCCGTCATCAGCGTCAATTCCGTCCTGTTCAGCTCCCGCAGTCAGATCAAGGGCCTCACCACCTCGGTGGGGCTCTGGGTGTGCGGGATGATCGGGCTGGCGCTGGGCGCGGGATGCTATACGCTGGCGCTCATCGCCTTTCTTGCGCTGTTGACGGGGCTGGCGCTCTTCCCCGCGCTGGAGGCCTTTCTGAACAACCGCTCCAACCATTTCGAGGTCCATCTGGAGCTCACCTCCAGCGCCCGTCTGCAGGATTTTGTCACCACCATCCGCAAGCTCAACATGACCATCGACGACATTGAGCTGAATCCCGCCTATGCCAACTCCGGTCTGGCGGTCTATACGGTGGCAATCTCCGTTCACAGCAAGGAGCTCAAGCAGTATAAGACCCACAGTGAGATCATCGAAGCGCTGTCTGCGCTGGATTACGTCTATCACATCGAAGAGATGCGGCAATAAAGAATCCGCCCGCAGGCGGCTCTCTCCGTTTGACCGATCGCCCCCGGCTGCGGCCGGGGGCGGTTTTTATCGATCCCGCCGGACAACGGCGTACATCAGCTGCGAAAACTCGCCGGGCACCTCCGTCATCCCCGTTTCCACAGGGCTCAGGCCGTTTTCCCGCAGCTCGCGCAAAAGGGTTTCAAAGGACACTGTCCGACAGGAGGTGGCCGCCACGACCACCCGCTGTGCTCCGTGGGTCCGCTCCACCGGCGAAAAGGCCTCGCCGGGGTCGCTTTGCCGCTCGGTCTCGCCGTCGCCCATGGTGCAGATCAGGGCAAGGCCGTCCTGCGTAAGATGCTCCCGCACGAAGCGGTAAAAGCCCTTTCGGTCCGCATCCTCCACCAGCATATGGAGCAGCGCCACCGCATAAAGAAAGGCAAACGCTCCCTCCAGGCTGCCCCGCACGCAATCCAGCGTCCGAAACCGGTCTGCATAGGCCGGATACCGTTTTTTGCAATCCGCCACGGCTTCCGGAGAAATATCGACGGCCAGAAGATCGCAGCCCGCCTCCATCAGCGGGCCGGCGTCCCGTCCCTCGCCGCAGCCAAGCTCCAGCATGGCCGCGTCCCTGTCGATCCCATAGCGGGAAAGGATCTCGCCCACGATGGGGGTCGGCGCATCGCCAAGCCAGCGGATACCCATGGCATGCGCGGCGCGGTATCGCGCGTCGTAGGCCTCGTAATAACGTCGGTCCGGCATGCTTCCGCCTCCTTTTTCACGAAATGATAGCACAAAACAGGGAAAAAAGCAAATCGCAGAGCCTGTTGACGACGTTACTTCATCGTGTTACAATAGCAACATCCGATGATTCCTACCAAGTTCCCAATCAAGGAGGCATCTTCCCATGAAACACCGCATCGCCTGTCTGTTTCTTTGCCTTTTGCTGATCATGGCCGCGGTCCCCGCGTTTGCCGAGGGAGAAACAGAGGAGCTCCCCGCCCGCCCCGTGATCACCAATTCCTCCATGGCGCTTCTTTATGAAGAGAGCACGGACACCTATCTTTACGCCAAAAAGCCGGATTATACCAACCCGCCGGCCAGCATGACCAAGGTGATGACCGCCGTGCTGGTGCTGGAGCACGATCCGGAGCTCAAGGGCAGCACCACGGTTTCTTCCGACGCCGTTTCCCTGCAATACTGCTACTGGATGACCGACAATCATCTGATGGCGGGAGAAGAGCTCTCGGTGTGGGATCTGATGAATTATCTGCTCATCCCCTCGGGCAACGAGGCGGGCACCGTTCTGGCGGAATATGTGGCAGGCAGCATCCCGGACTTCATCACCATGATGAACAACAAGGCCAAGGAGCTGGGCATGACCCACACCCATTACGACGACCCTCACGGCCTCTCGGAGCTCAACCGCATCACCTGTGAGGACATGCTCATTCTGTGCCGCTACGCCATGCAGTTTGAAAACTTCCGCAAGATCGTCAGCTCCAAGCAGGGCTATCTCCCCGCCAACAGCATCCGGCCCTATGCCATCCGCTATTCCACCACCAACCGGGTGATGAGTCCCAAGGGCGTGAGCCGCTACGACACCGGCTTTTCCGAAGATATCATCGGCATCAAGACCGGCTATATCAGCCTGGCGGGCAACAATCTGGCCTGCTGCATGGTGCACGACGATCTGACCTTTTACAGTGTGGTAATGCACGCCCACGATGAGCAGCAGCCCGACGGCTCGTGGCTGGAGGGGCATTATATGGACACCCACGATCTGATGGTGTGGGCCCGCTCGTTCCGGAAAGAGGGCTTTGCCGCGGGCGAGCAGGTCGCCGTGACGTCCACCGCGCTCAGCCCCGTGAAGAATCTGCCGCTGGTGGCCGCAAGCGACGTCTATATCCTCACCCGCGAGGGCACGATGCCCCGGATCACGCTGAAGGACGCCGGCTTCGCCGTCAAGGCGGGCGACCGGGTGGGCAGCCTTTCGCTGAGGGATTGCTTCGGCAACGACCGCAGGACCGACCTTCTGGCGGCCGCCGACGCGGCGGTCACTCCCCTGAGCTGGTCCCGCTCTCTTTACGCAAAGGGCGACAGCCTCAACGGCGGCCTGTTGTCGGCGGCGATGCCCACGATCCCTTCCTTTACCAAGCCGCCCTTTACCGTGGAGGAGGGCGAGCCCTCGGCCCGGGTAGTGCTGGACAAGAAGCCCTTTTCGGTGAAGGCGGGCGACCGGGTGGGCACGCTGGTGCTGGAGGATGCCTTCGGCAACGTGCGGGAAACCGCTCTTTTGGCCGGCGCCGACGCCGCGACCTCGCCCCTGTTGCTGCTGATCCCCGCGGCGATCCTGATGGCCGCCGCGGCCCTGCTGCTGGCAAAGCGCAAAAAGAAGCAATAACGCCTTTTCCCTCCGCCGCCGGAACGCTCCGGCGGCGGATTTTCGTTCTGAAGATTTTCTTAAATCGCTCCCATCCGTCTTGACTCACGGCATTCACGCGCTATAATTGTGTTAATACAGTTGATACAGTTGTCCCATTTCATACTGGTTTGACAGGAGGAGGTTTATGATCCGTTTGAACAGCCACGATCCGCGGCCCATCTATGAGCAGATCATGGAAAACCTGCGGCGGCTGATCGTGTCGGGCGCCATGGCCCCCGGCGAAAAGCTCCCCTCGGTGCGGGAACTGGCCATTCAGCTGGCCATCAATCCGAACACCATCCAGCGGGCTTACCGGGAACTGGAAAACGAAGGCTATATCGTCACTCTGCCCGGCAAGGGCAGCTTCGTTGCCCGGATCGCCGCCGTGGAGCAAAGCCGCATCCGGGCGCTCTGGCAGCAGCTGGATGCCGCCGCCGAGGAGCTTCGCTTCGCCGGCGTTTCGGAGGATGAGCTTCTTATGCACATCCGGAAAGGAGAACAACATGATTGAAGTGCGCGATCTCACCAAACGGTTTGACCGGACGCCCGCCCTGCAGGAGCTGAGCCTGCACGTGCCGCGGGGCTCGGTCTACGGGCTGGTCGGCCCCAACGGCGCGGGCAAATCCACCCTGCTGCGGTGTCTGGCGGGGGTCTACCGTCCCGACAGCGGGCAGATCCTCATCGAGGAGCAGCCCGTGTGGGAAAACCCCGCCGTCAAAAGCCGTATGGCGTATATTCCCGATGATCTTTATTATTTCGTTTCGGCCAGTCTGAAGGATCTGAAACGCTTTTATCAGGGCTTCTACCCCACCTTTGATCCCCAGTTGTTCGACAAGCTGGCGTCGGTCTTCCCCATCGACCCCCGGCAGCCCATCCGGCATCTTTCCAAGGGCATGCAGAAGCAGGCCTTCTTCTGGCTGGCTCTCAGCCTGCGCCCCGAGATCCTGCTGCTGGACGAGCCGGTGGACGGTCTGGATCCCGTGATGCGGCGGCAGCTCTGGAGTCTGATCATGAGCGATGTGGAGAAGAGCGGTGTTACCGTGGTGGTGTCCTCCCACAACCTGCGGGAGCTGGAGGACGTGTGCGATCATGTGGGCATCATCGACCACGGCAGGCTGCTGCTGGAGCGGACGCTGAGCCAGCTGCAGGACAATTTCGTCAAGCTGCAGGTGGTCTTCCGCACCGAGGACGCATCGCTGCCCGGCGATCTGCCCGTGCTGCATCACAGCGTCACGGGCAAGGTCAACACCTACATCCTGCGCGCCGGCGAAGCGCGGGCCGCACAGGTGGTGCAGGAGCTCGATCCGATCTTTTACGACATCCTTCCGCTGACGCTGGAGGAGATCTTTATCTATGAGCTGGGAGGTGCAGACTATGCGGTCAAAGATATCATCCTATAAGCCTTCGCTCCCCGTAATGTGGAAAAACTTCACCCGCTACTGGCCCATCTGGGGCAGCTATCTGGCCATCTGGCTGCTGCTGCTTCCTCTGACCCTGCTGCGGGAAAACGACGAATGGATCGTAAACATGGGCGAAAGCGGCATCATCCTGCCCTTCGGCCAGCAGATCGGCGTGGTCTTCTCGGTGATCTACGGCTTTCTTTCGGCTGCGGCGGTGTGGAGCTATCTGTATAACCACCGCAGCGCCAGCCTGTATCACGCTCTTCCCGTGAGCCGCGAGGGGATGTTCCTCTCGCATACCCTTTCCGGGCTGGGTCTGACGGTGCTGCCCAATGTGGTGGTCTTCCTTCTGTCTTGGCTGATCTGCATGGGCAGAGGGCTGATCGGGGCCACGCCCTGTCTGTTGGGCTGGTTGGGAGCGGTGTGCCTGCAAAATCTGTTTTTCTTCTGCTTCGCCACCCTGCTGGCCATGCTCACAGGCAATCTGCCCACCCACGCGGTGCTGTATGCCGTCCTCAATCTGGCGGTCTTCGTCTGCGAATCGCTGATCCGGATCTTTGCCGCGATGCTGACCCGCGGCCTCACCGAGGGCGAGCCCCTGCTGGTCTTTCTCTCGCCGCCCGTCCGCATGTTCCGGGAATACAACTACAATTACAATGAAGAACGCATCGTTGATCTGCTGGGCTACCCCATGCTGCTGGCCTACGCCGCAGCAGGCGTGATCCTGCTGGTGCTGGCGCTGCTGCTTTATCGCCGCCGCGACACCGAGCGGGCGGGCGACGTGATCGCCGTGCCCTTCCTGCGGCCCGTGGCAAAATACTGCTTCACCTTCGGCTGCGCCCTGGTGCTGGGCTGGATCCTGCATCAGGTGATCTTCCAGGGGCGGGAATCGCTGATCTGCGTGCTGTGCTCCCTGCTGCTGGGCGGCCTCATCGGCTATCTGGCGGCGGCCATGCTGCTGAAAAAGAGCTTCCGCGTGTTTGACAAAAAAACCGTCGCCGGCTTCTGCGTCTTCGCGCTGGTGGTCACCGCCGGCCTTGTGGGCATGAAGACCGACGTCTTCGGCGCGGGCCGCTGGGTGCCCCGGGCCGACCAGCTCAGCCGCGCAGAGGTGTACTGCCAAAACGGCTATTACGCGTGGCTGGCAGACGACGATCCCGCCAAGCTGGACACGATCCTCGCGCTCCATCAGGCGTCTGCCGCGCAGCGTCCCGGGGAGGAGGACGCCACCGTCACCTGCACCATTGAATACAGTCTGACCGACGGACGGATGCTCCGCCGCGCCTTTGAGGTTTCCTGCGAGCCGCAGGAGCTGGCCGACCCCTCCCGTCCCGCCGGGCTTTTGAACCGTCTGCTCAACGATCCGGACCATCTGATGGATCGCATCCTTCCGCCTGCAGACGCCCGTCTGGCAAGCATTGCGGTCTATGCGCACGAGGAAGATCTGAATCCCAAGGCGGACCCCTATCAATACGAATATGCGAACACCAAGGATTTCCAGCCTCTGCTGGACGCCATCCGGGAGGACGTTCTGGCGGGAGATTACGGCAGGTGGGATCCCTACACCGACTATCGCGAGCCCGCCTATACGATCGAGATCGAATATGCCCTTCCCACATCGGGCAGCGCGGCCTATTATGCGCGCACCAGGAGCTATTCGCTGGACTTTTCCCGCGACGAAGCGCCCCGCACCTTTGCCCTGCTGCAGGAGCTGGGTTATCTGAGGGGGTCGAAACGATGAGCGGAAAACGGGAAGCTTCATCCCGCGGACGGATCCTGGGGATCATGTGCGTTATCGCGGCGCTGTGCGTCGCGGCGGCGGTCCTCCTGTGGAGGCTGGGCCGCTATCCGGGCGAAAGCGACCGCTTCATCATCCCCGAGCACATTGTGATTTGCCTTGACGCAGGTCACGGCGGCGGCGACGTCGGCGCCGTATCCGGCGAACGGCTGGAAAAGGACGACAATCTTGCCATGGCGCTGGCCGTCCGCGACGCGCTGGATGCTTTCGGCTCAGAGAGGATCTCCGTGATCCTCACCCGGGAGGACGACAGCGGGCTGGAGCTGCAGCAGCGGGTGGACGTCGCAAACGATGCAAAGGCCACGCTCTTCGTTTCCTTTCACCGCAACAGCGGCGGCGGACAGGGTACGGAGGTCTGGATCTCATCCGAAGGCAAGCCGGCCGAGACTCGTCTGGCTGCGCTGATTCTGGAGGAGCTGGCGGACGTGGGCGTCAGCCGGGACCGCGGCGTCCGCCGGGGCACGGCGGGAAACGCCTCTGTCAGCTACACTGTGGTGGGGCGGACAACGATGCCCGCCTGCCTGATCGAGCTTGGCTTCATCGACAGCGAAACGGACAACGCCCTGCTGGACGAGCGGTTTGATGAATATGCCGCCGCCATCGCCGACGGGATCTTGAAGATGGTGAAGCTCAAATGAGCGCCGTGCTGTATTATTTCAGCGAAATGGGACCCTACGTTCTGCTCGCCGTGCCGGTGTGGCTTTTGGCCCGCACCTTTTGGCTGGCGCACAAGGAAAAGAGCCCCCGGGCCGGGCGAGAGCTGCTTTTGGCGCTGTTCGCCTTTTATCTCATCGCCCTGGCCTCTCAGACCGTTCTGCCCCTGCCCGATCTCCGGCAGGGGCTGCGGCCGCTTTGGGAATCGGCCCGCATGCGCATCGACACGCAATTCCGCATCAACCCGGTCCCGCTTCGCACCATCCGCGCCTTTTGGCACAGGGGGACGTTTGAGCAGAATCTCATCAATCTGGCGGGCAACGTGGGGATCTTTCTTCCCATGGGGCTGCTGCCGCCCCTGCTGTGGGAGCGGTGGCGGAGGCTGTGGAAAACGGCGCTTCTGTGTCTGTCCGTTTCCTGCGGGATCGAGTGTCTTCAGCTCTTTTTGAGCCGCAGCGTGGATGTGGACGACGTGATCCTGAACCTGCTGGGCGGGGTCCTGGGCTATCTGCTCTTTGCCTTGGGCCGCGCCGTTGCGGGAAGCTCCCGGACGCGCCGAGACTGACTTTTTTCTCTTATCTCTTACAGAAAGCGCCCCCGCGGCCATCGGCCGCGAGGGCGCTTGATTTTTCCGTTTCCGTCAGGCCGTCTGCTTCGGCAGCCGGCGCTGCAGACCGTGCAGCGCGATCAGGAAAAAGACCATGTGGGCCGCAAAGGTAGCCGCCCAGGAGATGGGGTAGGAAACGTAGATCATATCCAGCGTCTGCGACGCGCGGAACACGGTGTTGATCCATACGATCCGGAACACGCAGGAGCCCAAGAGCGCGATGGAGGTGGGCAGCCACGACCGCCCCAGCCCCCGCAGACCGCCCGCCGCCACCTCCATCCAGCCGCAGAGGAAATAAGGCGCGCAGACATAGTGCATCCGGGTATAACCCACTGCGATGATCTGCTCCCGCAGGCCCTCGGCATCGGAGGCGTAGATCCCCAGCAGCGGATGATGCAGGAAAAAGGCCGCCAGACCCAGCGTGCCGCCGATGACGGTGACGGTGACCATGCAGATCCCGATCACTCTGCGGATGCGTTCGGGCTTGCCCGCGCCGAAGTTCTGACTGACAAAGGTGATGCTCGCCTGATAAATGGAGTTCATCGCCATGTAAACGAAGCCCTCGATGTTGGACGCGGCGGCGTTGCCCGCCACCACGGTGGAGCCGAAGGAATTGATGGAGGATTGGATCACCACGTTGGACAGAGAAAACAAGCTTCCCTGGATCCCCGCGGGCAGGCCGATGCGGATCATCTCCTTCAGCTTGTCGCCGTAGATCCGGATCTCCTTTCGCACAAGACGGCAGCAGTCGTCCCGCAGCGTCAGGCACCGCAGCACCAGCGCGCAGGAAATGAGCTGGGAGACCGCCGTCGCCAGCGCCACGCCCGCCACGCCCATGGAGAAGACGATCACCGTGAGCAGATTGAGCGCCACGTTGACGAGGCCCGCCGCCGAAAGGATATACAGCGGACGGCGGGTGTCGCCCACCGCCCGCAGAACGGCGGCGCCGAAATTGTACATGATGTTGAAGGGCATCCCGCAGAAATAGATCTTGAGATAGAGCGACGCCAGCGGCAAAACGTCCTCGGGCGAGCCCATCAGCCGCAAAAGCGGCGTGGAAAAGATCAGTCCCACCGCTCCGGCCAGCAGACCGATGACGGCGCTGGCAGCCACGGCGCAGTGCACCGTCTCAGATACGCTTTTTTCGCTGCGGGCGCCGTAATACCGCGCCACCAGCACGTTGCAGCCCACCGAAACGCCCATGAACAGATTGACCAGCAGGTTCACCAGCGAGCCGGTGGAGCCCACCGCCGCCAGCGAGGCGGCTCCGGCGAATTTTCCCACCACGATCACGTCGGCGGCGTTATACAGGAGCTGCAGCATGCCCGAAAGCATCAACGGCACCGAAAACCGCAGGATCTTCCCCAGCAGCGGGCCGTTGACCATATCCATATTTTTGACCTTGCTCATATCGCTCACCCCAGATGAAAAATGCCGCTTTCTTTGCGGGAAAGCGGCATTTCGGTTTATTCCTCTTCCTCCGGCGGGGCCGGCAGCTTGCTCACCTGGGTCCAGGTGACCCGGTGATCGGTGATCTCCAGCACCTTGATGTGCAGGCCCAGCACCTCCACCTCGGGGTGCGACCCGTCTTCGGGGATCACGGAAAGCTGGCTGAACACCAGCCCGCCCATGGTCTCGTATTCGTCCTCCACCTCTTCGGGCAGTTCCAACGCCAGCGCCTCGGCCACGTCCTCCATCTCGGCGGAGCCCGCGATGCGCCACAGGTTATCCCCGATCTGAGAGATCTCCTGCTCCTCCACCGTGTCAAACTCGTCGTAGATCTCGCCCACCAGCTCCTCCAGCAGGTCTTCCATGGTCACAAGGCCCGAGGTGCCGCCGTATTCATCCACCACGATGGACATATGGATCTTTTGCTTCTGCATTTCCCGCAGCAGCACATCGGCCTTCACCGATTCGGGCACGAAATGGGCCGGACGCAGCAGCTCGCGGAAGGTTTTGGGCTTGTCCGTTTTGCCGTTGAGCAGATAATCCCGGGTGTTGAGGATACCGATGATATCGTCCACGTCCTCGCCGCACACCGGGAAGCGGGAAAGGCCGCTCTCCTCGATGGTGCGGATGATCTCCTCGTCGGTGTCCTCCAGCCAGATCACCGTCATATCGGTGCGGTGCACCATCACCTCTTCGGCGGTGGTGTCGTCAAACTCAAAGATGTTCTCGATCATCTCTTTTTCACCGCTCTGGATGGCGCCGCTCTCTTCGCCGGCATCCACCATCAGGCGGATCTCGTCTTCGCTGACTTCCTCCACCTCGGCGGCAGGATTGACGCCGAAGATCCGGATGACCACGCCGGCTACGGCCACCAGCGCCACGGCCAGCGGATGCAGCAGCCTGCTTAGGGCATAGGCCGCGGGAAAGACGCCGCGGGCTGTTTTTTCAGACCGATGCCAGGCATAGCGCTCGGGAGCGAAATCCAGCAGCGACACTGCAAGAAGCACCAGTACGACCCAGAACAGCCCCGTGACCACGCCCCGCCACGCGCCCAGCGGCAGGGCCCGCAGTTTCTCCTCCAGCCGCAGGACCAGAGGGTTGAAAACCGCAAAAAAACCGAATCCCACTGTGCCCACTCGCATGGCGGCACAGAAGTCATCCGGCTCCTGAACGGTCGGCAGCAGCTTAGCTGCCCTTTTATCGCCGTCTTCCGCAGCACGGATCAGCTTGCTCTCGCTGCAGGCGCGCACGGCGTGAGCAGCCAGTGAGCAGAACACGGCCAAAAACACAAATACGATCTCTGCGATGATCCATCGTCCAACGGGATCCAAGGATATTCCCCCTTAAAGCATCCGGCGCTCGCGCCGGTTTCTGACAGATATTGTATCACAGTTCCCTGCGAGAATCAACATAAATTCAGGGAATGTTCACATCCGCCCGCGCTTTCGGCAAAAAAGAAGCCAGACGGCATCCGTCGAATACCGGGGTCCGTCTCCCGGCGTCCGCACGAATGAAGCCGCTGACTTCAAAAACAATAAGCGCACGCCCGCTTCGGCGTCAGATCCGCTTCAGCCGCAGAGCCCGCTCCGGCAGCAGAGATTGCACAGCATGTTTGCCAGGCAGATCCCCGCGCAATAGCGGCCCACGCTCAGGCCGGTGTAGCCTCCGGCGCTGCGGTACGCGGCGCCGCCGGTCTCAAGCTGACTGAGATAGGTCTCGTATTCGGCGTTGCCGGGATCCATCCGACAGGCCTGGCGTGCATGCTCCAGCGCGGTGACCCGATTGCCCATACCGGCCTGGGCCACAGCGGAATAATAATACCAGCGGGCCGTGCGGTCGGCGATGCCGGCCAGCACGTTGAGCGCCTCGGCATAATGCCGCACGGCGATATAATTGCGGGCCGCGCGGAGCCTGTCGGTCTCGCCGTCGGCCTGGCGGGAATAGTTCCCCGCCTCGCGGAACCCGGTGAAGGGATCCCAGGTATAGGTGCGCCACGCGCCGCCGTAGCCGTAACCGTAGCCATAGGGATCGGCCCCGGAGGAGCCCTGCCCCGCGGAGGCATAGGGATCGGTCTGACCGTTTTTGATGGCGTCGTAGGCGGCGTTGATCTCTTTCATCTTTTCCTCAGCGCCCTTGTCGCCGGGGTTGACGTCGGGATGATACTGCTTGGCAAGCCTGCGGTAGGCCTTCTTCACTTCTTCATCGCTGGCGTCGCGGCTGACGCCCAAAATGGTATAAGGATCGCTCACGGGAGCACCCCCTTTCGGATCGGTCGCTGCCGTCAGGCTTCGCCTGCGGCAGTCTTCCCCTGCTCCTGCCGGACGCGCGCCTGGTGATACCGCGTCCACACGCCGGAATAGAGGATATTTTTCAAGATGGCGGCGTCCTGCACCAGCGGCAGCCGGTCAAAGGCCTCGGCGCACCGCGCCGCCGTCATCAGCAGCAAGGGCTCGCATTCCGCCAGCGGGCGGCATTCGCCCCACAGGGCCAGCAGCGGATTGTATCGGCCGCGCTTCGCGTCCTTCTCCATGTCCACGCAGGCGTCCTCCAGATAGATCAGCTCTCCCAGCGCAAAGGCGGTCTCTTGAACGGCGGGCGTCCAGCGGTCGTCCCGGAAACGGAACACCGCGGCCATCAGCCGTCCGAAGCAGGCGGCGGCCCGGTCGGGGACGGGATCATTGGCCTTCTCCAGCGCCGAGAGGGCGTCCAGCTCCTCTTCGATGGCGGCGCACTGCGCGGGCCGGGTCTCCCTGACCTGCTCATAGGCCTTTTTCAGCAGCGCGGCCGTTCCCTGCTTGAAGCGATCGCCCTCGTCACGCCAATCGTCCAGCAGCTTGTAATAGGTCAGCGCCACGTTCATGTCGGCGGCATAATCGGTGATCTCGTTCTGCCAAAAAGGCTGGGGCTTGCCGGGATGGGCGGCGCAGCGGCGCTCGCCCGCCTGCTCTTCCGGCTCATAGAGCGACGAAAGCAGCAGGATGAGAAAGGTCATGTCGTAATTGAGCGTCATGCGGGAAACGGGGCCGTATTTCTCCTTCAGCCTGTGGCAGAGGCCGCAGTAGCAGGCCCGATACCGTCGAAACTCCGCTTCGCTCAGGCCGTCCTTCGCGGCCACCACATAGCCGAACATGTCAGCTCTTGCGGACGAAGCTCTCGCCGCACTTGGGGCAGGTGATGCGGATCTTTCCTTTGCCCTTGGGGACGCGGGTGGTCACCCCACAGCCGGGGCATTTGTAAAAGCGATAATATTTTTTCTGCTTCATGCGCTGACGGAAGGCCGTGATCTTTCCCGTCAGACGATAGCGCAGGGTCAGATAGGCGTTGTTTTCCGCACGGCGCTTATAGGTGTTGCGGGAAAACATCCGGATATAGCCCCACACCAGGATCACGATGGTCAGAAGCCAGAAAAAGAACCGCAGCGTCCCCTTCAGAAACACCGAGAGCAGCAGTGTGATCATGGCAGTCGTCGTCAGAAAACGGGAGAGCTGATCCACCCCGTATCTTCCGGCAAAGACTTTTTGCAGCCAACTTTTCATAAGGTAATGCCTCCAGTAGAACTCGATGTGATGGGAGCCGCCGCGCAGGCGGAGGGTCCCGCCCGCAAAGGTCCTGTTCTATTCTAAAGGTTTTTCTCTGCCCTGTCAAAACCAATCGGAGCCTTTTTACATATTATTTACGATTGCGGGAGAAACAAACGGAATAAAAACGGCGGGAGGCGTTTGCCTCCCGCCGCACCGCGCAGATCATTTTGACGACAGGGCCTCACGGGCGCTGCAGATCATCCTGACGCAGCCCTCGATGCCCAGGGTGTCGCTGTTGAGGCACAGATCGTAATTGTCCGCGTCCTCCCACGCCTGGTCGTAATAATACTGGCAATAGCGCGCCCGCTGCTTGTCGATGTCGCGGACGGTCTTTTTGATATTCTCCTCGCTGTCGCCGTATTCGCTGACGGCCCGCCTGCAGCGGGAGTCCAGATCGGCGGAGATATAGACCCGCAGCAACGGTTTTTCAGCTTTGAGCACGCCGTCGGCGCAGCGGCCCACGATGACGCAGGGGCCCTTGTCCGCCAGCGCCCGGATGGCGTTGGCCTCGGCCAGATAGACCTGGTCGGCCAGCGAAAGCATATTGGGGTTGAAGGAGCTTCCGGAGGTGGTGAAATTGGTGACGATGGAAAACAGCAGACTCTGAGTCAGCTGCTTCTCCTGCCCGCGGATGAAATCCACGGCAAGGCCGCTCTCCTTGGCGGCCAGATCGATGATCTCTTTATCGTAAAAAGGGATCCCAAGCGCGTCGGCTGTCTGCTTGCCGATCTGTCGTCCGCCGCTGCCGTATTGACGGCTGATGGTGATGATGATATCGTTCATAACGCTACGCTGCCTTTCTGTTTTGAACGGGAGCATTCCCGCTATTCCAAGTTTACCCGTTTTGGCCCGGAATGTCAACCGAAACCCGCCTGCGGCGCTCTTCCCGCAGCAAAAAAGCACCCCTCAGGCGAGGGGTGCTTCCGTGCGTTTCTGCGCTCAGTCTGCGGTGTAGGGCAGCAGGGCGATATGACGGGCACGCTTGATGGCCGTGGTCAGCTGGCGCTGATGCATGGCGCAGGTACCGGTCATACGGCGGGGCAGGATCTTGCCGCGATCGGAAGTGTACTTCCGCAGCTTGGCAGCGTCCTTGAAATCGATGCTCTCGACCTTATCCACGCAGAACTGGCAAACCTTGCGGCGGCGGCGATTGTCGCGGGCCGGACGCTCGGGTCTGGTGTTCTCTTTTTCCATGAATCGTTCCTCCTTCTGAAAAGGTTAAAAGGGGAGATCGTTGTCGTCGCCGGGCAGCGCGGCAAACTCGTTGCCGCTCAAGTCGGCGCCCGCGGGATCGAAGCCGCCCCCGTTGTCGTGACGGGGCTGGCTGTCGCGCTTGGGCTCAGCGAAAAAGACCTCGCTGGCCACGACCTCCACCGATTTGCGCTTCTGACCGTTCTTGTCTTCCCAGGTCCGGGTCTGGATCTGGCCCTCGACGGCCACAAGCTGGCCCTTGACGAAATAGCGGCTGACGAACTCGGCGGTGTTCCTCCAGGCGACGATGTCGATAAAGTCGGTCTGGGGCTGCTCGCCGGAGCGGGTGTAGCTGCGGTTGACGGCAAGGGTGAATGACGTGACGGAAGTTCCGTTCTGCGTCTTGCGAAGCTCGGGATCGGCAGTCAGTCTGCCCATAAGAATGGCTTTGTTCAGCATCTTTTACCCTCCCTTATTCCTTCGCGACGATGATAGAGCGGATGATGCCGTCGGTGATCTTGTAGATACGATCGAGCTCGGCGGGGAAATCCGGCTTGCTGTCGAACTCCACCAGGACGTAATAGCCCTCGGGCATGTCGTCAATGGGATAGGCCATGCGGCGCTTGCCCCACTGATCGATCTTGACGATCTCACCGTTCTCGGCGATCAGGCTGGTAAACTTCTCCACCACGGCATTGATATCCTCTTCAGACAGCGTGGCGTTGACGATGAAGATCGTCTCGTACTTACCGTTGATTTTCGGCATGATTCTTGCACCTCCTTTTGGACAAATGGCCTGCACATAATGCAGACAAGGATAACATAGTAATGATACACATCCCCGCAGCAAAAGTCAAGAAAAAGTTTCGGTTGACGGGCGAAAATCCCTGTGATATGATGATATTCAGTCCCGATTTCCACCTCTGGAGGCGTTTTATGAAAAAAATCGTCTTGAAATTCATCCGGCTGCTGATCGGTCTGGCCATCATGAGCTTCGGCTCGGCCATGGCGCTGGTGGCCGATCTGGGCATGGAGCCCTGGGACGTTCTCAACGACGGCATGGCGAAGTTTCTGCAGGGGCACATCGGCATCACCCTGCCCAACGGCGCCGATCTCGTCACCTTCGGCCGCGCCAACATCACCATCGGCCTGATCATTCTGCTCATCGACGTCCTTTGCAAAGAAAAGGTGGGCTTCGGCACCTTTATCAATATCCTCATCTGCGGCAACATTGTGGATTTCTGCACCGGCGACATGTTTCCCGGGCTGGCGCTGCTGCCCGATTACCGCGGTCTGCCGCTGACCGTCAGCCTGGTGTCCCGGCTGATCCTCTGCGTGCTCAGTCTGCTGCCCGCCGCCTTCGGGATGTACGTCTACATGTCCGCCCGGCTGGGCTCGGGCCCCCGGGACGGGCTGATGGTGGTGCTGACCAAACGGCTGAAAAAGTGGCCGGTGGGCGGCATCCGCGTGCTGCTGGAGGGCTGTGCCCTCATGCTGGGCTGGATCCTGGGCGGCCGCGTGGGCATCGGCACCATCATTCTGGTGCTGCTGTCCGGGCCGGTGATGCAGGTGATCTTCAAGCTGGCCAGCTTTGACGTGCGCCAGCTCCGGCACGAGACCATTCCCGAGACCGTGGCCGCGATCCGCGCCGCCCTTGCAAAAGAAAACACTTGATTTTTCCGCAGAAATCCGTTATGATATATGGGCAGCCGAAAAGGCCGCTCTTTGCGCCGGGATGCTCAGTCGGTACACCCGCCGCAGCGGGCGTGCGGGGCGGCAACCGCGCAAGCGGCTCTTGGCCGCCCGCAGAGCAGCTGATCATCCTGGTTTGTGTTTTATATTTGCTGGAATAGCTCAGTCGGTAGAGCAGCTGATTCGTAATCAGCAGGTCGCGTGTTCAAGTCACGTTTCCAGCTCCAAAAAGAAAGACACGCCGTTGGGGCACCCTCCGTAAGGAAGGTGCCCCAAGGCGGTTCTTGTATCTGAATTCAATAATGTTTGATGTGGTATCGGCGTGGCCTTATGGTTACGCCGGTATTTCTTTACCCTGCGCTTGCTTTGCAAGGCGTTTCTGGAACGCTTCTTCCATTTCCTCGGGGCTGAGCTCCCGGAGAATGCCAACGCCGCTGTAGTAGACGTCCACCACCTGATATCGCTTCCCGTCAAGGTATTTCGGGGCATATACCACGATCCTGTCGATGAATTCGTGGATCAGCTCCGGCGTCAGCTCTTTGATCTCGGTGAGTTGCTTCACCTTGTCGATGAAGCGTTGCAGATTCTCTGTCTTGTCCGTCTCGGTTTCCAGATAGGTCTGCATTTCGGGGAGGGCGGCTTTCAGTTTCTGCTGTTCCTCCTCGTAGGCCATGAACAGCGTGGCATAGCGGTCATCGGAGAGCTTGCCCTTGGCGTTGTCCTCGTAGAGCTTCTGGATCAGTCCGTCAATCTCGCTAGAAATATCCTTTCAAAGCATGAAGTCATGTAAATAGGCTTTGTGACAAGTCGAGGCC